>NZ_KZ672777.1:0-128316 GCF_001811085.1 Streptococcus sp. HMSC062B01
TAAGGTTGGTTTTGAAGCTGGTTGCTTCACCACTGTGGATGTCGACATTGCCTGTTTGACTTGCTCGGTAGGCCTTGTATTTACTACCGAGATGACCAATAGTACGACCAATCATTTGACTGGTTGCTAGGTTTGTCAAGGCCATCTGAGGGTCTTCCATAAAGTCATGCCCAAACTGAGCCGCATCATAGACGTTTGCACTCATATGAGCAAACTTCTCAGCAGCTAGGAGAGACTCCGAAGCTGTGGTGCCTGCTACCTTAGTAGCTGTGGATAGACCACCAGACGCCAGTGTCGTAACTGCCTCAGCTCCTGCCCACCACCGTTGCTCTGTTGAGAATACATCTCCAGAGATCGTCTCTCCAACTCCTGCTCGATAGAGTGCTTCTCCTCCTAAGAGAGCTGTACCTGTCCCAAATGCTACTGGTGCTAGGGTGCCTCCCGAAGCAATACTACCTACAACTAACAAGCCAACACCAACGATTTTAACACCGTTTTCTACCCAGCCAAGCCACTGTTCATTGTCCTTGGACCAAGTAGACTTAAGACGCTTGTACTCCCCCATTTCGGTTGGATAGAAGCTATCCACCAACTTTCTATCTGTCAGGTCCTTAATCTTATTATAGGTTTCTTTGTCTGACTGTTCAAGTTCTTTTAGACGCTGTTTGGCAACTTTTAGCTTTTCATTGTATTTAACTGCAGCGGCAGGGATCGGACTTTTATCACTATTTAGAATATCAGATAAGGTAAAATGTTTGGTTTCTGTTGACGTCTGCTCTACCGGCCCAGCCAACCCACTGTTTATATAGGTTGTTGTTGTTTCTTCATAGGTTAAATGATCTGACTTGTATTGGTTTTTCCCTTCATTGACCTTATTGAGAGCTTCTACTGCATCTTCAAGACCACTGATATACTTATTCTCGATATTCTGAACAACTTCGCGATGAATATCCTTCAGAGCATCCATTATTTTCAGGACTTTATGTTCGGCTTCAAGAAAGTCTTTTTCTGGCATTTCCTTGCCCAGAGTGGCACCTCCTTGAGCAATATAAAGGTCAGCCAAGTCATTATCTTGGACGATGGTTGCGGCTTTAGAAATATCATTGAGCAAGTCAACAACTTGTTGAACATTGTTCTCCATGATGCCCAAATTTTTGCCCTTTTCAAAATCACTTTTATTTGTATAATATTCTGTCATCAAGCTCCCCCTTCATTGGTTCGTCCACTGTAGAGGATAGCATCTTCTGATTTTGGCCCTTTATAATCAGGTTTAGACTGAGTTTCTTTTATATTCTTACGCGTCAACTCAAAGGCCTGTTGAGGATCTTGTTCCAGTGCTTTTCGTGTCTCAGCGTCAAGCTCTGGATTCACCAAAGCTGCATTGACAATGTCCGCAGCTAATAGTTTATCTGTATCAATCATCGTTCGATAAGTCGTCTGGATATGATTAAATAGGAGTTCAGTCAAGGATTGAAAAGTTTGGGCTTTCGCTGTAAATCTATTCAATGATAGTTCGTTTACTCTAGACTGAAGAGAGCCTTCTTTACAGACTGCTGGTACTTTTTCAACCAATCCCTGCAACTTAATGGTCAGATCTGTTGTACTCGTGACCAACTCACGCGCCGCTAACAAGAGCTCCTCTTGCTCTGTCAAGGAAATACTAATCTTTGGCATGGCTCTATCCTCACTTTCAACTGCTTGATAATCTCTTTTTCCATTTCCCCCGTGCTTACGGATCGAATCCTTTCTTCCAGCATATCATACTGGTAAATACCAGACGGAGCCTCCAAATAGAGATAGGCTGTAGTTTTTTTCTTACCAGAATACGTTAAAACATTCAGCGCTGGTTTATTCCCATAGTATATCAACAAGCGCTCATCAGAATAGGGTCTCCAAGAAGAAGCTAACGGATTCACATCTCTACTTGGATTCTGGTCGCTTAAAAAGTCGTGGAGTTGAATCGTCATTCCAAGAAAATGAAAACTATGGATCCGATTCACAGTATATGCGTTATCACCAACCTTTTCGATAACAATATGATACCAGCGATTCGAATCTACTAACTGAGCACAATAGAAATGCTGATCTATCTCACAGTGTGAAAAGGCTTTTTGATACTGCTCAAGATAAATACCTCTTGCCATACATGCTGTCGTTGGATCGTTATTTTCATCAATCAATCCCATATTTCTAAGGTCTTCATAGCCTTGTTCCAAAACTTGCTTTAGTTGTTTTAGCTTTTCTTCCTCTGCTATTTCTGGTAGAGGTAGAAGGAAAATCTCCTCACTAAAACCATTATTGCTAATCATATGCAAGGCATACAATGCTTCTAATGAAAAATTCATATACTATCTATTTCCTTGATCTTATTTGCATCTTTTATGTGATAAAAAAGAGTCTCCAAACCATCTGCTGCTTCGTGCAATTCACCTACAGCATCCGCAAAGTCAGCTTGATATTGCAGGATAAAATCTTTTAAACCTAAATACTTCTCTTTTGTTTCACCAGACCAGAGAGATTCTTTTTGAGACAAAGCTCTGATCTGGGTAGGAATTGTCGAGTTGATAAGATTATGCACACTCTTAAGCTGGGAAATTAAATCATTTAGTTCACTATCATCATAAAGAATTGTATCATGTGCAAAACGGTCCTTAATATCATTAATATTTGTATCCATTAATTAAAAAAATCCTCCAAATACTTCAGCCCAATTTTCATCTATTCCCAAACGATCAAATCCTTTTTTGTCTTTATTGTACTCTGTTCTAATCTCGTCCATCTGACTTTGAAGAGAAGCAATTTGAGTATTCAACTCATTATAAAGATCCATAAAAGAAGAGTTTGAATTTTGAACAAAATCGACATACTCTTGAAGTATATTTCGATTTGTCTTTAATTTACTTGAAGCATTTTCTATATAAAAGTAACCACTTTTGCTATCAATCTTTTGGGTAATATCGTCAATATAATTAATGTATTCATCCATCTCCGATGTTGAACGCTTATAGTTTAAATTATTATTTTCAATGCCCTGAACAACCTTCTTGTATCGGTCTCGTTTAGCCTTGATACTATTGTATTGACTTCTTAATGCAGCATCGCTTGACATAAACTACCTTGCCTTTCTTTTATTTGTATTAGTTTACCATAAATACAGAAACATTTACACTACGACCCGACATTATGGGTCTTAAATAAACATTTTTACCAGTCAGACAATTTAATTTTTCATTTCATATTTTCAATCGGCTCTGCTACTTCAGGTAGTGTTGCTTTCTGCTGGTCTGCTAGATGTAGCTTTTCCTGCACTGCCTCAGCTACTGCTCGTGGTACGCCGACTTCGACGATCTCGTCAACACTGGCTTCTTTAATCTTAGTTAGAGATTTGAAGTGTTTCATGAGATTTTGCTTGCGTTTTGGTCCCAATCCTTCAATACCATCTAGCTGCGATGAAAAGGAATTTTTAGAGCGGAGCTGGCGGTGGAAGGTAATAGCGAAGCGGTGGACCTCATCTTGGATACGCTGAAGTAGGAAAAATTCCTGCGAATTGCGGGATAATTCTACCACTTGCAAAGGATCGCCAAAAAGCAATTCATGAGTCTGGTGCTTGTCATTTTTTTGCAGTCCAGCGATGGGAATATCTAGTCCCAGCTGCTCCTGAATAACTTCTTTAGCGACATTGACCTGACCCTGTCCACCGTCAATGATAATCAAATCAGGCGGAGTCAGTCCATCCCGAATCACCCGACTATAGCGTCGCTTGATGACCTCTCGCATACTGGCGTAGTCATCAGGTCCCACCACAGTCTTGATCTTATACTTGCGATAGTCCTTCTTGCTTGGTTTACCATTGACAAAGACTACCATAGCCGATACAGGACTGGTCCCCATGATGTTAGAGTTATCAAAAGATTCGATACGAACAGGCGTTGGAATATTAAGAAGCTGCCCTAGATTCTCAATAGCACCTTGGGTCTTTTCAATAGATTTCTCCAAGAGGTCAAACTTCTGCTGAAGACTGACTCGAGCGTTCTTGATAGCCAGATTGACCAGCTGTTTCTTCTCACCTCGCTGGGGCTTAAGCACCTTGGTATCTACCAAAGCCTTCACAGCCTCTTCGTCAATATCTGCCGGAATCAAAATTTCATTGGGCTTGAGGTGGGATTTTTCCTGATAAAATTGTCCAATATAGGTCAAGAAATCCTCGTCCGGATCATTGTAATAGGGAAAAAGATTGACATCACGCTCGATTAGCTTTCCTTGGCGGACAAAGAAGACCTGTACGCACATCCAGCCCTTGTCCACATAGTAGCCAAAGACATCACGATTCTGCAAATCCTTGGCCATGACCCGCTGCTTGGTTCGCAGGGTGCCAATGGACTGAATCAAGTCGCGGTACTCCGCCGCCTTTTCAAATTCCATGGCTTGCGCTGCGCCAGCCATTTTCCCCCGTAAATCCTCAATAATCTGGTCATCCTGCCCCTTGAGAAAGGCCGCTACCTCCTGGGCTAGATCCTTGAAATACTGGCTGTCTACCTGACAAATAGTGTGGGCCTTGCACTGCCCCAGATGATAGTAAAAGCAGACTTTCTCAGGCGGATTGGTACACTTACGGAAAGGAAAGAGTCGATCTAAAAGACGCTTGATTTCATTGGCAGCGCCGACATCAGGGTAGGGACCAAAATAAAGTCCACCATCCTTTTTGACTTGGCGCGTGATAATCAGGCGCGGATAGGTTTCATTGGTAATCTTGATAAATGGATAAGACTTATCGTCCTTGAGCATGATATTGTACTTGGGCTTGTTTTCCTTGATTAGATTAATCTCCAGAAGCAAAGCTTCAATATTAGACTCAGTAACAATAAACTCAAAATCGATAATCTCTGATACCAGAGCCTCCGTCTTGGTATCATGACTACCACGGAAATAAGAACGAACCCGGTTGCGAAGATTCTTGGCTTTGCCGACATAAATAATAGTACCGTTTTTGTCTTTGTGAATGTAACAGCCAGGACTGGTCGGCAACAGTTCCAGCTTTGATTGGATTAGCTTATTCATAGGTCTATTATAGCAGAAAAGAGGCCGAACGCCTCTTCTTATTGTATCAATAAATCCAACAAGTCTTGATAAGATTGGAGAATGTAGCTTGGTCTAGCCTGTGTTTGGTTAATCAGTCCCTTCGGATTATACCAAGCCGTATCAATTCCAGCATTGTTACCGCCGGCAATATCAGCAGTCAATGAATCCCCAACCATCAAAGCCTGACTCTTATCAAAAGCTGGTATCTGCTCTGCTATTTTTTCATAAAACAAAACTTCAGGCTTCTGAGTCCCCATCTGTTCCGAGATGAAAATATGGTTAAAATAAGGAGAAATGTCGGAATGGGCTATGCGGCCAGTCTGAATAGCCGTGATGCCATTGGTCGCTCCGTAAATCTCATAATCAGCTTCTGTCAGACTGTCCAACAACTCGCTAGCACCAGCGTATGTTTGGCCTTGCTGAGCAATATGTTGCTGATAGAGGAGGGCCAACTCGGCACCATCCTTCTCAATGCCAAAATGAGCAAAAAGACGAGAAAAGCGCGTATTGACAAGCTCAGGCTTGGTGATTTTCCCCTGCTCCAAATCCCGCCAAAGGCCCTTGTTCATGGGAATATAATAGTCTTTGTAGATCTGAATCTCCGTCACGCCCTGTTCCTCCAAAAACTGAGTCAGGGCAATGTCTTCTGCCGTATCAAAATCCAGCAGCGTATGGTCAAGGTCGAAAAGTAGAAATTTGTATGACAAGGTTGAAATCCTTTCTGTAACTGTAGTAGCTTCATTATACCACAAGCCACAAAAAAACGAGAGTGGGACAGAAATCGGTAATTCGTTAGAATTCGATTTCGTCGTCCCACCTCCGCACAGTTGAGTAGGGCTGTAAAAGCTGATGGAATCAGCGTAGTAGAGCCCACTCAACCACTGCGTCTTGCTCGACAATCCAAAGACAATTGAGAGGCTAGGACTTTTGTCCCAGCCTCGATTCACATTTTATTTCACCACTGGAATCCAAAGTTCCATTTGATAATCTGGGGAATACATGTCTCCCTCGGTGTAAACTTCAAAATCTGATGCTCCTGAGTGGCGATAGCCAGTTTCTGGGCAAAAGACTTCCAAAACGTATTTCCAAGCATTGTGAATGCTAGCTGGTATAGCCCCCTTAACTGGTACGATAGCATATTCAGCTTCTGCGATTTCCCTGATTGACAGACCTAGTTCTTCTGCTTTAGCTTTATCCGTCACATCATAAGCAGCCATATAGTTGATAATTTCGCCTTCTTTGACATCCGAGCAGATGCCAAAGGATTGACCACTGCCCAGATTCTCTAGGCTTTCAAGGCTATGATTGGCATAGAGTTGATCCCAAGCAGTTGGGCACTGGCTATTGTCAATAGCTTCCAATAGGACGCCTGCTACGGTAAAAGCAGGTTTCTTTTGAATCTTGATATCCATGTTTTTTCCTCCTGTAATCTTTAAGGATAATTGAAGTCTAGGAAAGACCCGATAAGGTTTTCCATTTCGAACTTCTGAGGGGGTCGCACCATGGAATTTCTTGAAGGCTGCGCTGAAGGCATCCGCAGACTCATAGCCGTATTTCAGTGCTATGTCAATGACTTTCTCAGAGCTTTCCCGTAAGTCCGTCACAGCTTCTGACAACCTGCGATTGCGCAAGTATTCCGCCAAAGTCATATCTGCTAAGATAGAAAAGAGCCTGCTAAAGAGAGCATAAGAATAGCCTGATAGCTGCTGAAATTTCTGCAAATCCACTTCTGCGTCTAACTTACTTTCCAGGTATTCCATGGTTCGATTGAATTGATGCATCATATTCTTTTTACCTCACAAAAGATACTAAGGCCGTTAAAAACAAAGTGAAAATAAGAAAATTAACGGAGGGGCTCCTGCTCCGAGAAAATCTTATCTTTTTCACACAGCTTTTTGGCCATGTTCAATTCTAACTATAGTCTAGCAGATCTAAGGTACTTCCGCCCTAGAATTTTTGTACAAGATTTAGAGGGGAACTCTACAACCTATCCCGCAGCTTCTCCACAAAGAGATAAGCCGCTGGGCAGGTCAGGGTATTTTTAATTGTCAGATGATTAATCTGATGAATCTTCTTACGGTCTGTATGGGGAAATTCTCGGCAGGCCTTTGGACGGACATCGTAGATCGAGCAGAGATTGTCTCCACCTAAAAAAGGACAAGGCATAGACTTGAAGACCTTGTCACCGTCTTCGTCTACCTGTAGAAATTCCTCTTCAAAAGCCGGAAGCTTCATCTTAAAATACTTGGCAATACGGACAATATCGGCTTCCTTAAAGTCTGGTCCCAGCGTCTTACAACAATTGGCGCAGGCTGTACAGTCGATCTCTTCAAAGACCTCATCATGAATTTGCTGGGCAATCTTATCGAGGTTTTTTGGTGGTTTTTTCTTGAGACTGGCTAAAAATTTTCGATGCTCTTTCTGCTTTTGCAGGGCTAGTTGGTGGTACTTTTCAAGATCGATTTCTTGAGACATATTTTACTTTCTAATTATCTTTTTAGTGTTTATCATCAACACATCAAAAAATGAGATAACCCTCAGTCAATCTCATTTTTCTGAGTCTTTTAGATCTTAGCATTTGAATTTTTTTCGTCGAGACTCCATGTATCCTTCATGTTTTCCAAGAAGTCATTGATAGTTTCTTTGTCACCTTCAATGGACAGTATATAGACTTTATCATCCTTTTGGAAAACCAATGTATTAGCAAGTTGTCCTGACTTTAAAATGATGTTAAGTTGAAATGCTTCTTGGCCAGATACGGTATTCTTAGTTCCCCACATCTTTTCAAGATTATCTTTTTGACTCCAATTATAGGCGACGCGTTGAGCAATCGTTTCTGCATTGAAGGTCTCCCCCTCACCTACTTCTGCCTCTGCCTTAGAAATAGCATTCATGGTAACGATATTATAGGTAGAGCCATCTGTATATTGAACGAGTCCCTCAACATCTACATCGACAAATTTAACCCATTTACTTGGGATATCGATATAGCCAAACTCAGGGGAGCCAACACGTTTTCTTTCTTGATTGGCTTTGCTCTTGCTTTTTTTAGAAGAAGAGTCTGTACTCTCTTTTTTGACCTGAACACTTGAACTGGTCGATGAGCTCGTTTGTTCACTTTTTTGTTGAGATTTTGCACAAGACATAAGTGTAAGTGAAGTCAGTACAAGGACTGCACCAAGTAAGTACGATCGTTTCATGATTTTCCTCCTTTTTGGAACATATTACCTAGGGATTCAAGAGATTATTCATCATCCATACTCAAGACACTGAGGAAGGCCTCTTGTGGAACTTCGACAGATCCGATAGCTTTCATCCGCTTTTTACCGGCTTTTTGTTTTTCTAGGAGTTTGCGCTTCCGGGAAACGTCACCACCATAACACTTGGCCAAGACATTTTTACGCAAGGCCTTGATGTCTGTCCGAGCCACGATTTTCTGTCCGATAGCGGCCTGAATTGGTACTTCAAACTGCTGACGAGGAATGATTTTCTTGAGCTTGTCTACAATCAGCTTACCACGCTCATAGGCAAATTCCTTGTGAACGATAAAGCTGAGAGCATCAACCTTATCGCCATTGAGGAGAATATCCATCTTCACCAGCTTGGACGAGCGGTACTCAGAGATTTCATAGTCGAAGCTAGCATAGCCACGGGTAGAGGACTTGAGCTTGTCAAAAAAGTCAAAGACAATTTCAGCAAGCGGGATTTGATAGATGACATTGACCCGATTATCATCAATATAGTCCATGGTCACAAAGTCACCTCGCTTGCGCTGAGCCAGCTCCATCACAGCTCCGACAAATTCCTGTGGCACCATAATCTGCGCCTTGACATAAGGCTCCTCGATGGAATCAATCTTAGTCGGGTCCGGAAACTCGCTCGGATTGGACACATCAATTGAAGCACCATCTGTCATATTGACCTTATAGATAACGGACGGAGCCGTCATAATCAGATCAATATTAAACTCACGCTCCAAGCGCTCCTGAATGACATCCATATGCAGCAAGCCCAAGAAGCCACAGCGGAAACCAAATCCTAATGCCTGAGATGTTTCAGGTTCAAACTGCAGACTAGCGTCGTTTAACTGGAGCTTTTCGAGTGCTTCACGTAAGTCATTGTATTTATTGGACTCGATTGGATAGAGTCCTGCGAAAACCATCGGGTTCATCTGCTTGTAGCCGTGCAGAGGTTCTGCGGCTGGATTATCCGCCAAGGTCACTGTATCTCCGACTCGGGTATCCTGCACCGTCTTGATAGAGGCTGCGATATAACCAACATCTCCTGTCGCTAAGAAATCGCGGCCAATAGCCTTAGGCGTAAAGATGCCAACCTCAGTCACGTCAAAGGTCTTGCCATTGCTCATGAGCTGAATGGTATCTCCCGGCTTGACCACACCGTCCATAACCCGCACTTGCAGAATTACCCCACGATAGGCATCATAGACTGAGTCAAAAATCAAGGCTTTGAGTGGTGCTTCTACACTTCCAGTCGGAGCTGGAACTTTTTCTACTATTTGTTCAAGGATTTCTTCAATCCCGATACCGGCCTTGGCAGAAGCTAATACGGCTTCGCTAGCATCTAGCCCAATCACATCTTCAATCTCAGCTCGCACCCGTTCTGGATCCGCAGCTGGCAGGTCAATCTTATTGATAACCGGCAGGATTTCCAAGTCATTGTCAAGCGCTAGATAGACATTAGCCAAGGTCTGAGCTTCAATCCCCTGAGCTGCATCAACGACCAAAATAGCTCCTTCACAGGCTGCTAACGACCGCGATACTTCATAAGTAAAGTCCACGTGTCCCGGAGTATCAATCAAATGGAAAATATAGGTCTCCCCGTCCTTTGCGGTATAATTGAGCTCGATAGCATTGAGCTTGATGGTGATACCACGCTCGCGCTCCAAGTCCATGCTGTCTAAGAGTTGGGCTTGCATTTCCCGGCTGGAAACTGTCTCCGTCGCCTCCAAAATCCGGTCAGCCAAGGTTGATTTGCCGTGGTCAATGTGGGCAATGATGGAGAAATTGCGGATCTTCTCCTGACGTTTTTTCAAATCTTCTAAATTCATTTTTCTCATCCTTTTAGGGTATTCTATTTATTATAACACAAGACCCGCGATTTTTCCTATAGACTCGGACTTTATCCATAAATTATGCTATACTTATCACAGATTAATATTGGAGATAAACAATGATAAAATTACTTGTACTTGATATGGATGGAACTCTCTTGAATTCTCAAAAAAAGATTTCCCAAGAAAATATCTCTGCTATCCACAAAGCTATAAAGGCTGGTGTGAAACTGGTCCTTTGTACAGGTCGTCCTCCTTTTGGTGTTCGACCATATTACGAACTTTTAGGCCTCGCCCAAGAAGATGAATATGTGATTGTCGACAATGGCTGCGCCATCCACCGAACAAGTGATTGGGCAGTGATAGACTCAGTCGCCTTGGATAAGCAAGATATCCATTATCTCTATAGCTTAACCCATGATAGCTCCATCCAACTTACCTTATTTGATGAGGAACACTATTTCGTTGTCGGAGAGACACCAAGCCCTATCGTAGTTCGAGACACAGGCTATGTTTTTACCTCACCCACTGAAATCAGCCTTGAGGAGGCAGTTAGTGGTAAGTATACGATGTTCCAGGCCATGTTCTTAGCTGAAAAAGAGACAGTCGATTTCTTTGAAGAAAAATATGCCTCTGATATCTGCCAGCATTTCAGCGGTGTACGCTCACAGGATGTGATTTATGAAGTTATGCCAGCAGGTGTCACCAAAGCATTTGCATTAGAAAGATTAGCCCAAAAATTAAATATCAAAGTTGAGGAAATCATGGCTCTTGGCGACGCCAACAATGACCTTGAAATGCTAAAATTTGCAGGTCTAGGTATTGCCATGGGGAATGCCAGCGACTATGTTAAATCACTCGCTGATAACGTCACTGACTCCAATGATGAAAACGGGGTTGCAAAAGCTATTGAAAAATATCTTCTAAACTAAAAAAGTAGGCGAGACCAACCAGTAAGGTAGGTCATCATCTACTTTTTTTCTATGTTCATCTGTAGTTCTTATATCCTTTATATGATTTTTTACTCAAGTTGCCTAAAAAGCCTGAAAGTCGCTTGACGACTGGCTTAGCGTTGGTTACAATATAGCTACAATTTATTTCTTGATACTGTTTTCCAGTTATAAGAGAATAATATAACCTTAACCTTTCCAGGAGGAATCTATGAAGAAAATTTCACTCTATAGTTTAACTGCCCTATCATTTATCGTCTTAGCTGCATGCTCTGCGAAGTCAACTGAAGAAACATCCTCATCATCTTCTTCAGAAGTTACTTCATCAGTATCTACTGCCAAAAAAAGCAAATCAGCTGGTACTTCTCAAGAAGATGTTATCAATGAGCTGAAATCAATATTTGATCCAAATGGAAATTCGAAAGATTTTGATATTAAAGTTGAAAAAGATGTAAAAGACGAAGCTTTCCCGAATGGACATACCGTCATTACAGCTTCTATCAAAGGTGATACAGCTGCTGGAACAAAGGAAATGATGGATGCTTTTGATAATAAAACCGCTACAGAGGAAGACAAACAAATTCTGCAAGGTTTCCGCCAGACTATTGCTGACATCGCACAAAAATTACCAGATGACACCACAACCATTGCTTTTCAATATGAGACCAAACCAAATGAATATCGTGTGATTGCTCATTCTGGTAAAACCAAAGACATCATTCCTACAACAGTTAAATAAGTGACTCCTTCTCTTTGCCATCCCTAGTTCAGTGGCAAAGAGTTTTTTTCTGATTTTAAATAACATCCCCTGTCCAAGATCTCATGCCTCCTGAAACATTAACAACATCATAGCCTTTCTTTTTAAGCTTTTTCGCTGCTAATCTGCTACGGACACCTGAGTGACAAATCACATAAAGCTTTTCTTCTTTTGACTGAGAATAGTGACCGATTTGACCTAAAGGAATATTCTGGGCTCCCCTGATGTGACCTTTGCTATATTCGGATGGGGTTCGAACATCCAGTAGCTTAATATTCGTCTTCAACCTTTTCTCTAATTCTGCTGTTGAAATACTTTCAACTTTTGTAAAAAAATGGAACATATGCCCTCCGATTTAATTTTTATAAAAACTATTCAATCATTTCAATACTATAAAGTCAAGGAAACGGTTTCTCCCACCATCTTATTTATTAAGATACAGTTATCAAAATAAAAAAACAGGCTCTCTGATTTCTCAGAAAGCCTTTTGTTTAGTGGTTTTATAACCTTATTTAGCGATTGGGTAAACAGAAACTTGTTTTTTATCGCGTCCTTTGCGTTCAAAGCGAACTACGCCTTCAACTTTTGCAAACAAAGTATCGTCTCCACCGCGGCCAACGTTTACACCTGGATAGATGTGAGTTCCGCGTTGACGGTAAAGGATTGAGCCACCTGTAACAGTTTGACCGTCAGCAGCTTTAGCACCAAGACGTTTCGCTTGTGAGTCACGTCCGTTAGATGTAGAACCTCCACCTTTTTTGTGGGCGAATAATTGCAAGTTAGCAAGATTCATTTTTAACATAATGTTTTTCCTCCGTGTTAGTTTTCTGTGATAACTCTTGTTTGGACGAACTCTGATGAGTTCTCCGATAGGTTTGCCATTCCTAAGAAAAAGGATTCAAAGAAAAGCTGAGTCATTTCTCTCTGGTTCGGTGCAATATCTTTTGGGATTTCAACCCGTAAGAATCCACCTTGATCTTCGTTTAATTCTAAGGTCGGTTCATAGCCCGCAAATTTTTCAATTGAATTGACAAAATTTATGGCAAGCGTCGAAACCGATGCACACACGACATCAAAGCCGTATTCGCCACTTCCGGCGTGTCCAGTAATCTCTGCACATCTCAGTTCGCCATCCTCAGCTCTCTCAAAGACTGCGTGTATCATGTGTTCTCCTGAAAATTAAGCGTTGATCGCGTTGATGACAACCTTAGTATATGGTTGACGGTGACCTTGTTTACGGTGACTGCCTTTTTTAGGTTTATATTTGAAAGTAACAACTTTCTTTTGTTTACCTTGTTTTTCAACAGTTCCGACAACAGTAGCTCCGGCAACAAGTGGAGTTCCGACAACAGTTTTTTCACCACCAACAAGAACAACTTCTTCAAAAGTAACATCTTGACCAGCTTCAACGTTCAATTTTTCAACGTAGATTGCTTGACCAACTTCAACTTTAACTTGTTTTCCGCCAGTTTTAATGATTGCGTATGTGCTCATTATGCACCTCCTATGATTTTTTTTGGGGTTTCCCCCGTATTTTTGTGAAGACTCGCCTAGCATCGTGGGACGAACCACTTTATACTCACTATGTGAGCAACGATGTTCGTGCGGTTGCACAGGAATGTGCATAGTCAACTCTCTAAGTATAGCACTTCTCTTCCCTTTTGACAAGCCTTTTTACCCAATGAAAACGGATTTTCAAGTAAATAGCCTCATTCTTTACTTCCATTTATTTCAAATATACAATCTGCCCTTCTTGATTGACATGAACCTCAATAGCTATCGGAGGCTTCAAATGTTTTTTAGCTGATCTGGCAAGACTTTTATTACTATCTGAAACATTGACCTTTCGCTCTTTCCCATCAACCGTAATAGTGAAGGTAATTCGAGAATAGGTAGACTTGCTTCCTCCTGTCTCCGTATCAACACCAGTAACTAAAGCCGTTTTTAGCTCGGTTGTCTGATTAGTAAAATAATGATAGCGCCAGATACCATTGGCCATTCGATAGCCTTCATAAGCAGGAAAGATAATAAATATAGGAAGAGAGCCAATTATTGTAACAAAAATAGCTCTGCCCTTACTTTTATGGCTTTGACGTATGATTATCCATTTATTTCTCATGGCCCTCTTGACAGAGCCAGATTTCTTAATATCTTTATGATATCCCCAAAATAAGAAAGCATACAAGCTTAGGAAAATCTGGAAATGAACAAATAGACCAAGTAAATAAGTCCAACTGGGTATTCCAAACAGCAAAGCATTATCTTGTCCATCTTTCCAAGACAATGCTCCCATGAGCCCACTCAAAAAGGAATCCCATTCGTTCATAAATACCCCCTCTTATCTTCAGCATCAATGGATATAATTCCAGATTCTTTCAGTAAAAAGCTACTTCTAAACTCCTATAACAAGTCCTCAATCAGCTCGTCAACTTCATCAGTTTCTGCTTGTGGTCTGATCTCAGTAATCATGATGCCTGCAACGGCACGCTCTACCAAACCTTCAACATCTAAGCGAAATTCGTACTGCTCCGCATTCTTGATTTTCGGATTGGTTTTAGGCCGGTCTGGTGCAAAAATAGTACAGCAGTCTTCAAATGGCTGGATAGAAATTTGGAAAGTATCGATTTTTTCTGCAATCTCAATGATTTCCAGCTTGTCCATGGTCACGACTGGACGGATAACCGGTGTATTGGTTACAGCATTGATAGCCTGCATACTCTCGATAGTTTGACTAGCCACCTGACCTAGACTTTCTCCGTTGATAATGACTTGAGCCCCCCGTTCCTCCCGAATCCGATCCGTAATACGCATCATAAAGCGACGAGTCAGGGTCATCAGGTAGGATTCAGGAGCCTTGGCCTTGATTTCCTCTTGAATCTCTGTGAAAGGAACTTCGATAAACTGGATGTTGCCACCAAACTTGGTCAGTTTTCGTGTCAAATCTTGAGCTTTTTTCAACGCACCTGGACTGGTGTAAGGCGGACTGGCAAAGTGAACCGCCTCGATATCTACACCACGCTTGAGAGCCAGATAACCAGCCACTGGTGAGTCAATCCCACCCGACAGCATGAGCATGCCTTTGCCTGAAGTGCCGACTGGCAGTCCCCCAGCACCACGAATCGTCTCATAAGAGATATAGGCCGCTTCTTCTCGGATCTCGACGCGAAGCTCGATGTCTGGCGCTTTCATTTTAACCTGAACATTGGGAATAGCCTCAAAAACAGCATCGCCAAGCGTCTGGTTAAGCTCACGGCTATCTAACTCAAAGCTGTGATCACTGCGCTTGCTGGTAATCTTAAAGGTCATGCCTTCCTGATAGACTTGCTTCATGATGGTTTGAACAGCTTCAATCAAGGCTGGTACAGACTTTTTAACCCTATAAGATGGAGAGAAATTCTGAATCCCAAAAATCTGCTTGAGTGATTCAGCGACCGGCTGATAGTCTGTTCCATGCAGATAGATATGAGTGCGGTCACGGTCAGCCTTGACATGAACCCGTGGATAGATTGATAAGACTGATTGGATATTGCGTTTGAGTTTGTTGATAAAGCGCATGCGGTTCTTGCCCTTGGTTGAGAGCTCACCGTAGCGTACCATAATTTCTGAATAATGCATTGTTTACCTTACTTTTCTAGTTTTTTCGTAAATGATTTTAAAAGTTGTCAAAAACTGCTCCATCTGGCTCATATCATTGTCAAGATCCAAACTGATACGGACAGCCGTTTGAGCGATAGACTTTTCAACCCCCATAGCGATTAGGGTTCCTGCTGGCTTTCCAGCCTTAGAAGAGCAAGCGCTGGTAGTCGAGATATAAATCTCGTAGTCTTCAAATGCATGAACGACAACTTCGCCACGCACTCCCTTGATACCAAAGGTTAGTATATGGGGCGCAAAATCTTCCATGTCTGAGAAAATCATCACATCTGGATACTTCTGCAGCTCTTCAAGGAGAATCTTCTTCATCTGAGTCGTCCTCTGGGCAAATACTTCTTGCCTTTCCATAGACAAACGCAGGGCCTTGGCTGTCGCAGCAATGCCAGCTAAATTCTCCGTCGTTGAGCGTTTGTCCGACTCCTGACCTCCACCAGTCAAAAGCGGACTGATTTTCTTGCCAGACTTGATATAGACAAATCCCACACCCCGAAGACCATGAAATTTATGACTGGAAAATGTCGCAAAATCCACGCGATCCGTCAGATAAGCAGCTGTTGGAATCTTCGTAACAGCCTGTACAGCGTCCACATGAAAGGAAATAGTCGGCTTGTCTGCTAGCAGTTCGGATATTTTCTGAATGGGTTGAATACTGCCAATTTCATTATTGACAGCCATGATAGAGACTAGTGTGGTGTCTGGTCGAATCAACTCCGCTAGCTTGTCTACATCAACAAAACCTGCCTTGTCCACTGGGGCAAAATCTATTTCAAACCCTTGACTCTGTAGCCAGAGGGCTGATTCTTTAACCGCGGGATGCTCAATGTTGGATACGATGATGTGTTTTCCAAAGGGAATCTTTTCAAAAGCAACTCCTTTAAGCACCCAGTTGTCTCCTTCTGTCCCTCCAGACGTAAAAAAAATCTCCGACGAAGACTTGCCCAAAAGCTCTGCAATTTGCCTACGTGAAGCTTCTAAGAGACGGGTTGCCTGACTGCCTAAACTGTGCAGACTGGAAGGATTTCCCCAGATTTTAGAAGCAACCTCTGTGTAAGTGGCCAAAGACTCAGGATAAGGTCTTGTTGTCGCTGAATTATCTAAATAAATCATGTTCTTTCCTCTAAAATTCAATACTCCTATTGTAACACGAAAGAGAAACAGGAACAAGAAAGAAAAAGCCCTAAATTCAAGAAGAATCTAGGGTATGTTTTAAAAGTCGTAAAATTCATGTAGCAGAGCAAAAAGTTCTTGTTGCTGAGCCATCAATATTTGACCGATACTAGTGGATTTAATCAGAGTTCGCTGTTCAACATTTTCAATAACTTTCTTTAAAGAAGTCTGGGCAAAAGGGGCTTCTACTACCTTTTGGGCATTTTGGAAGGGTTGGTGGGTTACCAGTTGAAAACCGTAAGAATTATTCAGCAAAGAATATCCTGCTGTTCCAGTCTTTTCTTGATAAGCTTCACACAAACCGCCATCAATGACGAAGAGCAAGCCACCGCCACGAATAGGAGATTCTCCCTTGCCTGTCTTGACTGGAGTATGGCCATTGACCATTCTAGACTCCTGAGAAAAGAGGCCGAATTCTTCTAAAATCAATTGACAAATTTTCTCAGAATTACGATAAGAAAAATAAGAATTTTCCACTTCCTTGTGGGTTTCCTTATCCTCGATAAAATAACGTTCTAAAGTGGTCATCTTATCTTTCCCAAATAGAGGGGACAATTTGCCTCTCCAACAATACCAAATTAAGTCTGTCGAAAAATCATCGCCGATTTCTTTATTCTTTGCTGCTTGGCGAATATGGTATTCAAAGAAATCCAGCAATTCTCTTCCTACATAATGCGCTTGATGAATCATAAGAGGTTGAAACTCTCCAGAAGGTTCAAGAGGAATACAGCCATGAAAGAGCAAATGTTGGTTGTAAATCTTATACATTGAACCCTTTTTCATGAGCAGGTTGATATGTTCAGCCAGCTTGAGTGATTCTTGGAAGGAAGCCAACATACTGTCAACTGCTTGCGCTTCTTCTGGACTTAATTCTGATGGATTTGTTGGATCAATAGTTTGAAAACAAGTATTAATCAAAGGATGTTTTTTATCATCGATCGTCAGACATTCTTCCCAGTAATCAATTTTATCCAAGGTAACCTGGTCCTCCATCTGGAACTCAGGGCGTCTTTTTATTAATTGACTTTCTAGCTTAAACTGTATTATGGTAAGAGCTTGATGAACCTTTTCCAACTGTAAAATTTCTTCAGCAGTGAAATCGTCTTCTCTATGTCCCAGAATAGGTCTAAACTTAAGATTGGCCTTATAGGTTCTATCCGCAAATAGTGTTAAGGCTCGAAGATTTAAGCCATACGCCTTTTCGATATCCCACAGATAACCATAGCGTGCTGCAATACGCAAGGCATTGAGCATGCAGGCTTTAGAGCCGAAAAAGCCTCCCATCCAAATAATATCGTGATTTCCCCACTGAATGTCTAAAGAATGAAAATGCAAGAGTTCATCCATGACTTGAGGACTACCAGCCCCTCTATCAAAAATATCTCCCACTACATGCAAGTGGTCAATCAATAAGCGACGGATACTGCCAGATATCCCCAGAATAAAAGGAACAGCTTCGCGTAGCTCAATGACATAAGACAGAATATTTTCGAAGTAAGATTTTTTATCCGCTAAAGCAGTATCACTATAAACCAATTCTTCAATAATATATGCATATTGAGGGGGCAAGGCCTTTCTTAGCTTGGAGCGACTGTACTTGGCCGCTGCAAAGGTCAGCAAGCTTAACAGCTGAGGGATGGTGTCCTTGTACCAGTCTCTGCTTTTATTGCTTTCTTTCAAGACAAGTTCTGGATAGGAAACCAAAGCTGATAGTCTGTTTTTATCATCTTGTGATAAAGAATCCCCGAAGCAATCCTTAATTTTTTCATTAAGAATACCAGCACAGCTTCTTAAAATATAGTCAAAAGCCTCGAATTCTCCATGAATATCACTGATGTAAAGCTCTGTCCCTTTAGGAAGGTTTAAAATTGCTTCAAGGTTGGTTAGTTCTGTAATAACCTTTTGCCGAGAGTCAAATTCTTTCAGTAAAATACGCTTATATTGCTCCATATCTGCCCTCCAACGCTCTAACCTATTTATGAAAAACAGTTAACTCTTCATTCGCTTAGTTCAGTTTCTTTAAATGCTCTTCGATCAAGAAAGCTGTCTCTTCAATTGATTTATCTGACATATTAATGATCTGAGCTCCATATTTTTTAAATACGGTTTTAGAATAGTCCAATTCCTGATAAATTTTTTCCAGATCTGTATAGCTGGTTTCTTGGGTCAAGCCTAAAGAGTCGAGACGGTGACTACGAATTTTCGCTAATTTTTCTGGCTCACACACAAGACCAATTAGACGTCGAGAATCAACTTTTTCCAAAACCTGAGGCAGAGGAACTTCTGGGATTAAAGGAAGATTTGAAACCTTGTACCCTTTATTAGCCAAGTAAATGCTAAGAGGTGTTTTCGAAGTGCGGGAAACACCCAATAGGACTATATCTGAATCTAAAAATCCTTGTGGCGCTTTACCATCATCATATTTGACCGCAAATTCAATAGCTGAAATTTTATTAAAGTATTCGCTATCTAAACGATGAAGGGTCCCAGGCACTTCAATCGGGTCAGTTCCAGTCTTTTCCTTGATAATTTCAAAAAATGGATGCATCAAATCCAAATAGGACAGACCGTGAGCCTGACTAAACTCTCTAGCCACAGAGGCTAGCTTTCCATCAACCAGAGTACTAATAACCAGGGCATCATCCTTGATGGCATCACGCAAAATATCTAACAGTTCCTCCTCTTTGTTAATAAAAGGAAAACGATAGCTGTTATTAAAAATGATATCCGGATACTGAGCTGTAACTGCTGACAGCAACTTTTGCGAAGTCCCACCCAATGAATCTGAAACACTATAAACAATCATTTCTTTTTTCATATTTATTCCTCTTCTCTATTCACCTCAGCGCTTCGAGCTTGCTGAATAATATAATCCAACAAGGCTGACTTGGTCACGCTTCCTAAAATTTTACGCTCATTCTCCTCGTCCACTATTGGCAACGAATCTATGGCATAATCTTGAAGGAGGGCAGCAGCTTCTAAAATATTCATATTCTTGTGACATGTTTTAATATGGGGCATCCTAGTCATACAAACTGCTACAGGTGTACTATTGATATTAGAATTGAGTGAAGCCCTCAGAAGATCTTTACGCGACATAATTCCAAGGAGAAGCTTTTCTTCATCAATGACATAGAGAACATCTGCATCATACATAAAGAGAGTAATAATAGCATCCTGAATATAAGAATCATGGCTTACCAAGACTGGAGAAGTCATAATCTCTGCTACTTCTTTTCGAAAAGTATCAAAAAAGAAAAGTGTTTCAAGATCAGTGCCAGAATACGTGTAACCAACTTTCGGAGTAGCCTTTAAGATTCCAACCAAGGTTAGAAAGGAAAGATCTGACCGTAATGTAGCCCGAGAAATATCCAGTAGCTCCGATATTTTCTCACCGCTCAAAGGCTGCTGAACTTTAACAATTTCTACAATTTTCTTTTGTCGTTCGCTTAATTTCAATTAACATAAAACCTTTCTGTATTCTATAATGATAAAAATAAATAATGGATATTATTGGCATATTTAAATTAAAAGTTTTTATATAATCATCATTTTTGTTACACATTATATCAAAAAAATTAAATATGTCAACAAAAAAACTGCATGTTTTTTGTTTGACAAGCATATATGATGTATATTACAATGTATTTGTCTTTTAATATGACACATATTAAATCAATTTGGAGGCAGATATGACAAAATGGATTTATTCCTTCGAGGAAGGAAGTGCGAATGACAAAGCTCTCCTTGGTGGAAAAGGAGCCAATTTAGCAGAGATGAGCAATTTGGGATTGCCTGTTCCTCCAGGTTTTACCATTACTACAGAAAGCTGTATCAAGTTTCTCGAAAATCCTGATTTCTTTGATTCCTCTTTAAAAGATCATGTTTTGAAAGCGATTACTATCCTTGAGAGGAAAACGAATAAATCTTTTAATGGAGAGAACTCTGACTTGCTTTTAGTCTCCGTTCGTAGCGGTGCAAAATTCTCCATGCCAGGAATGATGGATACCATTTTGAATCTTGGGCTCAATGATCATCGGACACAAATATTAGCCGAACAGACTAATCCTGACTTTGCCTACAACTGTTACCGACGTCTTCTTCAAATGTTTGCAGATGTTGTATATGGTATTCCTAAAGAACTTTTTGATACTTTATTAGAAAATTTTGAAAAGAACCAGAATAAAAGCCTTAAAGAATTGTCAATTGCTGAGCACCAAGACTTGGTTAAGCAATATAAAGAAATTTACCATCAAGAAAATAAGAATTTTCCAGAAAATCCGATAGAGCAGCTTTACGCTGCTATTCAAGCTGTTTTTAAGTCCTGGAATAATAATCGAGCTAAAATTTACCGTGATTTAAATCACATTTCTCATGATTTGGGAACAGCTGTAAACGTTCAAGCCATGGTTTTTGGAAATAGTGATCAAAACAGTGGAACTGGAGTCTGTTTCACTAGGAACCCTGCTAGCGGTGAAGCTGTATTATTCGGTGAATTTTTACTGAATGCCCAAGGAGAAGATGTGGTCGCTGGCATACGGACTCCAGAACCTATAGCTGCATTAGAAAAAGCTCAACCCCAAGCCTATAAAGCCTTTAAGGACTACGCTAGCATTCTTGAAAACCATTATAAAGAAATGCAGGACATTGAATTTACTATTGAGAAAGGGAATCTTTATATCTTACAAACTAGAAATGGTAAACGTACTGCCAAAGCCTCATTAAAAATTGCGTTAGATTTAGTAGACCAAGGTATTATCAGTAAAAATGATGCCCTCTTAAGAGTATCTCCTGCGTCTATTAGTCAGCTCATTCATCCTGTCTTTGAAGATACAGCATTACAAAAAGCTTCTTTCATAGCCCAAGGTTTGCCAGCTAGTCCTGGAGCTGCTACTGGTGAAATAGTCTTTACAGCTGATCGAGCTAAAGAACTAAACGATTTAGGAAGAAAAGTCATTTTAGTCAGACAGGAAACTTCTCCAGAAGATATTGAAGGAATGGTGGTCAGCCAAGCTATTGTAACCAGTCAAGGTGGTATGACCTCTCATGCAGCCGTTGTCGCTAGAGGAATGGGAACCTGCTGTGTCGCTGGATGTGGAGAACTAAGCATTCGCGAGGAATGCAAGACACTTTCATGTGGAGGTCTTACCCTTACTGAAGGAGATATCATTTCTGTTGATGGTAGTTCAGGTTGCATTTATAGCGGAGAAATCCCAACCGTCCTAGTTGAAAATAATCAAGATCTACAGCGTCTGCTTTCTTGGGCTGATGAAGTTGCTCGTCTGAAAGTTCGAGCAAATGCTGAGACTGTCAAAGATTTGGAAACAGCTATGAAATTTGGTGCTCAAGGGGTTGGACTGGCCCGTACTGAACATATGTTTTTTGGTCAAGACCGGATCCTAGAAATGCGTCGCCTCATTCTCGCTGACAACGAAGAGGAGATTAAGATAGCCCTCAAGCTACTTTTACATTTCCAAGAAGAAGACTTCTACCAAATGTTCCAAGCAATTCAGGATAAACCGATGATTATTCGCCTTTTAGATCCACCAATGCATGAATTTTTGCCTAAGGATCCTCAGGAAATAAAGCTTTTAGCCGAAAAATTGCACAAGTCACCAGAAAAGTTAGCCCGTCAAATCGAGAACTTGCAGGAAAGTAACCCTATGCTAGGACATCGGGGATGCCGTCTGGGAATTACTCAGCCAGAAATTTACAAAATGCAGGCTGAGGCTATTTTTAGTAGTGCCATTAGACTGCATCAAGAAGGACTTAAAATCAATCCAAAAATTATGATCCCTTTGATAGCAGATAAAAAAGAACTGGACTTTGTTAAATCATATCTAAATGAACATATCCAGTGTCTCTTCAATGAGTATGAACAAAAGCCCTTCCCATATGAAATTGGTACTATGATTGAATTGCCACGAGCTTGTCTGACTGCTGACAAGCTGGCTCAGGAAGCTGATTTCTTTAGTTTTGGGACCAACGACTTGACTCAAATGACCTATGGCTTCTCTCGGGATGATATAGGAAAATTTATTGGCCATTATAAAAAGAAAGACATTCTCTCATCCGATCCATTCCAAAATATTGATAAGGATGGTGTTGGTGAGTTAATGAGAATTGCAGTCAACAAGGCTCGCCAAGTAAAACCAAATTTATCCATTGGTATTTGTGGTGAGGTTGGCGGAGATCCTGCTTCTATTTCTTTCTTCCAGGATATCGAGGTTACCTACGTTTCCTGTTCGCCTTATAGGGTCCCTGCAGCTAGACTTGCCGTTGCGCAAGCTGTTCTACAAGAGGGAAAAAATTAAAATTCTTTATGGGTATTTAAAAAGGCTGGGACAAAGAATTCCCAGCCTCACTTTATGATAAAAGCCACGTTTCCCTAAGCAGGATTTCTTTTATTATCTTGAAAATTTACCCAGACATCTCTTATCATCAAACTTCTTGGCTAGAGATAAAAGAAAAAACCTACTGACTGCGTTTTCAAATATAAAATTTTTATTTTTTTAAGACATTTTAAAATAAAAGACGTATAATGGAAAATATGAAATGAACTTGAATTCATATTTAGTTTTTGCAAAGGAGTTTGAAAAACATTATGACCAACTATTCTCGTCAAAATAAGAAAACAAATAAAGATAATCAGGAAGCTGGAAAAGCTGGGCGCCATATCAAAAAAGGCCTATCTGCTTTTCAGAAAACCTTAACCTTGATTGGTAGTGTGCTGGGTATTATCACAGCGACTATTACTATTATGAATGCAATGAAGTCCAATGATCAAAAGAAATCAGAGACCAGTTCTTCTGCTCAAACGACTACTATCATCAAGGAAGTCGAAAAAGAGACGACTACTGCATCTACTTCTGAGGCCACTGAGACCTCCACACAAGAGAGTTCAGTTGCAACTAGTACGGAGACCAGTTCGAGTTCTTCAAGCAACGGCACTACTTCTTCTAGCCAGTCTGAGACAAGTGCTAGTAGCAGCGAGCAGGAAAATCAACAATAAAATGAGCCAGAACATCTGTTCCAGCTCATTTTTTTATTTTCTATACATCTTAACCTGTAAATAGAGGTCATTATAAATTCCTAACCATTTTGGTCCAATTTGTTTATAGACTTCTAAGTGTTTCATCGTTTCTGCCGTTGGATAGAAAGCTTCATCATCTTGGACTTCTTTTGGTAAAAGAGCCTTGGCTTTTGGAATGGGTGTTGCATAGCCAACATAAAGCGCATTCTTGTAGGCATTTTCTGGACGCAGCATGAAGTTAATAAATTGATAAGCTGCTTTTTTATTTTTAACCGTTTTTGGAATGACAATATTATCAAACCAAAGGTTGCTGGCTTCACTAGGAACTACGTAACGCAAGTCTTCGTTCTTCTCTAGCATCTGCCTAGCTTCTCCAGAGAAAGTTACACCAATTGCTGCATTGTTTTGAATCATGTAGCCCTTCATCTCATCTGCTACAATAGCTTTGATATTTGGTGTAAGCTTGTAGAGCTTGTCCACAGCTTCCTGCAAATGATCCGCATTTTTGTCATTTAATCCATAGCCAAGAGAATTAAGACCTAAGCCCATAACCTCACGCGCTCCATCAATCAACATGATAGAGTTTTTGTATTCTGGGCGCCAAAGGTCATCCCAATGTTCTGGAGCCTTGTCAACCATCTTGCTATTATAAACAATGCCCAGGGTTCCCCAGAAATAAGGAACAGAATATTGGTTCCCTGGATCAAAAGGCTGGTCTAAGAAATCTGAACCGATATTCTCCATCCCCTTGATCTGGCTGTGATCTAGCTTTTCTACCAAATTCTCTTTGATCATCTTGGCAATCATGTATTCACTAGGGATGGCAATGTCATAAGTAGTCCCTCCCTGCTTGATTTTAGTGTACATTGATTCATTTGAATCAAAGGTATCGTACTGGATTTGAACTCCCGTTTCTTTGGTGAATTCATCTAGCAATTCTGGGTCAATATAGTCACCCCAGTTATAGATGACCAGCTTATCTCCACCACTAGTTTTGGTTTGATTTTCAAGCTGAACACTAACTAGCCATAAGACAGCGACAATGGCAACAATACCGATTAGAAAGGAATAGAGTCTTTTCATGCCTGCTCCTCCTTCTCTCGTGAAATGAAGTAATAGCCAATCACCAGTAAAATACTAAAGAGAAAGACTAAAGCAGATAGGGCATTGATTTCCAAAGAAATCCCCTGACGGGCACGAGAATAAATTTCCACTGATAAGGTAGTAAACCCATTCCCTGTTACAAAGAAGGTCACTGCAAAATCATCCAAAGAGTAGGTAAAGGCCATAAAATACCCTGCTATAATAGCTGGTGTCAGATAGGGCAACATGATTTCTTTCAACATTTGTAACTGGCTGGCACCTAAGTCATAAGCCGCCTTAATCATATCGTCGTTCATTTCTTTAAGCCTTGGCAGAATCATCAGAACAACGATCGGAATAGAGAAGGCCACGTGGCTAGCCAGAACTGAGATAAAGCCCAGCTGGAATTTCATATTGGTGAAGAGAATCAAGAAACTGGCACCAATCATTACATCTGGTGCTACCATCAAGACATTGTTGACAGAAAGGAAAGCTTCCTGGTATTTTTTCTTGGCTTGATAGATATAGATTGCTCCAAAAGTCCCAATGATTGTCGCAATTAAAGCAGAAAGAAAGGCCAGAAAGAAGGTTTGAGCCAAAATCAGCATCAAACGCTTGTCACCAAAGAGGTTCTCAAAGTGAGTCAAGCTAAAGCCGGTAAATTGATTCATATCGTCACCAGCATTGAGGGCATAACCAATCAGATAGAAGATTGGCAGATAAAGAATCAGAAAGACAAAAGCTAGATAGATACTGGATAGTTTCTTCATCGATCTCTCCTTTCTTTGGTTGCCCACATAATCAGGAGCATAGCAATAATCAGAAC
This sequence comes from Streptococcus sp. HMSC062B01, assembly GCF_001811085.1. NCBI lineage: Bacteria > Bacillati > Bacillota > Bacilli > Lactobacillales > Streptococcaceae > Streptococcus > Streptococcus sp. HMSC062B01. The sequence goes on from NZ_KZ672777.1 coordinate 25,621, forward strand.
CACTCCGATGGTTGAACCCATCCCCCAGTTTTGCGTCGTTAGAAAGTGTTGCTCAATCGCTGTCCCTAGGGTAATAACTCGATTTCCGCCAATCAGACGAGTCAGCATGAAGAGGCTGAGACTGGGAATGAAAACTGACTGAACTCCTGAGCGCACTCCATTCATCGAAAGTGGGAATATCACGCGACGGAAAGTATCCCAACGATTGGCTCCCAAATCACGACTGGCGTTAATGAGATTTGGATCCAAATCATCCAATACATTAAAGATTGGCAAAATCATGAAGGGAAGCTCAATGTAACTAGCAACAAAAATGAAAGAAAAATCGGTAAAAAGAATTTGCTGAGGACCAACTCCGATAAAACTAAGGAATTGGTTGATAGAGCCATCCTGACCGAAGATTCCGATAAAAGCATAGGCCTTCAGCAAAAGATTAATCCAAGTCGGTAGGATGATCAGCATAAGCCAGAGTTGCTTGTGCTTGAGCTGAGTCAAGAAAAATGCCGTTGGATAACTGACCAATAAAGTGACCAAAGTTACAATTCCCGCGTAAAAAATCGAATTGAAACTCATTTTTAAATAGGTCAAATTCTGAGAGGCAAAATAAGTCCGGTAGTTTTCTAAGGTGAATCCTCCTTCAATATTAAAGAAGGAATTCCAGATAATCATAGCGACTGGTGCTAGTACAAAAAGCACAATCCATAAAAAATATGGAACGATAAAGAGGTTAGAGGTTGTTTTCTTCATCTCTTTCCTCCTCGATTGCGTTAATCAGACCAGCTTCTTGTTCTTCAATTTCAACATATTCTTCGATACGAGCATCAAATTCTTCTTCTGTTTCATTGAGACGCATGATATGGATATCTTCTGGTTCAAACTGAAGACCAATGACTTCACCGACAATGGCTTTGCGGGTCGAGTGAATCATCCATTCATTTCCCAGTTCGTCATAGGCGATGATTTCATAGTGGACTCCACGGAAGAGCTGGGTGTCAACCTTAACCTGAAGTTTTCCTTCCTCTGGTAGAGTAATCCGCAGATCTTCTGGACGAATAACCACTTCAACAGACTCATTTGGACGCATCCCACCGTCCACCGCTTCAAAGCGTTTGCCATTGAACTCAACCAAATAGTCTTCAATCATCTTACCCGGAAGGATGTTAGACTCTCCAATGAAAGTCGCAACAAAATGGTTAATCGGCTCATCATAGATATCAACCGGTGTACCAGACTGGACAATTTCTCCGTCATTCATGACAAAGATCCAATCGCTCATTGCTAGAGCTTCTTCCTGGTCGTGAGTAACAAAGACAAAGGTAATCCCTAGGCGCTGTTGCAACTCACGAAGTTCATACTGCATGTCCGTCCGCAATTTCAAATCAAGAGCTGATAGTGGTTCATCTAAGAGGACCACTCGAGGTTCATTAATGATCGCTCGAGCAATGGCTACCCGTTGCCGCTGACCACCTGATAATTTTCGAATAGAACGGCGATCAAAACCTTCCAGCTGAACCATTTTCAACACTTCTTTGACACGACGTTCAATTTCCTTCTTCTCAACCTTACGCAAACGTAGCGGAAAGGCCACGTTTTCAAAGACATTCATATGTGGAAAAAGGGCATAAGACTGAAAGACAGTGTGTACATCACGTTTATTGGTAGGTACATCATTGATCCGTACCCCATCCAAAAAGACATCTCCTGTAGAGGCATCTAGGAGGCCTGCGATAATATTTAAAATAGTAGATTTACCAGACCCTGAAGCCCCCAGAAGAGTATAAAATTTTCCTTCTTCTAGCTCAAAGTTAATGTCTTTTAAAACAACAGTATTGTTATCCTCAAAAACCTTAGAAACATTTTTGAATTCGATAATTGGTTTTTTCAATTCACATAAATTCCTTCTTTTTCATGTATTAACAGATTGGGGCTCTGTCAAGCCGCTACTGCTTCTCGAGGGCAACTAGTGCCCTGCATACTTGCGATATCGATAGGCGTCACCCCCTCAACTAAAACGTAGCGGTCAGAAAAAAGCAGAAAGTCGTTCATTACTAGACAACGACTAACCTTCTTATCTAACATTTCAATCTCAGTAAAATTTTACTGTAAAGTCTCTCCAATAATCCGGACTTCACGCTCCAACCTTATACCAGATTCATTTTCAACAGTTTGAATCACGTGAGCAATCAAATCTTCATAGTTCTGAGCATTTCCATCTGCAATATTGACCATAAAACCAGCGTGTTTGGTTGAAACCTCAACGCCACCAATCCGATGTCCCTTGAGACCAGCTTCACTAATCAACTGGCCAGCAAAATGGCCTAAAGGACGTTTAAAGACCGAACCACACGATGGATATTCTAGCGGTTGCTTAAGTTCACGCAGGTGTGTCAGACGTTTCATTTCCTGCTGGATGGCTGTGTAATTTCCTGGAGAAAGGGCGAATTTAGCAGAAATGACAATATCACCCGTTTCCTGAATTACCGAAGAGCGATAGCCAAACTTCATTTCCTCAGCTGAAATCGTCTTGATTTCTCCTTCTGGAGTCAGGACCCTACAAGATACCAGGACATGAGCGATTTCGCCACCATAGGCGCCAGCATTCATGAAAACAGCTCCACCTACACTCCCTGGAATTCCACATGCAAACTCAAAGCCTGTCAAGCTATGATGCAAGGCTACATGAGTCGTGTCGATTAATTTAGCCCCAGCTTCAGCTTCAATCGTATAGCCGTTAACCATAATGGTGTGTAACTGGTCAAACATAATCACAAAGCCACGAATACCACCATCACGAACAATGATATTACTAGCATTTCCCAGAACCATCCATGGAATTTGTTCCCTATTAGCAAACTTGACAAGTCGAACTAATTCGTATCGGTTACGAGGAAAAGCTAAATAATCGGCTGGACCACCAACTTTTGTATAAGTATATCTCTTCAGTGGTTCATCAAAACGGATATCAATTCCCGCTAACTCCGACTTTAATAATTCTATATTCACCATGATTTCTCTTTCTTATCACAAATTGATTCTATTATATCAAAATTAATCGGCATTTTCGATAAAAATACAAAAAAACTGGCCTCAGCCAGTTTTCTTTTATAATTTACGAGTGACATACTTCAAGGTATGATTACCTAAAGCATTGTGTACCATAGAGTAGGCACCAATTCCTGTAAAGAGATAGAGCAATCCAAGGTTAAGCCAGTAGGTATAATGAACTTCTCCACCAGATAAGAGATAATTTGTGAAATAAGAGAAAGCTGAAAAGACATCCGTACCTACTTCTCTTGAAATTAATATAGCCCAGTCAAGCTGGTGAACAAATAAAATCATCACAAGCATAAAGAAAATACTGATACCAATTCCAAGTTTAGATAATTTCTTTCCTAAAAGTTCATAACCCTTAATGGTACAAACCCCCATAACCAAACCAGATACAAAAGAGACATAACCCAATTGAGCGATTCCCAATGTAACAGCTCCACCAATCAAACACCCAACAAAGGCTCCGACGATTCCGCCAATCAAATTTTCATTTTGCTGATCATAACTTTGATTCTCAATTGCAAGATTAGAACTCAACTGCTGAAAGCTATCAGCTGATAAAATTAACAAGTTTGTCCCTACTTGATAGACTGCTGTTGGCTCTGCTTCTCCAGTATGTTCACAAACATTGATGAAACCATGCTCTTTTAAGAAGGTGACACTAGCTTCTAAACATTCAGCAATTGTTTCTTTGGTTCTACCCTTAGTCATTCCACCTTTAACGGTAATAACAAGCTTGTAACGCGTCAGCTGAGCATTTGTCATACCCTTAGTGGACTTTTTCAATTCTTTCAAATCTTCTGCAATGGAAAGTGCTTCATCACCTTTAACTGAAAAGCAAATTCGGTAGATTTTTTCGCCAGCATCTTCAATAAAAAGAGTGTACCCATCTTTCTGACCGAAAATAATTTTCGTATCTTCATCGTACTCAAGTCCTAGCTGGCTAGCAAGATCCTGCCATTCAAGTTTATCCATTCGTGTAAAACCTCCTAGTTGGATATTCATTTGATTATATCATAATTTTTTTGGTAGGAATAGACAGTCTCTTTGTCTATTTTAAAGCATTTAAAATTCCACTCGAACACCATCTCTGTCAACATCTAGTATAAAGACTTCTCCATTATACTTGCATCCCTCAATCCGTGTTTGAATTAATTTGGCCCTATCTTTTGGAGCTAAAATCATAATTGTTGGGCCTGCTCCAGATAAATAGGTAGCATAAGCTCCATGTTTTTTAGCCAATTTCTTAATGTTAGGAAATTCTCTGACGAGTTTTTGGCGAAAACGCTCATGGAAACGATCCGATTCGATGGCTCGGCCTGCCTTGACAAGGTCTCCCTGGAGAAGAGCTGCAATAGCGACATTGGCAATAGAACTAGCTGCCACTGCTTCCTTATAAGAAAATTTAAAAGGCAAAACACTGCGACTATCCCGTGTCTTCAGTTCGTACTTGGGAACATAAGCAATGAAAGAACACTCTGGAAAGTCTGCCCTGACAGAAGAAACAGCCCCTTTAAAAACACTAGATATGACTAGATTTCCGAAAATAGCTGGAGCCACATTGTCTGGATGGCCTTCAATCTTGTTTGCCCAATCCAGCTTTTCATCATCCGTTAAATCCAGTTTTCCTAATTGGTTGGCCAATTCAATACCAGCCACGATAACTGAGCTAGATGAACCCAGACCACGTGCCAAAGGAATATCGCTGGTCATCTTCAAACGATAAGGCTGAAGGTTTGGTGCCAGTTGCAAGGCTACTTTGATTAGCAAGTTTCGTTTATCCTTGGGAATTCTTGGATTTAAGTCATGTTCGATTAGCCACTCATCTCTTTCCTCTAGAACCTCAATGGTCAAATACTTGCTGACAGCCACACCGACTGAATCAAAGCCTGGACCAATGTTAGCACTGGTAGCGGGTACAATAATCTTCATCTTAATCTCCTAATACTTTGAAGGTATTGAGCAAGTCGAACTCAGCAACTTCTTTAAGCTTAGCAGTGACATTTTCCAGCTGTGTCTTGCTGACAGCATGGGTAATAATCACCACGCGAGCCTTCTCACCGTCTGTGCCTTCCTGTAGAATCTGCTTAAAGGAAATATCCTCAGCATTGAAAATCTCAGCCAAATGCAGAACTTGACCTTTAGAATCAGGCGCCAAGATAGAGAAGTAATAATTACTCTTCACATCTTCTGGCTTAGCTAGCACTAACTCACGGCTATATTCATTAAAGGCTTTGCCGACTGTCCCTTCATTCAAACGACGGCTGATACGAACGATATCTGCCACAACACTAGTAGCAGTTGGTTTTTGACCAGCTCCCGGTCCGTAGTACATAGACTCTCCGATACCGATTGACTCAACAAAGACAGCGTTCATCACCCCATTGACACTAGCCAGTGGATGCGCTTTAGGAAGGAAAGTTGGAGCTACTTCTGCTGCAATACCTGATGGCGTCTCTTCGATAGACCCAACTAGTTTAACTACATAGCCCAACTCCTGAGCAACAGCTACATCTTCTGGCGTGATATTTCGAATTCCTTGATGGCCTACATCTTCAAACTTAACATTCATACCAAAGGCAAACTGGCTAAGAATGACCATCTTGTAAGCCGCATCAATACCATCTACGTCATTGGTTGGATCACTTTCAGCATATCCAAGTTTCTGAGCTTCAGCAAGAGCATCTTCATAAGACCATCCTTCTTCTACCATCTTGGTCATCATAAAGTTAGAAGTTCCATTAACCACACCTAGGATACGGGTAATTTTGTCAGAAGCCAATGAATTGACCAAGGTACGAAGGATTGGAATCCCACCGGCAACAGCTGCTTCATAGTAGAGAGCCACATTTTGTTTTTGAGCAATTTCCAGTAGCTCTGCTCCATGAACAGCCAGCAAGTCCTTATTGGCGGTTACCACATGTTTGCCAGCTTCAAGAGCACGAGTGATAAAGGTTTTCGCTGGCTCAATCCGTCCCATCAACTCTACAACAATGGTAATCTCAGGATCATTCAGAATTTCTTCGACATTTGTGACAAAGTTAAAGTCATTTCCGGCTGCCAAAAGACGCTCTTTTTCAGCATCATCCTTAACCAAGACTTTAGCAACCTCAATCTCTGAATGAGCTGCTTGAAGGATTTTTTCTCCGTTTTCCTTCAGTAGAAATGGCACACCACTGGCCACTGTTCCAAAACCAAGTAAAGCTATTTTAATAGACATGAAGCACTCCTCAAATTTTTTCTGTATAAAGTCTATTATATCAGAATTTAGCACAAAATTCATACTATTCCTCTCTAGATTTGATATAATAAAAGCAAATATCTAGCCAAGGAGAAATTATGACTTATCCTAATCGCAATCGTTCTGCAGAAAAAAAGGCTCGAAAGAAAAGAGATACCTTACTTCTGTTGAACCTCATTCTTCTCATCTTTATCGTTACTGGTGGTATTTTCCTTTGGAAAGAATACAGTAATAGTCAACAAGAAGCAAGCAAGCCTGAATCTAGCCAAGTTAGTAAAGCAAGCCCTTCGGAAGAGGCAAGTCAGCCCTCCTCCTCTAGTCAAAATAAAGAAGAAATCAAATGGGTCAAGCAAGATAAGCCTGTTAAATTGCCCATCTTGATGTATCACGCTATCCATGTCATGGATCCTTCTGAAGCCGCTAACTCTGGACTAATTGTTGATCCAGAAACTTTTGAAAGCCACTTAAAGGCCTTGAAAGAAGCAGGATACTACACTCTTTCTCCTGCTGAAGCTTATAAGGCCTTGACTGAAAATGTCCTCCCAGAGAATAAGAAGGTCGTTTGGTTAACTTTTGATGATAGTCTTAAGGACTTCTACACTCAAGCCTATCCTATCCTACAAAAATACCAAATGAAGGCTACTAACAATGTCATTACAGGTTTTGTTCAAGCTGGTCGCGAAGATATTCTAACACTTGATGAGATCAAAGAAATGAAAAAAAACGGCATGTCTTTTGAAGATCATACCGTGAACCATCCAGATTTATCCGTATCTAGTGCTGATACTCAAAACTCAGAATTACAAGATTCTAAAGAGTATTTAGATCGTAATCTTTCTCAGACAACCACTACCGTGGCTTATCCTTCTGGCCGTTACAGTGAGACAACTCTTCAGCTTGCAGAAAAGTTAGGATATAAAATGGGGTTGACGACCAATAATGGCTTGGCTTCTCTCTCAGACGGACTTCTATCACTCAATCGTGTTCGTGTCAATCCAACGACCACTGCACAGAGTCTCCTAGATGAGATAGCAAATTAAAGACCATAACAAAAAAGGCTCTCATTCAAGAGCCTTTTTAAATTTATTTGCATAGTGAAAATAAAGAACACCAGAAAGAACCATGATAATAAGGAAAAATCCTAAGGTAATACCATAAACTATTGCTTCTTTTAGGTAGAATATCAAGGCATAGGAACCACCAATTGCGGCAATAAAAACAAATAAGATTAGAAAAGCAATAATTGTCTTTAGAGTATTGTTAGATCGGTTGAATAATTCTGTGACGTTAGACCAGTTGGTAACCAAGAGACGATGGTCCCGTTGGAAGCCCCAGATACTCCATGCTAAACAATTACTGATCCAGACAAGGACCATAACCAAAAGAGATAACCAATGGGTGCCCAATAATAGGTTGACCACAACAAATATCAAGAGAGGCAAGATTGACTGGATCAAGAAAAGATACCAGAATTTTAAGCGAAGATATGCTTTCATATCAAAGGGAAGTACTTTCAAATAGGAAAAATTCTCGCGCTCCAAGGAAATCCCAATCATAGTTAAGTTGGTCGAACCTGCATTAAAAGTAGCAATGAACACCGTGATCAACATCAATGGTATCAGAAACTTTGGTGTTAAGTACGGGCTAAGCTCAAATCCTCCTCCCTGAATAAAGCCCATTAGTCCAGGAAGTATGAAGAGATAAGGCATAACACTAGACATAAAGACTGATTGAAGAAAGACAGAACCATCACTAATCAAGCTAAGCTGATAGCTCCAAACAAAGCGAGGGAAGGACTTCTGATTTCCAAGTTGAAATTTACGAACACGTTGTTTCTTATTAACAGTCTCAGAAGTTTTCAAAGCAGCTTCATAAAACTCTGGAAGAACCTTCCATTTGACGATTGAAAACAGAAGCACGGCAACCAAGGCCCAGGCACCAATTCCAATAAGAGATTGGACCTCAAAAGGAGTAACACCAAAATAATAAAAGGCTTCCATAGGTGGCAAATAGCTACCAGTATCTTTAAGAAGTAATTCTCTATTTTGAGTATTGACCAAAATAATTGATCCAAAAATCAAGAGATTGGTCACTCCCAAAAGAATATTAGAGGCCACTTGCTTATGCTGACGGAAGACAGAAGTTTTAGTAATAAAATGAACGGCTGTCAAAATCCCGAAAGCCAGAACAGATCCCAAAACCACTAGCGAAATCAGAACGATTGGAATAGCCAGCCAAATAGGATTCCCACTCTGAATCTGAAGGTTAACAAAATAGGCCAAAATCGGAAGAGCTCCAAGCAAAACCGTCAGAACAACAGAGATACTCTTACCAATCATGATTTCTGCTTCACTAAAAGCATATGGCCGATAAGACTGCAAGTCCTTACTTTCATAGAAAACGTTATAGAAAGATAAGAACCCCTGTGATAGAACCATCAGACTAAAAATAGATACCATATTGGTAAAGATACCCGGATGGTCTACTAAAGGATAAAAGGCACTCATCACTCCAAAGATAAGAAGATAAAGTAAACTTGTAAACAAGTGGGTCATAATCAACTGTCTAGAAACATTGATTTTCTTATCAGGCTTTTTGGCTTGCTTCTGACGAAAGCGTGTTAGACTTGACGGAGGTGTTGTATAGATAATATTCGTCCGAATTAAACTTTTTAAGGCTTTAAAGCGCATCGTGGATCACCTCTTCTTTCCGTCCAGCCAATCCCAGATAAATAGTCTCTAGACTTTGCTCAGGGTGTTGGGACTTGAGTTCTTCGATCGTTCCATAAAAAATTAACTCTCCTTTTTTCAAGATGGCCAAACGATCACAGAGTTGCTCAGCCACTTCTAGGACATGGGTTGAAAAGATAACAGTATTTCCCTTGTCTGCATGTTCCCGCATCATGTTCTTAAGATCAAATGCCGCTTGAGGATCCAAACCTGTCAAGGGCTCGTCCAAAACCCAGATATCCGGGTCAGAAAGTAGAGCACCAATGACAAAAACTTTTTGACGCATACCATGTGAGAAGGATTCGATGACCTCATATCGATGATCTGCAAAGTCAAAAGTTTCCAACAAATACTGCAAGCGTTCCTCACAGTCAGCTTCATCCATATCGTAAGATGTAGCTACCAACTCCCAGAATTCATTAGCTGTTAAACGAAGAAAGAGGTCTGGTGAGTCTGCGACATAACCAATTTTCTTCTTGATGGCCAGTCGGTTAGCAGACAACTCTTGTCCGTCAACAATGATTTGACCACTCGTTGGATTAATGACACTGACTAGTGACTTGATTGTCGTTGATTTTCCTGCACCATTATGTCCAATCAGACCGACAATTTCACCATTTTGAATGGTCAAGTTTAGATTCCTAAGGGCCAGATGACCATCGTAATCCTTAGTTACATTTTTCAATTCAATCATCAGAGTTCCTCCGCTCTTATTTATAATATATTTATTATATATCTTTTAAAATTGTTTGTCTCTCTTGTAACGATAATGTTCGTTTTTTCCTCTATTACACAATAGAAAAGCTGAATTAGTTCCTTTTGACTTCGTCAAGGTGTTCTAAAAGATAGAGAAAGAAAGCTGGTATGGTATCTAACATATCTTTCTCATAGACCCGTTCTGTCAACTGATGAAGGTCCTTGCCCCAAGGACCCAAATTTACAGCGGCTACATTAATTCCAGCAATTTTTTCCAAATCAAGCGGGTAAACCTCTTTTGAGACAGCCATACTGTTCAGAAGAGATTGATAGTCAGTTAAAGGCTTCTCCAAAGCACAGTAACTCATATCACAAATACCCATGAAAAACTCTTCAACTTTCAACTGATAACTACCCTTATTTGCTAAATAATTCTGATAGAAAGAAATGAATCGATCCATGTCAAGATCTTGTTCTTGAAGTCGTCGGCTATTCATTGTTGGGTAATAAGGCGGGGCAACAGCAAGTACAGCCAAGGCTTCTTTTTTATCGTAAAAATCAAGAGCTTTTTGTACATTAGACAGAGTAACTTCTTGATAGGACAAGCCTTTTTGTAATTCTACTTTAGCTTCTTGATTGACCCTTTCCATGAAATCTTTGAAACCCGCCTTTTTTTGGCATTCTTCTAACAAGTCTTGATAGGTTAGCGCCCGTGGTTTAGCTATTGATTTGCTTTCCTGATATTGATCCTGCAATTTGGTATACTTTTCATAAAACTCATCTAGAGCTTCTTGCATCAGTCCTTGGATCAGATTCAACAAGTCTTGAGGACTTTTATCCAGATACAGAAGACTAAAATATCCAGCTGCACGTAGGACCGTTGACACATCATAGTGCTCTTTTAGGTCTCTCATAAATGACCAAGAAGGCAAGGGGGACTGTTCTCCATAAGCTGCATCAGATAGCAAAGGATTTAAGTCTATTTTTTCAACAATTTTAGCTAAAATAGAAATCGCATTCACACCTTTTAATGGTTCTTTCATATGAGAAAGCAAACCTTGGGTCACGATCAAGGGCATCAATTTCCCAACTGTACCAACATGCAGGACCTTTTCTGATTCAGATGTACTTTCAAAAGGTTCCGAATCAATAGCAAGAATGTAATTAAGATCAAAGCGCTCTTTTAAATCATAGAGCAAGCCAACAGCTGCCCTCATCCCTTGAGAATACGCTTCCTCATCGCCAACAGACAGGTAAAGCAAGTTTGCTTGGCCAGTGGAGACAGACGAGTATTCCTCTAAGACCCCCAACTGCAGGGCTAGGGCTGCCTTCATATCACAGGAACCTCTACCAAATTGCCAATCTCCTGAAGAAATGTCAGCCAGGACATCTTGACGTATAGACTCTTCTTTTAACTTTTCTTTCAGTGCCTGATTATCAAAAGCCAAATCTTTCAATGAACCAAAGTCTTCCGTATCCACTGTATCGTGATGATGGAAAAGTATGACTGTATCAGCCGAATCACGATGCACCAAGGCCCAATTAACACTACGTCCCAGACTATCCTCAGGAATCGGATAAGAGCCAAAAAGGTCTGGATGAGTTTGAAAATAAGGAATTTGTCCTATATAGTTCATCAAAAAATTTTCTATATCTCGTTCGAAAGCAGTGTGAGTAAAGCTTTTAATGGCCATACTTTTTTGAAATATATCAGCTATTCGTTCCTTCATTTTCTTCACCTGAACAGAGAACCTGTCTTTCTTCTATTTTGCCTATATTGTAGCACTCAGACTTTCAATTAACAAGGAAAAATAGGTATTTTTTAACAAAAATAAAAATCCCCCTCATGGAAAAATTATACTGAGGATTGTTTTATCATCGGTCTTTCAGCTTCTTAAATCTTCTACACTATAAAAGCTACTAGCTCTTCTTCTACTCTACAACTCTAAATAAAAGAACAATCAAATCTGCATACCTCCCGAATCTATCATAACTACTCACATTTTTGTTAACTCGCTGGCTTTTCCTCTACCATCCAATCAAACTTTTCCAGGGATAAAAGGTTTTCTTAGAAAGAGATGAAAGATGCCTGATCTGATATCTAGATAAAAGAAAAATGGATTTTTATATCAAGTCTTTGCAATTAAAAGCCCCTCTCCATCGAAAGGAGAGGGGAATGAAAATTCTTCTGAAGTTAAATAATTCTGTCTTTAGTCTTGGTACAATTCCTTAACAGCCTGGATATCTATTGGCTGGATACTATAGAAAGATCCTGCAGACTGCATGACGGATGCTGACTCATTGTGATCCAGTCCAATGGCATGACCCAACTCATGAGCTGCTGTGTTCACAATTCTTTCGTGAGAATATCCGTAGTAGCTGTTCAAAAGATAATAAGCATTCAAACGAACAGTTACTTTAGTAAAACGCTTGGTCAAGACATTTGTCTGAGACTCAGCTTCTCCAGCTGCCGTAATAGTACTATCATTCATTTCAGCAGCGATGATATTAGCTTGGCTTTTATCCTCTACAAGTTGAAAAGTAAAGGCTCCTGTTGCATTCCAAGACTTCATTGCCTCCTGATAAGCTGCTCGAAAAGTAGGATTTTCCGTCTCAATATAAACTGTCGCTCTAGCAGTTTCCCAACGTGCTCCATCCGAACTCGCTACATGTTCATCAGTTAAATGCTCTCCTAGATTCTGAACATTTTGACCAAGTCCAGTGTGAATCCCTTGTTGATCTAAAAAAGTATCTAACTGATTAACCGCTGTCTGTACAGCCTGTCTTACAGCTGTTAGTCCAGTTTGACTAGGATTCGTTAAATAGAGAACGCTCACTAAGATAATAAAGGCTACGATTCCTGCCCATACAAGGCGCCAGAACATTCGCCATATAAAACGAAAAAGGTTTAAAAGGAATCTCATTCTCGCCTCCTTTCTCTCCTAGATAAAAACAGATTATAAAAGACCTTGCTTAAAGTTTTCTAAATATACAAATAGAAGAAAGTGGATCCACTAGATAAATCAACGACTTCTACCCACTTTCTACTCGTCTCTAATTTTATGACAAACGCTCTTCTGACTTATAGTCAATCGGCAACCACTCTAAGAGATATTCCAGTTGCTTTTCCCAATAATACCATTCATGCTTACCAGGACTATGTTTGTAATCCAGTTTTAAGCCAAGTTTTTTCAACTCTTTGACAGCTACTTGATTAGCCTTATAGAGAAAATCTTGCTCTCCACACCAAGCATAAAACTTAGTTTTCTTGTCTGACTCTGCTACCATACTTGTTAAAAAGTGTTGCTTCATATCAGGAGAATCTAAGTCGCCAAAGACCCCTTCCCAGTAAGCACGACTGTCACCAGGAAGATCATCAAGACTAGTCCCATCAATTCCTAAACCAAGAGCACCTGAAAAGGAAGCTGCATAAGAAAATCGATTGGTTTTCAAAGCAATTTTATAGGCTCCGTATCCTCCCATAGAAAGACCCGCAATAAAAGTTTTCTCCCGCTTACGGCTCATATTTGGAAAGAAACGTTGTAAGACCTCTGGTAGCTCTTTAACTATGGCGTCATAATAACGGTGCCCGTAGTTTGTATTTGTATACCAGGCCAAGTCAGTTGAGGGCATCACAACAATCAAATTCGTGTGTCTCAATAAACGTTCAATATTGGTTCTCTTACGCCAGGAATTTTCATTTCCCCCCATCCCATGCAGAAGATATAAAACTGGAATATCTTTATCTTCTACTAGGGCTGGATCAATCTCACTGGCATCTGGATAGATAACATTGACATGTCTTTCCATTTCTAAAACTTTGGAATTATATTCAATTTCAAGAAAAGCCATCTTAGTCTCCTATTCTATGATTTAAAAACAGCCTTCAGGCTGTTTTTCATTTATTTTACTTCCATCACTACTGGTAAAATAGCTGGGCGACGTTTGGTCTGTTCGAAGAGATATTTTGAAAGTACATCGCGAACGTTTCCTTTTAGTTCACTCCAATCAAATTCATCTTTTGCTAGGTAGTCCTCAACTGTTTTATTAATTAATTCAGCACTTTCTATCAAAATATCACGGCTCTTTTTGATATAGATAAAGCCACGGGTATGAACTTTAGCCTTGGAAATAATTTTTTTCTCCCGACGATTCACACTGATTGCAACGATAAAGATTCCGTCTTCTGATAAGACCTTGCGGTCTCTGAGGACAATATTGCCAACATCACCAATAGCATTTCCATCAATAAGGACATCTCCTGCTGACACTGAGCCAGCTGGGACAAAATCCCCTCGATCATATTCCATAATGGTTCCGCGTTTTGGAATGAAAATCCGCTCAGGTAAGATACCAATTTCCATAGCAGCTCGAGCATGAGCATCCAGTTCTCGGTATTCCCCTTGAATTGGGAAAAGGAATTGAGGCTTCAAAAGATTGAGCAACAATTGTAAATCACGAGCATTTCCATGACCAGATACACGTAAATGCTGGGTAATCAATTTCACGATTCCACCTGCTTGGTAGATCATATTTTCTACTCGGGCAACAACTGCTTCTTTAGCAATAGATGGTGTCGTTACGATATAAACTAGGTCACCCTCTTTGATTTCCACATAACGGTGACGACCAATTGACATTTTGCGTAAGCCGTTGATAGGTTCACCCATCCGACCTGTCTCCAGAATAATCAGCTCGTGGTCTTCAAACTTAGACATTTCTTTTGGCTTGATCAAGAGACGTTCATCTGCCAAAGAAAGCTTCTTCAAACGAATGGCAGTGCGGACGATGTTTTCAACATCAAAACCTGTCAAGACAACACGCCGTCCAGTATCAGCTGCAGCATCAAAGACCTGCTGAATCCGAGAAAGGTTGCTGGCTACTGCAGCCACAATTACACGGCCATCCCAGTCGCCAATAGTGTGCATAATTTCATCGCCCACTTCACTTTCGCTTGCTACTTGAACATTACTGTCTGCATTAGCAGAATCACTAAGGAGAGCTAATACACCTTCCCGTCCAATCTCAGCCAAGCGGCCAAAATCAGTCGCATAAGACTGACTAGCTGATTGGTCAAACTTGAAATCGCCTGTGTAAACAATATTTCCTTCATCAGTCTTTATCACAATACCCAAGCTCTCTGGTATCGAGTGAGTTGTTCTAAAGAAGGAAACAACCACATTTCCAAACTCAATTTCAGTATTTTCATCAATCACATGGAAGTCATTAAACTTCTTGACAACATCATTATTTTTAACAAAAAGTTTAGCCAGTTCAATAGTCAGTTCTGAACCGAATACAGGCACCTTGGTTTCAGCTAAAAGATAAGGCAAAGCTCCAATAGCATCTGCGTGACCGTGGGTCAAGAAGACACCAGCAATTCTATCTCTATTTTCAAAGAGGTAGTCCATGTTGGGAATCACCACATCGACACCTAACTGCTCATTTTCAGGATATTTTAGACCTGCGTCCAAAACAAAAATTGATTCATCCACCTCGGCGATATAGAGATTTTTACCATTCTCTCTGACACCACCTAAAGCGATGATTTTCACTTTACTCATTAATTTTGTATCCTTCCATATATTTATATTCTATTACTAACGGTCCTTGGAATCCAAGTCGAATTACAGTCTTGCAACTTTCGCTGCATATCCCCTATATTATACAACTTTTTCACTCTTTTTTCAAAAATGAGGTTAGTCTACTGCAAACAAAAAAGATAGAATTTCTATCTTTCTTGCTTTAGTAATCGTAGTTTTCCTTTACAGCGACCACAGCGGTATCTCTTAAGATCAATCCGTCTTTGTCGATAAAAACCTGCATGACATTGCTGACATTGGTAATGTAACTTGCCTTCTAGACTAGAAATACTGGGTGTATAGCGCAAGCCTCCTACCTGTTTAAGCAGTTCTTTAAAATCACTATCTTTATGACGATACCCCTTGCCTTGATAATAGAGATGGTAGTGGACTAGCTCATGGCGGACAATTTTTCGGAAGGTTCCCAGCCCAAAAGCTTCATAGATTTTAGGATTGAAATCCAGATGACCGTCTTTGGGAAAGAAGCGCCCACCAGTCGTCCGGAGACGCTTATTCCAAAAAGCTTGGTGACGGAATTCCCATCCGAAATCTTCCAGCGAAACCTGCTTGATATACTCATTTAGATTCATTTGGTGCTATCAGAGAAAGGTTGACCTTCTCCCGTTCCACATCTAGCTTATCCACCCAAACAGTGACCAAATCACCAACAGACAGGACTTGACTTGGATGCTTAACAAAATTTTTACTGATCTTAGAGATATGAATAAGACCATCTTCGTGGATACCAACATCCACAAAAGCTCCGAAATCGACGACATTCCGTACGACGCCTTCCAACTTTTGACCAATGCGTAAGTCCTTGATATCCAAGACATCCTGCCGCAGAACTGGCGCATCAAAAGAATCACGCAAATCCCGGCCAGGCTTGAGCAAATCAGCAATAATATCTTTGAGAGTTTCTTCTCCTAGGCCTAGCTCTGCAGCCAAACTAGCAGTCTGAACAGCCTTTAATTTGGCTTGGGCTGCTTCATCCAAACTGCTGATTTCCAGACGCTTAAAGAGCTCCTCCACCGCCTTATAAGACTCTGGGTGAACGCCCGTATTGTCTAGCAGGTTATCACTTTCAGGAATACGCAGGAAGCCGGCTGCCTGTTCAAAAGCCTTTGCGCCCAGACGTGGCACTTTCTTGATGGCTTCGCGAGACCGAATCAAACCTTCCGTTTCCCGGTACTTAACAATATTTTCTGAAATAGTCTTATTGAGACCAGCTACATGAGCCAGCAGAGCAGGACTAGCGGTGTTGATATTGACTCCGACTTGGTTAACCACGGTATCCACGACAAAGTCCAGACTTTCAGACAGTTTTTTCTGGCTGACATCATGCTGGTACTGACCAACCCCGATAGACTTAGGATCTATCTTAACCAGCTCAGCTAAAGGATCCTGCAGACGGCGAGCAATGGAAATAGCTGAGCGCTTTTCAACAGTCAACTCTGGAAACTCATGACGGGCCAGTTCACTAGCAGAGTAGACAGATGCCCCGCTTTCATTAACGATGACATAGCTGACATTTGGATGAGATTTCAAAACTTCTGCTACAAATGCTTCGCTTTCTCGGCTGGCCGTTCCGTTTCCGATGGCAATGATTTCAACACCAAACTGCTCAATCAGCCCCGACAACTCTTTCTTAGAAGCTTCAATCTGAGCTAGCTTTGCTGGTGGAACGGGATAGATAACATGAGTCGTCAGCATCTTGCCTGTCGCATCAACAACAGCCAGCTTGGCTCCTGTCCGAAAGGCTGGGTCAAAACCCAGTACTACGCGACCTTTTAGAGGGGCAATCAGGAGAAGATGACGGAGATTATCTGAGAAGAGCTGAATCGCACCATCCTCAGCAGCCTCAGTCAGCTCAGTCCGAATACGACGCTCCATGGCTGGAATGATTTTCTTTTTAACTGCTTGCTGGATAGCTTCACTAATATAGGCATTTTTCACCTTGAAACGCACTTCAAAGAAGCGCAGGATTTTCTCAAGATTGTGCTCAAAACCAACCTTGAGAATACCTAGCTTCTCACCACGGTTGAGAGCCAGTGTCCGGTAGCCTTGCATGGTCGCTACTTTTTCGGAAAAATCATAATAAATCTGGAAGACCTGCTTTTCATCCAAATCACCGTCTTTGAGACTGGATACGATAGAAGAATTAGTCTGCATCTCGTGGTAGGTCCAAGCCCGCAGCTTGGTATCTTCAGAAAAAGCCTCAGTCAGAATATCCACTGCTCCAGCTAGAGTAGCTTCTGCTGTTGGAAAGGCTTCACTAATCAGTTTCTCAGCTTCTTCCTGCAGATTAGCTGCATCCTGAAGGATTAAACGAGCCAAAGGAAAAAGACCTGCTTCACGCGCAATAGTAGCCTTGGTACGGCGCTTCTCCTTGTAGGGCAGATAGAGTTCTTCCACATCAGCCAGCTTTTCAGCAGCCTCAATCTCAGAGCGCAGAGCATCCGTTAGTTTGCCCTGCTCCTCAATCTTAGCCAAGACCGTTGCTTTACGCTCTGCCAAGGCAGTCATACTCTTATCTAAGTCAATGATTGCCTTAATCTCGACCTCATCTAGATTTCCCGTCATTTCCTTACGGTAACGAGCAATAAAAGGAATCGTATTCCCCTCAGCAGTCAGATCTAGGACCTGTGATACTTGGCTTTCTTTAAGGCCCAATTTCTGAGCAATTTTTTCAATATTTATATTTTCCATAACGTTTCTATTATACCACAAGATTGATCTTAAAAATTCAGAAAGTCAAACTTCTATTATTCTTTTATAACTCTAAGTTCTCATTAGAAACTAGTTCCTATGTCTCAAAATATCATTTTTTCCTTTTTGGTAGTATAATAGAATTATTATTTTAGAAATGAGGTGGCCCTATGGCTGTAAAATATAATAGAACAGATGATTTAGATAAGATGTTCGAGGAATTTGCAACCCTTCCTAAGCTAGAAAAAGTAGAATTCCCTGATGATAAAAAGAAAAAAGAAACAGAAGAAAAGGCTAAAAAAGCATGAGTCTCTTTTCAAATCTACCTGCTAGCGTTTTACAGGCTGGCGCTATCTTTCTCTCCATTATCATTGAGGCCCTACCTTTTGTTTTGATTGGAAGTATTATTTCTGGCTTTATTGAGGTTTATGTCACGCCAGAAAAGGTTTATCACTTCTTACCCAAAAATAAATGGGCTCGGATTTTCTTTGGAAGCTTGATCGGTATTGTCTTTCCATCCTGTGAGTGCGGAATTGTTCCCATTATTAACCGCTTCTTAGAAAAAAAAGTCCCCAGTTACACAGCTGTTCCTTTTCTGGTGACAGCACCGGTTATCAATCCTATTGTTCTCTTTGCGACCTACTCAGCCTTTGGAAATTCCTTCCGAATGGCTCTGCTTCGTGCCTTAGGTTCTATGGTAGTGGCTATCGTTTTAGGGATCTTTTTAGGTTTCTTTGCAGACAGCAATATTCAAAAAGAAAATCGCAAGGCTGTTCATGAGCATGACTTTTCACATCTCAGCAAGGGACAAAAGCTTTTTCAGGTATTTGTGCAGGCCATTGACGAATTTTTCGATACAGGTCGCTATCTGGTCTTTGGCTGTCTCTTTGCCAGCTTGGTCCAAGTCTATGTGCCAACCAGAATCCTGACCTCCATCAGCTCAACACCAGCTATTGCTATTCTCCTGCTCATGCTGCTGTCCTTCCTTCTTTCACTTTGTAGCGAAGCTGATGCTTTCATCGGGAGCTCCTTGATTGCTAGCTTCGGCTTATCGCCAGTCTTAGCTTTCTTGGTCATTGGACCTATGCTAGATGTTAAAAACCTTCTGATGATGAAAAACTACTTTAAGACACGCTTTATTTGGCAGTTTATTAGTCTAGTCACCGTCGTTGTCTTTCTTTACTCTTGGCTTGTGGGGGTAGTGCTATGATTCGATTTTTAATCTTAGTCGGCTACTTTGAGATCACCATGTATCTGCAGCTGACAGGCAAGCTTAATCAATATATCAACCTTCATTACTCCTACCTGGCATACTTGTCTATGATTCTGTCCTTTATCCTGGCAGTGGTTCAACTCATCGTCTGGATGAAAAAGATGGAGGTCCACAGTCATTTGAGCACTTTCTGGGCCAAACTGGGTAGCGTACTGCTCCTTATCATCCCACTATTTGTAGGAATTTTCTTTCCAACTGTTACCTTGGATTCGACCACAGTTTCTGCTAAAGGATTTCATTTTCCACTGGCTGAGGGAACTTCGACAGCTGTTCAGCAGGACGAAGGCACTACCAGTCAATACCTGAAGCCGGACACTAGCACCTACTTTACTAAAGGGGCTTATGAAAAAGAAATGCGGACAGCCGCCAAGAAATATGTCAAGCAAGATACCATTCAGGTCACCACTGAAAACTACATGGAAGTCATGGAAGTTATCTATGATTATCCAGATGAATTTGTTGGTAAAACGCTTGAATTTACCGGTTTTGTCTACAATGACCCGAGCGATCAGAAAAGTCAGTTTCTCTTTCGCTTCGGCATCATCCACTGTATTGCTGACTCGGGTGTCTATGGCCTCTTAACAACTGGAAATACCCAACATTTTGAAGACAATACTTGGATCCATGCTAAAGGAAAGATTGCTGTCCAATACCATAAGAATTTAGGACAGAGTCTGCCTATCCTAAAGGTCTCCAGTTTTGAAAAGGTAGAAAAACCAGACAATCCTTATGTTTATCGCGTATTTTAGAAGAGTTAGACAAGTAGTCTAACTCTTTTCTTAAACTCAGACAAATTATATTCTATTCGTAGCGTCATTTACCATTTTTGAGGCATTTGTGATAAAATAGATACATCATTTTAGAAAAAAAGGATATTAGGATGTCATCTAAAGTTATTGTTACAATTTTTGGAGCTAGTGGAGATTTGGCTAAACGTAAGCTCTATCCTTCACTTTTTAGATTATATAAGTCTGGCAACCTTTCTAAGCATTTTGCTGTTATCGGAACAGCTCGCAGGCCATGGAGCAAGGAGTACTTTGAATCAGTTGTCGTTGAGTCTATCGCTGATTTAGCTGATAGTCCTGAGCAAGCACAGGAATTTGCCAGCCACTTCTACTATCAAAGTCATGATGTGCAGGATACCGAACACTACATTGAGCTACGCAAGCTTCAAAACCGACTCAATGAAGAATATCAAGCAGAACACAATAAACTCTTCTTCCTATCCATGGCTCCTCAGTTTTTCGGAACTATTGCCAAACACCTCAAATCTGAAAACATTGTCGATGGCAAAGGATTTGAGCGTTTGATCGTCGAAAAACCTTTTGGAACAGACTTGGAATCAGCTAGCCAACTTAATGATGACTTGTTGGCAACTTTTGATGAAGAGCAAATCTTCCGAATTGACCATTACCTGGGCAAGGAAATGATCCAAAGCATCTTTGCTATTCGTTTTGCCAACTCACTTTTTGAGAATATTTGGAACCGCGACCACATTGACAATGTCCAAATCACCTTTGCCGAAAAACTGGGTGTAGAAGAACGTGGCGGATATTACGATGAATCCGGCGCCCTAAGAGATATGGTCCAAAACCATACCTTGCAATTGCTGTCTCTTCTTGCCATGGATAAACCCAACAGCTTTACAAAAGATGAGATCCGTGCAGAGAAAATCAAGGTTTTTGAACGTTTGACGCAACCGGACCAAGAAGATTTGAAAAAATATTTCATTCGTGGCCAATACAAGTCTGGAAAAGTCAATGGTAAGAAATATATTTCTTATAGAAGTGAACCCAATGTCAATCCAGAATCTATGACTGAAACTTTTGTTTCAGGTGCTTTCTTTGTTGACAGTGACCGCTTCCGTGATGTTCCTTTCTTTTTCCGCACAGGTAAACGTTTAACAGAAAAAGGGACCCATGTTAACATCGTCTTCAAACAAATGGATTCCATTTTTGGTGAAAAACTAGCACCGAATGTTCTGACCATCTATATTCAGCCAACAGAAGGTTTCTCACTCAGCGTTAATGGCAAAGAAGTCGGCGAACTCTTCAGTTTATCCCCTATTTCTTTAGATTACCGTACAGATGCGACTGCTTCTGGAGCTTCACCTGAACCTTACGAAAAATTAATTTTTGATGTACTTAACAATGACTCAACTAATTTTAGTCACTGGGAAGAAGTAAAAGCCAGCTGGAAATTAATTGATCAAATCGAAGAGCTCTGGAGAAACAATCAAGCGCCACTTCATGAATATGCAGTTGGAACAATGGGACCAGCTGCTTCAGCAGAATTATTGGCTCAGTTTGGAGCTGAGTGGCAATGGAACCCTCAAAATTAAATACAAAAAAAGAAATCCAAGGAATCTGGATTTCTTTTTTTGTATTTAAAGCAGTCCTTCTAGAAGGCCACGCATGAAATTCTCTGAATTGAATTCA
This sequence comes from Streptococcus sp. HMSC062B01, assembly GCF_001811085.1. Classification (NCBI taxonomy): domain Bacteria; kingdom Bacillati; phylum Bacillota; class Bacilli; order Lactobacillales; family Streptococcaceae; genus Streptococcus; species Streptococcus sp. HMSC062B01. The sequence continues at coordinate 47,340 of NZ_KZ672777.1, forward strand.
CCAATATCATCAATCTTCTCACCAAATCCAATCAATTTAACTGGAATATCCAATTCCTGACGAATAGCAAGAACAACACCTCCACGCGCTGTTCCATCAATCTTCGTTAGAACAATTCCTGTAACTGGAGTAATCTTTGAAAATTCCTTGGCTTGAACGAGGGCATTTTGTCCTGTTGAAGCATCTAAAGCTAGGAAAGTCTCGTGAGGAGCATCTGGATTGACTCGCTTAATAATCCGGCCAATCTTTTCCAATTCAGCCATGAGATTATCTTTATTTTGCAAGCGGCCAGCAGTATCGATCATCAGAATATCGACATTTTCAGCTTGAGCGCGCTCCATACCGTCAAAAACAACACTGGCTGGATCACACTTTTCAGGACCAGTCACAACAGGTACATCAACACGTTTCCCCCACTCAGCTAACTGGGCTACTGCTCCAGCCCGGAAGGTGTCTGCTGCTACCAACATAACCTTCTTGCCTTCTTGCTTGTACTTGTAGGCCAACTTACCGATAGACGTAGTTTTCCCAACACCATTGACACCGACAAAAAGCATGACTGTCAAACCATCTTGGAAATTAATTTTCTCATTGTAACGACCATCTTTTTCGTAGATATCAACTAGCTTTTCGATGATAACCTTTCGTAAAGCATCAGGTTTCTTGGCATTTTCTAATCTAGCCTCATATCGTAGCTCTTCTGCCAAATTAGAGGCCACTTGCACGCCAACGTCGCTGGTAATCAAAAGCTCTTCCAAATCTTCAAAAAAGTCTTCGTCGACAGTCCGGAAATTAGCAAAGAAAGCATTGAGCTTCGCTCCAAAGCCTGTCCGAGTTTTTTTCAAACTACGGTCATACTTTTCTTGAACAGTTTCAGTATGACCTTCTTCCTGGTCTGACTTTGTAACTTTAGCCTCTTCGCTTACACTTGTACCTTGCTTCGCTTCATCTGGTAAATCTTGCTTCTCTTCCTCAACAGCTTCTGCTTGGATTTCTGCTTGATTTGAGTCTTTCGCATCTTCATCAGTCTGACTTGGTTCATCGACAGTTAGAGGTCCTTGGTTTTCTAACTTGATATCTTCAATTGCTGGTGTTTCTGAGTCACGTTCTAATTGATCTGTTTCAGACTCTTCTTGGACTGAGGCTGGTTCTTCAGCAAGCTCTTCTTCACTTGAATTGTCTATTTGATCTTCTTCAGACTTTTCTGCAATGCTGGCACTCTCTTCAATCTCTTCTTGCTGGAGTTCATCCGCTTCTTGCTCCACGAATTTATTATGAGCCTTGACTTCTATGACCTCATTCAAGACCTGGTCTTCAGCTAAGCGCTCTTCTATCTCTTCGTAAAATTCCTGCTTTTCCTCTTCTTCAAAAGGTTGACTCTCCTCTTGTAAACTTACTTCAGCAGCAGTTTCTACTTGAGACTGATTTTCGTTTTCTAGTTCTTCTATTGCGTCCTCTGTTTCAGAAACTTCCGTCTGAACAGACTCCTCTTCTCGGATGTCTTCTTTTTTTTCTTTTTTTCTGCCAAAAAGGCGGTCAAATAAGCCCATGGTCTGTCCTCCTTTTCTCTATAAAATATAGTTTTCAATCGCCCAAGCGACTGCGTCTTCATCGTTGGTCAGCGGGGCAACTACCTTGGCTACTGCTTTGATTTCTTCCGTTGCATTCCCCATGGCCACACCAAGTCCAGCCCATTCAATCATGGAGCGGTCGTTTGCTTCATCACCGCAAGCCATGATCTGACTGGAATCTAAACCAAGATGCTGGCTTAATTTTGCTAAACCAGTTGCTTTATGAACATTTTTCGGAGACCACTCTAACAGCATATCCCGAGATTTAAAAATTTCATATCGCTCAAGTAATTCACGTGAAATCTGTGGTAAAGCCTTATCAATGCTGGATGGATCAAAGGCTGAGACACATTTATTGTATGTCAGCCCCTCAGATAAATCGTTTAGCGATACGTGTTCAAACTGGAGATAAGGATTGGCTTGGGCATAGAGGGATTTCTGTTCTGACTGCAGCTGATACACAACTCCCTCACTAATAGCATCGAGTGGTAAAGCAAGCTTTTGAGTTTCTTCAAAAATGCGAACTACATCAGCATGGGAAAAGACAGTTTTATCTATAATTTCACCAGTATTTCGCTGAACCAAACCACCGTTAAATGTAATGGTATATTCATCCTCTAAACCTGCTGTTCCCAACTCATCTAGTAAAAATTCCATAGCTTTGAGTGGCCGACCTGTCGTCAATACAACTTTTACTCCCTTTGCCCTGGCAGCCGCTAGAGCCTTTAGATTCCTCTGAGAAATTTTCTTGTCAGAAGTCAACAGGGTTCCATCTAAATCAAGCGCAATCAGTTTAATAGCTGTCATATTAACTTCTCCATATAGGCAATTACAGACTGATCTTTGTGAGAGCCAATCACCTCAGTTGCTAATTCTAAAATCTCTGGACGGGCATTCTCTGGTGCAATTGGATGGCCAACTACCTGCATCATATGGAGGTCATTAAGATTGTCTCCAAAAGCCATGACTTGGTTCATATCTAAACCAAGTTTCTTGGCTAATTCGACAATCGCAACCCCCTTATCCACGTAATCAAGAACAATATCAATGGATTCATAACCAGTTGTCATCGCTTTGACTCCAGGAACATTTTCATTGACCCAAGCTTCTCCTTCAGCTATAGTTTCAGGTGTGAAATTAGTCGTGAATTTGAAAATCTCATCATCAATATCAGCTAAACTAGCCACCTTGACAATATTTTCATTGTAGTGAGCTGAAAAATGTAGATAGGTCGGATCCACACTGTCTAAAACATAGCAAGCTTTTTTACCTGTTAGCAAAAGCTTACCAGTATTTACATATGGAGACTCCTTTAACTTTTCAAAAGTATCTAAGTAAAAATCTCGGCTCATCGTAGCCTCATATAGATCCTGCCCATGAAATTCAACTAGACTGCCGTTTTCAGCAATGAAAATAATCTCATTACGAACTTCGGCAAACAGCTTCTCCAGAGACAGAATCCCTCGGCCACTAGCTACCGCAAAATAGAGACCTTTCTCTTTGAATTTGACTAAAAGACTTTTCAGACGCTCCATGTCAAATTGCCCTTGACCATCTAAAAAGGTACCATCCATATCGGTTGCAACTAGTTTAATATCCATTTTACATACCTTCTAAATCTTTTAATTTCACCGAAACAATCTTCGACACACCGGACTCCTGCATGGTCACTCCATAAATGGAGTCAGCTGCTGACATGGTCCCTTTTCGGTGGGTAACAACGATAAACTGACTCTCCTTGTCAAAGCGGTTGAGATAATCCCCAAAACGTTTAACATTGGCTTCATCCAAGGCCGCTTCCACTTCGTCCAAAATAACAAAAGGAATGGTCTTCACTCGAATAATGGAGAAGAGCAAAGCGAGAGCTGACAAGGCCTTTTCCCCACCACTCATGAGATTGAGGGACTGGATCTTCTTGCCAGGTGGCTGCACCGAAATTTCAACTCCAGCTGTCAAAAGATCGCCTTCTGTTAAAATTAGGTCTGCAGATCCTCCACCAAACATTTGTTTGAAGGTTATTTTAAAGCTTTCACGAATGGCCTCAAAGGTTGACTTGAAACGTTCCTTGACTTCATCGTTCATTTCTTCGATGGTTGTCAAGAGAAGATTCTTAGCGGACAAGACATCATTTCGTTGTGTATTGAGAAAGTCCAAACGATTTTTTACTTCATCAAATTGTTCAACAGCATCCAGGTTTACTGGGCCAAGCGCACGTATAGATCGTTCCAAGTCTTTGACTTGCCCTTCCGATACTGCTAAGTTTTCGAGAGGACGAGACTTCTGATTGGCTTCGTCAAAGCTCATTTGATATTCTTCCGTCAGACTGGTTAAGAGACGACGCAAAACATCAGTAATCTTTTCTTTTTCAGCCTCAGCCTTGGCCTGATTACGTATCAATTCTTCATTTTGCTTACGTGCCTGATCTAAATGACTGAGGATGTCTTCAGACTGACCTTCCAAATCTTCTAATTCAAATTTCAGACGAATCAATCCTTGGTTTAATTCTGTCTTTTCCTGATTAGCAGTCTTCAACTGATCTTCTAGAACTGTAATATCCACCTTTTGGAGACTGGATTCTTTTTGTTCCATTAAGAGTTCCAGGGTTGACTGTTCTTTGATGAGAGTAGCTTTCTCTTCTTCCAGACGCTCCAAATCATTTTTCTCAAAACGTTGGAGAGAGGTTAGCTCAGTCCGAGATAGTTTCAAGTCTGACAATTTATTGGAAAGTTTATCAAAGCGTTCTTGAACAGCATCTTTATTCGATTTAACCTGCTCAATTTCCTGTGTCACATCCAATTTAGCCTGCTCAATTTCAGCTAAACGAGCCTGCAATTTTGCTTGTTCGCCAGAAATATCAAATCCAGACAACCTTGCCAATTCTTGCTCTTGCAGATCTTTCAGATTCGTCAGCTCTTCCACTCGCTTTGCAATTTGCTCATAAGCTAAACTAGCTTTTTGTTCTGCCAAGCGGGCGCTTTCGCCATCTTCCTTGATTTGATCTAAGACATGCTTAGCTTGACTCAGCTGATTGTGTAGGACTTGGACAGCCTCTTCTTTTTCCTTCAATTGGAGATCTTTTTCCTTTATATCAGACAAAAGAGCATCCAATTCCGGTTTGATAAAGATCGTATTGTTGTTTTTATTTGCTCCACCAGCGTAGGAACCACCTGTTCGCAGTTCTGTCCCGTCTAGAGTGACTATTCTGACTTGGTAACGAACCTGACGGGCCGCAGCTCGTGCATTGTCTACCGTATCAAAAATGGCTGTTGTTCCCAGCAGATTTTGGAAGATGGTATCCAAGCTTGCATCATAAGTGACCAGCGAAGATGCCAAACCAAGGAAACCTTTACTAGACTCAATGCTTGTTCGATGATGATCAGCTAGCTGACGCGGTTTAATCGTTGTCAGTGGCAAGAAAGTTGCCCGACCAGCTCGATTTTTCTTCAAGAAATCAATTGCTCTTGTAGCAGCTGCTTCATCTTCGACAATAATATTCTGACTGCTAGCCCCTAAAGCGATCTCAAGAGCTGTCTGATAATGCGGATCAAAACTTAATTTTTCACTAACAGCACCAACAATCCCACCTAAGCGATCAGACTCTTGCAAGACACTTTTTACACCAGCATAGAAGTTACTATGATTTTTAAGAATAGCTTCCAAACTTGCAGAACGAGCCTTCTTATTTTTTAAATCATCCAACAAATCAAACATGGTTTTCTGCTGATTTTGGTAACTTGTCTGCAGTTCTTGTACTTTTTCCACCTGCGCCTGGTAAGAATTCAATAAGTCTTTTAGATTCTTCCGAGCTGTTTCCAACTCTTCTATATGGGCTGTTTCAGCCTTTTGGCTTTCTAACAAGTCTGTTTTAATTTTTTCAAAATCAGCCTGTTTGCTCTCATTTAGTTTCAACTCATTAGCCTGTCGGCTTTCCAGAGCAGTCAAATCATTGGATAAATCTGCCTCTTCTTTCATGAGTTTGACATATTGATCTCGTAAATGCTCAATCAATTGATCAGGATCCTCAGAAAAATCGGCAATCTCTTTTTCTAGCTCAGCCATTTCCTGCTGATTCTTATCCAATTTTTCTGCAATAAGAGTCAGATTTTCAGACTTAGCCTGACAATCTTTCTCCGTTTGCTCCAACTTCTCCGCCAATACAGCCATACGAGCCTCATTTTCCTTACGGCTACTAGCCGCCTGACTCGACTCTAACTTAGAGAGGTCAATTTGTCGCTCCAAGTCACTAATCAGACGAGTTAATTCCAGTAGCTTAGCTTGATCAGCTGCCAAGGTCTGATTAAGCTCATGGCGCTTAGATTTGAGAGTTTGGTTCTCCAGTTCCAATTCATCGCGTTTGCTATAATAGGCAGACAGCTCTTCCTGAATCTTGGCCAAATTCTCCTCAGCCTGGTTCAGCTTTTCCTTATTAGCTGTCATTTGAGCAACCAAGACATCTAGGTAAAGTTCCCGCCTTTCTTGATCTAACTCCAAAAAGCGTTTAGCAGTTTGTGCTTGCTTCTCTAAAGGTTTGATTTGCCCATCCAATTCGTAAATAATATCTTCCAAGCGATCCAAATTGTCTTGGGTTTGAGCCAATTTACTCTCAGTTTCCTTACGACGCGTCTTATATTTCAGTACTCCCGCAGCCTCTTCAAAAATAGCACGCCTCTCCTCCGGCTTACTGTTAAAGATCTCTTCTACCTTACCTTGGGAAATAATAGAGAAGGAGTCCCGTCCAAGCCCTGTGTCCATAAAGAGATCATGAACATCACGCAAACGAACCTTTTTACCATCTATCTTGTACTCACTATCACCACTGCGATAAATATGACGCTCAACTCTAATCTCCTTAGCTGCATTCTTGATAAATTGATCGCTATTATCAAGAACCACTACTACAGACGCATAATTAAGGGGCTTACGTGTTTCTGTCCCGGCAAAAATAACATCGGGCATCTTACCGCCACGCAAACTCTTAACACTGGATTCTCCCAAAGCCCAGCGCAGACTTTCTGTAATATTGGACTTACCTGAACCATTGGGGCCGACAACTGCTGTTACCCCTTGGTCAAAAACTACCTTTGTTTTATCCGCAAAAGATTTAAAACCCTGGATTTCAATTTCTTTTAAATACATGAATGATTTTCCTTTTCAAAGGCATTCTTAGCAGCCTCTTGTTCTGCCAGCTTTTTAGAACGCCCTTGGCCTTTTCCTACTAAACGACCGTCAACCGAAACGCTAACCTCAAAATTTTTGGCATGAGCTGGCCCAGATTCAGACACGACTTGATAAAGAATTTCTACATCTCCATTAGACTGAAGCAACTCTTGCAATTTTGTCTTATAGTCTGTCACTTGCTCAAAATCTCCTGCCTCCACCTTAGGAATCATGACTTGATAAATAAAGTTCTTCACAACTTCCAAGCCTTTATCAAGTAACAAAGCTCCTAAGAAAGCTTCAAACAAGTCACCTAAAATCGTTTCGCGCTCACGGCCCCCAGATTTTTCCTCTCCCTTACCCAGCTTGATGAAGAGATCAAACTGACAATCACGACTAAAACCCGCCAAACTTTCCTCACGAACAATCGTTGAACGAAGCTTAGTCAAATCTCCTTCAGGTCTCTTGGGGTATTTTTCAAATAAATACTCAGAGATAATTAATTGCAGAACAGCGTCTCCTAAAAATTCCAGGCGTTCATTGTGTGAAATTTTTAAGAGGCGGTGTTCATTGGCATAGCTTGTATGAGTAAAAGCTGTTTCTAGCAATGAAACATCCTTAAAAACCAAGCCAAATCGATCAAACAAAAGGTTTTCTAATTTTTTCATAAACCTCTACCTGTGTTCAAACTGATAAACACAAGTCCAATCCTTTCTATCTTTATAGCAAAGTAGAGTAGAAAGACACTCTTAACAAATGGTAAAAGTAAGTTCTACTTCTGTTTAAATCTTCTATTAGAAAGAAGACTGCACAGCTACTATTATACCAAAAATTAAATTTTCCTGCCCTCTTTTTCTTGCTTTAGACAAAGGAAAAAAGACAATTATAACAATTGTCTTTTCTATAGTTCTTACTTATCAGGAATGACCTTAAATAAGTAGTAAGTGATAAAAATTGTTAGGGCAAATAGACCGATTTTTACAAGTACAAGAGGAGCAAAAAATATAGAAATGCCCATCAAAATGTAGATGGATACAATAATCTTTTTCTTACGCTCCTTGGCAATCGATCCTGTCTCCCGAAAATCCGCCACATAAATCTGATACATTTTTGTATGATAGAGCCAATTTTCAAAACGTTTGGAACTCCGAGAGAAGCAAGCTATGGACAAGAGCAAAAAAGGCGTTGTGGGCAAGATTGGAAGAAGAATTCCAACAACACCCAGCCCCAAAGACACAAGCCCAACAAGAAAATAAATGGGACGCATAAAATCTCCTGGTTATTTTTTATTTTCAACATGATTAAATTGATGTCAGAGGCGTAGCTGTATCTGGCGAAGTATCCAAAACTTGAAAGTCATGATTGACTGCCAAGTCAGCTTGAGCCAGCTGATTAACCATAGTCATATGAGCCAGCTCCTTGATATTATTCTCCTTACTCAAGTGACCTAGATAAATCTTTTTGGTACGGTTCCCCAAGGTTCGAATCATCGTATCAGCACCATCTTCATTAGATAAATGCCCTTTATCAGATAAAATACGTTGCTTAAGACTCCAAGGGTAAGCTCCACTACGCAAAATTTCTACATCGTGATTACTCTCAATCAAGTAACCATCAGCATTTTCAACTACTCCAGCCATACGGTCACTCACATAGCCTGTATCCGTCAGCATGACAAAGCTTTTATCGTCTTTCATAAACCGATAAAATTGTGGTGCCGCCGCATCATGGCTAACACCAAAACTTTCAATATCTATATCACCAAAAGTCATAACCTTACCCATTTCAAAAATATGCTTTTGACTGATATCAATTTTTCCCAAAGCACTATCCATGGCTTTCCAAGTATCTTCATTAGCATAGATATCTAAGTTATACTTGCGGGCTAAAACCCCAACACCATGAATGTGATCCTTATGTTCATGAGTTACTAAAATAGCATCTAAATCTTCTGGTTTACGATTAATTTCACTTAGGAGACTAGTGATTTTTTTACCAGATAGTCCCGCATCCACTAAAATCTTCTTTTGGGTTGTTTCTAAATAAAAACAATTACCACTAGATCCAGATGCTAAAATGCTATACTTAAAACCTTCCTTAGTCATCTTTACTTTCTACTTCTTCACTTTCCCAGCCATCATCCAAAACAGCATCCTTATCATACGGCAGGACAATTGTAAAAGTTGATCCGACTTCATACTCACTCTTGGCCCAGATAAAGCCATGGTGCTGCTTGATGATTTCTTTTGCAATCGCAAGTCCTAAGCCCGTTCCACCTTGCGCACGACTTCGAGCCTTATCCACTCGATAAAAACGGTCAAAGATCTTAGGCAGGTCTTTTTTGGGAATTCCCAATCCTTCATCAGAAATTGAAATAATCAGCTGATCTTCCGTCGTTTTCATCCCTACGGTAATCTTTCCACCATCTGGAGAATACTTGATAGCATTATTCATGATATTATCAATGACCTGCGTCATTTTATCAGTATCAATTTCAACCCAAATAGGTGTGATTGGATAATCTCGTACAATCTCATATTTTTTGGTTTCATCCTGACTTTTAATCTTATCAAAACGATTCAAAATAAAAGTGATAAAAGCTGTAAAATTAGTTAATTCTACATCCAAATGACTACTATCATTATCAATCCTTGATAAGCTAAGCAAATCAGAAACCATCCGCATCATTCGGTTCGTTTCAGTAAGAGAAACTTTAACAAATTCAGGAGCAACTGGCTCAGAAAGAGCGCCCTCGTCCAAAGCTTCTAGGTAAGACTTAACACTTGTTAAAGGGGTCCGGAGCTCATGACTAACATTTGATACAAAAAGCCGACGCTCCCGTTCCTCTTTTTCCTGTTCTGTCGTATCGTGCAAAACAGCTACCAAACCAGAGATAAAACCAGATTCCCTACGAACCAAGGCAAAACGAACACGCAGGCTTAGATATTCTCCATTTTCATCCTGTGAATCAATCGTCAATTCCGGCATCTTGGTAATTAAATCCCGCAGATCATATTCATCCGCAATATCTAACAAGTCTAAAATACTTGTATTTTGGACTTCCTCTGGATCAACACCTAATTGCTTAGAAGCCATATCATTAATCATGATAATCTGACCCCTACGGTTGGTTGCCAAAACCCCATCCGTCATGTAGGACAAAATACTAGTCAAACGTTTGGTTTCTTGCTCCAGATTTTCTTGTGTTAATCTAGTTACCTCAGACAAATCATTTATACTATTGGTCATATCCGTAATTTCTGGACTGCCCTGCATATCCAGAACCTCGGAATAGTCTCCTGCGATTAAATCTTTGATCTTTTGATTGAGCAGACGAAGTTGGCGATTATCCCATCGATTCTCTAAAAAGAGCAGGGCAACAACCAAAATAAAACCTAAAACAATTAAAACAAAAACAAAATCTACAGAAAACACAAATTGTCTAATATTTTCAATCATTGTTTCTCATATAGTAGCCAACACCACGACGAGTTAAAATATACTCTGGTCGGCTTGGCGTATCTTCAATCTTTTCACGTAGGCGGCGAATCGTCACATCAACAGTACGTACATCACCAAAATAATCATAACCCCAAACTGTCTCTAACAGGTGTTCGCGTGTCATTACTTGACCAACATGACTAGCCAAATGGTAGAGTAATTCAAACTCACGATGGGTTAATTCTAGTTCCTCGCCATGTTTCTTAGCAACAAAGGCATCTGGTAAAATTTGCAATTCGCCCACTGTCAACTCATTTGAACCCTTCTCATTTTCTTGGGTATCTACAGCAAATTCTGAACGTCGCAAAATAGCCTTGACACGAGCTTGGAGCTCACGGTTAGAGAAAGGCTTGGTCACATAGTCGTCTGCTCCGATCTCAAGGCCGATAACTTTATCAAACTCACTATCTTTAGCCGATAGGACAATAATTGGAACATTACTGGTCTTCCGAATGGTACGTGCTACTTCTAGCCCATCCAACTCTGGCAACATCAAATCCAAAATCAAAATATCAGGATTTTCAGCTTCAAACATCTCAAGAGCTTCACGACCATCAAAAGCCGTAACAACTTCATAGCCCTCTTTTACCATATTAAATTTTATAATATCTGAAATTGGTTTTTCATCATCTACAACTAATATTTTCTTCATATCTTTCACCTTTTTTTCTGTCTCTTTTATTATAACAAACTTTCTTAAAATAGACTAATTTCCCCAATTAAAAATACTATTTCTTTATCTTACAATTTAAAGACATTCGTGACAATGCTGTAAAAAATTAGCTCATAAAAAAAACTAAAAATAAACAGCCAAAAAAGAAACAGAACTCAAAAAGAACCCGCAAAGCGAGTTCTTAATCATTATTTTTCAACGCGTGATTTGTTGGCGATATCAGCTAGGATAGCTTCAACAAATTCGTCTACCGCTACCGTATGTGTTTCTTTTTGGCCGTAGCGACGAACGTTGACAGTTCCATCTTCCATTTCCTTGTCCCCAACGATCAATTGGTAAGGAATCTTGCTGGTTTGAGAAGCACGGATCTTGAACTGCATTTTTTCATTGCGCTCATCCACATCAGCACGGACACCGCGGTCACGGAGTTTCTTAGCCACTTCCCATGCGTAGTCCACGTGTTTTTCGTTAGAAACGGGGATGAGGGTCACTTGATGTGGTGCAAGCCATGTTGGGAAGGCACCCTTGTAGTTTTCAATCAAGATAGCTGTGAAGCGTTCCATGGTTGAAATAACTCCACGGTGAATCATAACTGGACGGTGTTCTTCACCATCAGCTCCGATGTATTTGAGGTCGAAACGTTCTGGAAGCAAGAAGTCGAGCTGGATAGTAGAAAGGGTTTCTTCTTTTCCAAGGGCTGTCTTCACTTGGATATCGAGTTTTGGTCCGTAGAAGGCAGCTTCTCCTTCCGCTTCAAAATAGTCTACGCCCATTTCATCAAGCGCTGCACGAAGCATAGTTTGGGCATTTTCCCACATTTCATCATTGTCAAAGTACTTGTGAGTATCTTGAGGGTCACGAAGAGAGAGACGGAAGCGGTACTCAGTCAAGTTGAAGTCTTCGTAAACATCGATAATCAACTGAAGGGCACGTTGGAATTCTTCTTGGATTTGTTCAGGAGTAACAAAGAGGTGACCGTCATTAAGAGACATTTCACGCACACGTTGAAGACCGGTGAGGGCACCAGATTTTTCGTAGCGGTGCATCATACCGATTTCAGCGATACGGATTGGCAATTCACGATAAGAATGAACATGGTGTTTGAAGACTTGGATGTGGTGTGGGCAGTTCATTGGACGAAGGACAAACTCTTCACCGTCTCCCATGTCCATAGTTGGGAACATATCTTCACGGTAGTGATCCCAGTGACCAGAAGTTTTATAAAGCTCTACTGATGCAAGTGGTGGAGTGTAAACATGTTGGTAGCCTGCAGCGATTTCCTTGTCAACAATGTAGCGCTCCAATTCACGACGGATAGTCGCACCATTTGGCAACCAGAATGGCAAACCTTGACCAACCTCTTGAGAAATCATGAAGAGGTCAAGCTCTTTACCAAGTTTACGGTGGTCACGTTCTTTGGCTTCTTCACGCATTTGAAGGTAGTTCTTCAAGTCTTTCTTGTCAAACCAAGCTGTACCGTAGATCCGTTGCATCATAGCATTATCGCTATTTCCACGCCAGTAAGCACCAGCTACATGGAGCAGGTGGAAGATTTGGATGCGACCAGTTGATGGGACGTGAGGTCCACGGCAAAGGTCCACGTATTCACCCTGACGGTAGATAGTCAAACCGCCCTCGTCCTCAGAGTGTTCTTCAATCAATTCCAACTTGTAAGGGTCGTTTTTGAAGATTTCACGTGCCTCGTCCTTGGTAACTTCCTCGCGAATAGATGGGAAGTTTTCTTTGACGATCTTTTTCATTTCTTCTTCGATACGAGGAAGGTCTTCGTTTGAGATCTGACCAGCTTGATTGTCCGTATCGTAGTAGAAGCCATCTTCGATCGCTGGGCCAACTCCCAAGTGAATGTCTGGGAAGAGGCGACGAGCTGCTTGGGCGAACAAGTGGGCAGCTGAGTGACGCAAGATTGGAAGAGCATCTTCGTGATCAGGTGTCACGATTTCGATGGAACCATCTTCAGTAATAGCACGAGTCGTGTCAATGAGTTTGCCGTTGAATTTACCAGCCAAGGCTTTTTTAGCTAGGGAATTGCTGATAGATTGGGCAATTTCAAAAGTAGTAACGCCAGATTCAAATTCACGAACAGCGCCATCTGGGAAAGTAATCTTAATCATAGTATTCTCCTTTAAAATTTTATCTTATTTTTATAACTGAGGTTTGAAAGAATGGGACATTAGTCATTTACAAAGAATGAAAACAATTGATTATCTAAATAAATGATAGTTTAATTTTCTCATTCTAAAGATAAAGAAAGCTGTAGAAATGAATAGATAGCATACTAAGGAAAGAATTAAAGACAGATATTCTACCTTAGTCATCTCACCTCTCATGTATATCCTTATCGGATAACTTTTTATCGCATTGACCAAATAGATACCAGCTGTCAAACTTAAAAGATATCCCGTTATAATGAATTTCTTGTTATTGAAAAACATTAAGATACCAAGAAAGGGAGCAAGGAAGGGCAAGAGAGGAATGAGTAGAAAAAATGAAAAGACGACAATATACTCTAAGCCCCATAGGCTGAGAGTTTTCATTAGCCATACATAGACTATAAGGAAGGTACAAGCCATCATCCAAGATAAATATTTCTTCAAATCTATCACCTCATTCAGCTCTTAGCTAAATTTCATTTTAACTTTGTCATAACTATTCTCCATACAAAAAGCGACATCCTCGAAAGGACGTCGCAACGTGGTTCCACCTTCATTTATGTTCCTCAAAAAAGAGGGACACCTCTGATTGGCTCTAACGTAGCCACCGTTTTATGTTTTCATAAAATCCAGTAGAGTAGTCCCAACTGCATCCTCTACGCGATTTCCAGCTCCACGCGCTCTCTAAAAGATTTCCTGCAGGTGATATGTCTCTAGGAAACATTATAGCACGATTGAAAAAATTTGCAAGAACTTTTACATTTTTCTAGCTTCGCTTTTTTTCTTTCTCAAATGATAAAACAAATGGCCTAATCCATTACCAGCCAGTGAAGAAAGAAAATAAACCAAGTGATAGAGAGGAATCCATTCTCCAAAGATAAAAATTGTTAGCAAAAATAGAAGGCCAACTAAGAGTGAAAAACGCAATGAAAATCCATAAAATACTGCATATAGAAAAGACACCAAAAGAGTGACCAGAGGTGAAAATATAAGAACATTTCCAACCATAAGGCTTTTACTTACTATTGAATCAAGTGGCAAATATATTAGCAAAATATCAAATACTAAATAGAAAAAGACAAGGGGAAATAAGAAAAGAAATTCATTTTTTCTGTCTCTCATCCCCTCACCTCCTTTTCACCTTTCAAAGAGTAAACTTATTCTAGGTATTTGCGAATTTTTCTGATTTGTTTTCTTGAAGCTTTGATCATCCGAGTGGAACCATTTACCGGAAGAAGGATAATTTTACCTGGCAGTTTTATCATTGATTTTGCAAAGCGCTTTGTTCTTGTTTCATCCGGCCTAATTTCATTTTGAAAATCTTTAGAAATCCCTAAGTCCAGATAGAATTCATAGACACGGCGCCCAAAATTTTCTGCTGAAATCTCATAGAGTTTATCTGCCAATCTCTCTTCGTCCATTTTAGGCGTTGTCATAACTGCTTCTAAAATAGCACCAGATAGGTCATTGTCCTCATAATAAAGCGTCCCAAACATTTTATCCGTCACAACATTATCTAGATAAGGATTGCCATGTGCAATAATCGGTGTACCACTTGCAATACTTTCCAAATATGTTAGACCTTGTGTCTCACTAGTCGAAGCAGAAATAAAGAAATCAGCCGCCTTATAGTAAAGGGCAGTTTCATTTGGAGGAATCATACCCGTGAAAATGATAGAATCAGTAATACCTAAACTCTCAGCCTGTTCCTTCAAGTCCGCCAAATAAGGCCCATCTCCTGCTACTACCAATTTTACAGCAGCATTTTCTTTTAAGACATCTGGTAAGGCTTCAATAACTGCTTGAATATTTTTCTCATAGGAAACTCGAGACAAACTGAGCAACATAGTTTCCGAATCATCGATTGCCAATTTCTTTCGTAAATCTTCAATATGATTTTTGGTAATTTCAGGCCGTTCAAACTTAGCCAAATCAATCCCTGTAGGAATGACCCTCTTTTCAGTTGTAACCTTATAACGTGTCAACAAATCATAGACGATTTCACTAGGACAAATCACACCATCCATGTCATTCAAAAAACCACGAACGATATACTTAACCATACTAGGCCGAATCAGCATTCCATTTGCAATATAGCGGACGTAATCTTCATATTGAGTATGATAGGTATGCAGGACAGGAATCTTTAATTCCTTAGCAATCCAGACTCCTAACAACCCCAATGAAAATTCAGTCTGTGTATGAATGATATCAAGCTGATACTGTCGAGCAATCTCTAAAGCCTTAGAAAAACCTCGGTATGCAACCCGACGATCTTTAAAGGCAAAAAAGGGAACACTCGGTATCCGAATAATCTGCCAATCCTCATAACGATTCACGTCTTTATCAGTTGTCGTAAAGATAAAAACCGTATGTCCTTGCTTTTCAAGTTCCGTCTTCAAGGTACGAATACTCGTCGCTACACCCGAGACCTGAGGGAAATAGGTATCTGTAAAAAGACCAACGCGCATATTACATCTCCAATACTTTTCGATAGGCTTCTACTAGCTGATAGGCTACATCATCAATTGAACGACTTTGAGCTACTCGATAACCAGCTTCACGTTTATCAACTTGACCGTCTAGAACCTTTCGAAGTGACTCAACAAATTCATCAACATTATGACAAAGCTCAGCAGATTCTTCGCTAATCCATCCCTCATACACAGGAATATCTCGAAGAATGACATGTTGCTTGCTTGCTAGGGCTTCCAAGACCACAATACCTTCTGTCTCTTCGTAGGATGGGAAAAAGAAGGCATCACTTCCTGACATAGCTCCTTGAAAAACAGCTCCCTTAAAATAGCCAGGAAACTCCACATTAGAAGGATGATCTTTTTCTACTAATCTACGAATTGAAGCAGGGATCAACCACTTATTGATCGAACCTAGCCAGATAAAACGAACATCAGGCATCCTTCTAGCCACTTCAACAAAGTCTTCTATTCCTTTTCTCTTAAAATAGAGACCTGCGCAGACAACAACCTTTTGACCTTCCTTAACCCGAAAATGTTCTCTAAAAACCTTTTCTTTTTTAGGATCTGCTTGGTATTTTCCAAGATCTATACCGTTTGAAACAGCAATAATCGGTGTTGTTACCCCGTATCCTGCAATAAGCTTTTTAGAATACTCCGACGGTGTAATAACAAAGTCAGCCTTTTGATACATATGAGCCAGATATTTACCAAATAAAGGTGCAAATAAATTTGACCCAATAAAAGAATTCTGAAAATCTTCTTTAGTTGAGTGACCATGCATGATTACCTTCTTCCCATGTCTCTTAGCAGCGTGCAAGAGAAGCAAGCTTCTTGGCCCGTAAGTATTAATATGGACCACATCATAATCACCTAAAATATCTGTCGTATACGGAATACCAGCTAGGTCCAAGGCATGCATTTGGTGTTGCAAAGCTCGACCAATACCAGATTTTTCTAGCACTGATTTTCCTTCTAAATACAATAAAACTTTCATAAATACTATTATACCTAAAAGCAGAAAAAAATTAAACTTTAAATGGCAAAAGCAAGTATGAATCACTCAATCTTATAGCTTTTCTTGCCAATAAGTAGCCCCAAACGGCATATCAAAAAAGCCACCGAATGGTGACTTTAACTTTTATTTTCTAGTTGAGTTACGTTCGTAAATACCATGAGACAGAACAACTTCACGTTCTTCCAACTCTTCTTTGTGCATAATCTTAGTCAGCATACGCATACTAATAGCACCTAAATCATATAAAGGCTGGCTTATGGTAGACAAATTTGGACGTGTATAGCGAGATATTTGTGAATCATCGCTAGTAATAATTTCAAAATCCTCTGGAATTTTTACTCCACGATCAGCTAGTCCGTTTAAAAGACCAGCTGCCAGCTCATCACCTGTAACAAAAGCAGCCGTTGCTTTAGAAGCAATTACTCGTTCAGCTAAATTATAGCCATCATCATAGCTATACTTAGACTCAAAAACAAGACCTTCGCTGTATGACAGCTTTTTACTCTTAAGAGCCGTTTTATAACCGGATAAGCGTACTTTTCCATTGATATCATCAACTAAAGGTCCGCATACAAAAGCAATTTTTTTATTGCGCTTAGCAAGGAATGTGATAGCATCAATTGTAGCCTGTTTATAATCTATATTAACACTTGGCAATTGGTGCTCCACATCAATAGTTCCAGCCAAGACAACTGGCGTGCGTGAGCGTGAAAATTCTGAACGAATCTTTTCAGTAAGGTGGTAACCCATAAAGATAATACCATCTACTTGTTTCGAAAAGAGAGTGTTTACAACTGAAACTTCCTTATCATCATCCTCATCACTGTTTGCTAGGACGATATTGTATTTATACATCTCAGCAATATCATCAATTCCCTTGGCGAGTGTTGAGAAATAACTATTTGTAATACTTGGAATCACAACACCAACTGTCGTAGTCTTCTTGCTAGCCAAACCACGAGCTACTGCATTTGGACGATAATCAAGGCGATCAATTACTTCCAAAACTTTTTTCCGAGTGTTTTCTTTTACATTCTTGTTTCCATTAACTACACGACTAACTGTCGCCATAGAAACCCCTGCTTCACGGGCGACATCATAAATGGTTACTGTATCGTCTGTGTTCATATTGCTTCCTTTCTTAAAGTTGAAAATAACGTTTTCATATTCCTACCAAGAACATTTTATCACTTCTTGGAAACACTTTCAAGCATTTTGATGAGTTTATTTGAAAACTCTTGCTTTTTTAGCCATTTTTTGCCAAAATAGAGGCATAGAAAGAAGGTTTCATTATGACAAAATTGAATCAAATTCGTAATTTTCTTGAAAATGAGAAAAAAGACGCTGCAATCATTTCAGATCCAGTCACAATTCATTACTTAACCGGATTTTATAGTGACCCTCATGAACGTCAAATGTTTCTCTTTGTCTTCACAGATCAAGAACCTCTACTTTTTGTTCCCGCTTTAGAAGTAGAGCGTGCTTCTAGCACCGTTTCTTTTCCTGTAGTAGGTTATGTAGATTCTGAAAACCCTTGGCAAAAGATTAAGGCCACCTTACCAGTTGAAGCAGTTAAGGCTGTGGCTGTTGAATTTGACAACTTAATTTTAACTAAATACCACGGTTTGAAAACTGTTTTTGAGCAGGCTGACTTTACAAACCTTACACCATTTATTCAACGGATGCGCCTGATTAAGTCTGCCGATGAAATCCAAAAAATGCTTGTAGCAGGCCAATATGCCGATAAGGCTGTTAACATTGGTTTTGACAATATTTCTTTGAATAAAACTGAAACTGATATCATTGCTCAAATTGACTTTGCCATCAAGCAAGAAGGATATGAAATGAGCTTTGAAACCATGGTCCTAACTGGAAATAATGCGGCCAACCCTCATGGTATCCCAGGAGCAAACAAAATTGAAAACAATGCCCTCCTACTCTTTGACTTAGGCTGTATGGTTAATGGCTATGCTAGTGATATGACGCGGACTGTTGCTGTTGGCCAACCTGACCAGTTCAAAAAAGATATCTACCATCTAACTCTAGAAGCCCAGCAAGCTGCACTTGACTTTATCAAACCAGGTGTAACAGCCCATGAAGTAGACCGAGCTGCTCGACAAGTTATCGAAAAAGCTTGTTATGGTGAGTATTTCAACCACCGTCTTGGTCATGGTATCGGTATGGATGTTCATGAATTTCCGTCTATCATGGAAGGTAACGAGATGGTTATTGAAGAAGGTATGTGCTTCTCTGTTGAACCAGGTATTTATATTCCTGGCAAGGTCGGTGTCCGCATCGAAGATTGTGGGTATGTCACTAAAAACGGATTTGAACTCTTCACTGAGACTAGCAAGGACTTGCTCTACTTTGATTAGAATAGCCAAAAGCACCCATTGCGGTGCTTTTTTTCTAATTTGAAATCTACTTAGTCAACTGTTACTTCTCCAGTTCTATAGTTAATACGAATCCCGGTTTGAATATTCGGTATGAAAGTATTAAACTCGAGACTCCCATCGCTTGATTTGGTTTCCAGACGAAAAATTACTCCTTTTTTTGCTTCTAGTCGTTATTGGACTGAAATTCTTTACACTTTCTTAGATCCTCTTGCCCTTAATTACAAGTCTGAACTCTATTGTTTGGGCTTTTTTTTCTAAAAAATAAGAATCCTAAAAAACAGTCGACAACCATTTGGTGAAATTATTATATGTATAAATGATTAACTTTTCAAATCAGGTCTTCCCTTGCCCTTCTTTTTTTAAAATGATATAATTTCATTAAATTATCAGAATATTCTAAGATATTAGTGTTTTAAGGAGACATCTATGTCCTTCAAGAAAGCCCGAAGGAGAGGCTACCTTAGCTATCTTGTTCTCTTACTTTTTCTCATCATATTTTTACTTTTTTCATTGTTTTTATCTGTTTCTTTAGGAGCTGTTAAAATCAATTTGTTAGATACCTACCGGATTGTATTTAGTAAGTTAGGTTGGTTCTCAAATATAGGATACCTTTCCAAATCAAGTATTGCAATCGTTTGGAATATGCGAATCCCAAGAGTACTCCTTGCCATTATTGCAGGATCTGGACTTTCTATCTGCGGGTGTGTGATGCAATCCACTGTCAACAACCCCATTGCTGAACCTTACATTCTGGGGATTTCTTCAGGAGCTACTTTTGGAGCTACACTCAGTATCATTTTAGGCCTTAAAGCCTTCACTGGAGTTGCTGCTTTTGCGGGAGCACTTCTAGCAACCGCTGCTGTTTTACTAATTGCGACTATACAAGGAAAGTCAACAACATCCAGTCTGATTCTTTCCGGTACAGTAGTTAACGCCCTCTTTATCGCCTTTGCTAATTTTATCATTTCTCTTGGCGCCAATGCTGATAGCGCCTTGACTATCAAATTTTGGACTATGGGTTCTCTAGCAGGGGCATCTTGGTCGAATCTAACTTTTCCTGCTTTCATTGTCAGTCTTTCCCTTTTGTTCTTTTGGTCTCAATATCGAATTTTTAATGCCATGACGATGGGGGAAGAAATTGCTTTAACATTTGGTGTGCCCTTACGCTTTTATTGGTATATTTACATAACTATTGTAGCTATTATCACTGCTATGCTAGTAGCGTCTTGTGGAATTATTGGTTTTGTAGGATTGATCACTCCTCATTTAGCCAGAGCCCTAATAGGAAGCAATTATAAAGCAATCTTACCTATAGCCAGCTTGCTTGGAGCTCTCTTTGTTCTTTGGGCAGATGTTTTTGCTCGTGTTTTAATAAAAAATGCCGAGCTTCCGATTGGTATTTTTACTGCTTTAGTAGGAGCCCCCTTTTTTATCTATATGGTTGCTAAAAGTCGAAAGGAGGTGCTTAATTGAGATGGATCTAATTTGCGAAGATATTCACTATTCAATTGGCCAGAAAAAAATTTTAAATGGCATTTCTCTAAAAGTCGAAGGGAGAAAATTCCACACTATTCTTGGACCCAACGGCTGCGGTAAAACAACCCTATTGAAGACTATATATCGTCAAATGAAACCAGACAGTGGTAGGATTTTTTTAAACGGAAGTCCATTAAAAAATTTGAGTTTAAAATCTACCGCTAAAGGT
This sequence comes from Streptococcus sp. HMSC062B01, assembly GCF_001811085.1. Classification (NCBI taxonomy): domain Bacteria; kingdom Bacillati; phylum Bacillota; class Bacilli; order Lactobacillales; family Streptococcaceae; genus Streptococcus; species Streptococcus sp. HMSC062B01. The sequence continues at coordinate 68,006 of NZ_KZ672777.1, forward strand.
ATGGCCGTTCTCAGTCAATTTAACCAGTTGCAATTTGACACCACTGTTGAGGAAATCGTGTTACTGGGGCGAATCCCCCACCTATCTTTTTTACAGAGGGAACAAGAAGAAGATTATGACTTGGTTCACCAATCTTTACTTAAAGTAGACATGGCTGACAAAGCCAAACGCTCCTACTCCTCCCTATCTGGAGGAGAAAAGCAAAGAGTCTTGTTGGCTAGAGCCCTAGCCCAGCAACCAAGTCTGCTACTCCTAGACGAGCCTACCAATCATCTGGATATCAAATACCAGCTGGATATTCTAAGTATTGTTAAAGACTTAGATATCAACGTATTGGCTGTTCTACACGATATTCAATTAGCCTGTCGCTACTCAGATTATCTGTATCTTATGAAAGGAGGTGAAATCCTATATCAAGGCATCCCTGAAGAAGTAATTTGTCAAGAATCACTGCAAGCCATTTATGGTGTTCAAAGCAAGGTCGCTTGGACCAGCGATCAACAAGCAATGATTCAGTATCTCTAAGAAACTATTTTCAGAGATGAATAGTTGAAGAAAAAATTGTTTCCAATGTGACTTTCTTATAATTAATGGAAACTTTTGAGTAGCCACTTTTTGAAAACCTTAGCCTAATCTAGCTATATTCACAACACATGAAAGGAAATGTATATGAAAAAAACACTCAGTATCTTACTCGTTGCAACTGCTGCACTGACAATGGCAGCCTGCAATTCTTCATCTAAGGAAAATACGAAAGGAAGCTCAACTTCGCAATCTTCCTCAAAAACACAAAGCGCGAAAAAGAGCACAGCAGAAACAAAATATCCAGTGACAATCAAAACCTACGATGCCGAAGGCAAGGAAATTGATCAGGTCTTTGAAAAGGCACCAGAAAAGGTCATCACCAACAATCTTTCGACGACCGAAATCTTGATTGAACTAGGCTTGAAAGACAAGATTGCTGGTATGCTCAATCCAGACAACGACGTCACAGATAAATACAAGGCTGATATTGCCACCATTCCGCAGGTCGGCGACAAGAAAAACGTATCACAGGAAACTGTGCTATCCTATGAGCCAGACGCTCTTCTTGGCCGAAACATGATGTTTTCCGAAAAATCTCTGGGGACAGTTAGTGCCTGGAATGAAAATAAAATCCCTGTCTATACACAGAAGGCTTCCCTGTCCAATACCAAGCAAGACCTAGGCAATATCGTTGAAGATGTCAAGAATATAGGAACCATCTTTAACGTTCAAGATAAGGCTAATCAGTATGCCGACCAGCTACAGGCAAGAATTGACACTGTCAAGAAGGCAAATAAGGCTAGCCAAGGCGAAAAGAAAAAAGCGCTCATCATGTGTGCATATAACGATGAGACTTTCGGTGCTTATAAATCTGCTCTGCAAGAAAGTCTGCTCAACCAGCTCGGCTATACCAATGTAGCGACTGGAACCTCTGGCTTGACCTTGGAAAACCTAGTTTCTATGGATCCAGAAGTCATCATCTACGTAACCAGCGACCGCAACAAGTCCATGGATGAGCAAGCAGTTGATCTAATGAAAGCCAATCCAGTTCTGGAAGATGTCCCAGCGGTTAAGAATCAAAAAATCATGACCATCTCCTATGATGAGTTTATGGATTATGGTCCTGCTGTCATCAACTCTCTTGAGAAAATCAATGACTTTATCAATAAATAAGACCTTTGTCTGGGAGGGTATCACTGTTAATATTACTCTGCCCCAAGATTATGACGGATCACGACCTTATCCAGCAATCTTGCTAAATGATGGCCAGATAAACTACCTAATCAAGCTTTCTCCATCGGTAATCTTGATTGGACTGATACCGAACAATAGGCTGGACGATTTTACACCCTGGAAAGCCAATGCTCTAAAGCCTGGCAATCCTGATTTTGGTGGCAAAGCAGATAGTTACCATCAAAAGCTCTTCAGCGGTATATTAACAGAAATCAGACAGCACTACCTACTGGATGACAAGAGAATTGCCTATGGTGGCTACTCTCTTGGTGGACTCGCGGCTGTTTACAGTCTCTATAGCGACTGCAAGATCCCCTGTGTCTTTTCTATCTGCGGCTCCTTTTGGTATCCAGGTTTTACCGACTATTGCCAGACACAGGACTTGAAAAACAAGGACTGTCTAGTCTATTTACAGAATGGAAAGACAGAAGGTGCGAATCACTCGAACCGACTTTCCAAGGCTCCTTTCTATGCTGAAGAAATTCATCGCTTGATTCAGAAAGAAATCCTTACCACCTGCTCCATCTTTGACCCTTATGGACATCATGAAGCTCTTCAATCAAGGTATGATTCCTTTATAAAATGGTTAGTTCAATACTGGAATTTAGAAACAACTAGTTAACTATCTTTCTTGAAAAAATTTAATCTAATCAAGGAACTATATTGAGAAACACTTTTAATTCATATCAAAGTAGATAGCTTATACATTTCTTCCTCTCTTCTAATTTTAGAAAGTAAATAAAAAAGCACCAGATTTATCGACCCTAAAAGTTAGATTGAAATAATCTAAAGATTAGGGTCTGGTAAAATTGGTGCTTTTTCTGTCTTACTGCATGACTACTCTACTGTTACTTCTCCAGTTCTATAGTTAATACGAATCCCGGTTTGAATATTTGGAACGAAGACATTAAACTCAAGACTTCCATCGCTAGACTTTGCTTCTAAATGAGAGCCCGCTGCTATTAAGTCATCAGGATTAGCATAAATCAAGGTAACTCGATAACGGACTCGCTTCTTTTTATCCAAAGCCTTCCGAATCAAGCTTTCATAAAAATTTTGTCCAGTAGACGAAGGACTGTTTGCCTGATTTGCCCAAGCTGTTTGAACAGCGATATTCTCTGGGTTACTTGTAGAAGCATCAAAGTTCTTTAAGCCTCCTACTAAAGAATAGGCTAATAAATGGCCTCGATCAACAGCATGATTAAAATCTCCAGTAAGATTTCTCAACTGATGCCAGCCGGCGGGAACCCAACTTGTCGTCCCGTTTCCGGTTTCTTCTCGATTTTTGTATTGTCTAGTCTGTTTAGAAAGCAGTGCGTTCCCAATTATTGGTACTAACTGTCCCTGGACTGACTTCGTTTGATTTTGTGCATAAGGCTGACTGGCAATATCAGCATTCAGGTCTGTCTTGTTGCCATTAATAATAAAAGCACCTGCCTGATTCCATTCTATGCTGCCTTTTAATTGCTTACGAACAGAATCAGTCAATACACTCTGAGATAGTGCTTGCTCGGGAGTTGAGATATCCCTTCTTCCTGTTCTTTGAACCTGTGGATTAGACTTTATGTTATCCTGATTCTGATGGTTTGAGAAATAATTAGCACCAGCTATCAGAACAAGCGCCAGAATCAGTCCTACTATGCTTTGAAAGAGTTTCTCTTCTTGTTTCTTCTTCATTTTTTCCTCATAAAAATAGGAGCGGACAAACTGCCCTATACTCCTTATTTACCTGTGAATTTATTAATAATGCTCTGCCATTTATCAGGTGATAAGATGGACCAAGGATTATCGCCACCACCAATCACACCATAACCAATAACTAAACCAATAGCAAAGACAAGGAGCCCCAAGAAAATTACTAAGAGAACAATCCCAACTTGTTTCGCTACATATTTCAACTCATCATTCATCGTCATCTTCCTTCACACGCTTGATGTTGGCTCCTAGAGCAGCCAATTTCTCATGGAAAAGATAGTAACCACGATCTAAATGCTCTAATTTGCTAACCTTGGTTTCTCCACTAGCGACAAGGCCAGTCAAAATTAAGGCCGCACTAGCCCTCAAATCAGTAGACATGACCTCTGCTCCTTGAAGCTTCTGCCCTCCAACAATTCTTGCTGTATCCCGCATAATTTCAGAGTGCAAGCCCATACGACGCATCTCTTCTAAATGTTGGAAGCGATTTTCAAAAACTGTTTCAATCATGGTTGATTCGCCACGGACTACAGTCATCAAGGCAGTAAACTGAGCCTGCATATCCGTTGGAAAACCCGGGTGAGGCAGGGTTTTAACACTAACGGCTTTTAAGCGAGATAAATCTGATTGAATCCGGATTCCCTCTTCCTCTTCAGTTACTGATACACCCATTTCCTGTAGCTTAGCTAGCAAAGGACGATTGTGTTCCCAAATCGCATCCTGAATCAGAACATCACCACCTGTCATAGCAGCAGCAACCATAAATGTTCCCGCTTCAATTCGATCCTGAACAACACTATGTTTGGTTCCTGTTAATTCTTTGACTCCAAGAATGGTTAATGTTTCAGTCCCTGCACCACGGATCTTTGCCCCCATTTTATTGAGCAAGACAGCTAGATCAACAATCTCTGGTTCCCGAGCAGCATTTTCAATAACAGTTGTCCCTTCAGCCAGTGTCGCAGCCATCATAATATTCTGAGTCGCGCCTACACTCGGGAAATCCATATAAATATGTGCCCCGTGCAACTTATCTGCTTTTGCTTCAATATAACCGGCTGTCTGAGTAATCTCAGCCCCCATTGCTTCAAGGCCTTTCAGATGCAAATCAATTGGACGACTCCCAATTGTACAGCCACCAGGCATTGATACCTTAGCGTGTCCATTACGTGCCAAGATAGGTCCTAGGACAACAATAGATGCCCTCATCTTGCTGACATACTTGTAGGGTGCTTCTTCTGTAATATCTTGACTAGCATCGACCACGATCTCATGCTCATCCTGATTGAAGTCTACAGTAGTATTTAAACCGCGAACAACATTGTTCATAGTAAAGACGTCTGAAAGGACAGGTACATTTGTTAAAATCGTTTTTCCTTTACTTGCCAAGACGGTTGCAGCCAAAAGAGGCAAGACTGCATTCTTTGCACCCTCGATTTGTACTGTTCCAACTAAGCGATTATTTCCACCTTGAATAATAATTTTATCCATATATACTCCCTTACTCATTCATTGTTTCTAGTTTCTCTCTTATTTTACGTTTCCATTCAAAATATCAAAACTTACTTGATAAATACTTAGGAAAAAGAGACTAACCAGATAACCAAGCGCAATACTCAAGAATAGAATGAGTAAGCGAATTTTTAAAGCATTATCAGCATTTACTTTCAAGATCCTCTCCCAGTTAACAAGGCTAGATAATAACTGATGAGACAAAAAAATAAATAGTAAATGACTGCTAAGCGTAAAAACTATTTGAATCATAGACCTATTATACCAAAAATACTAAATAATGGGAAATGACCTTTACTTATCCCCTCTCGCCTTGTTCTTGAAGCAAGTTCTGACAGAAAAAAGCTTGTTGCCTTACAGCAACAAGCTTATGTCTAATCATTATTTTACAAAGTCAAGCAATGCCAAGAAGCTTTCAGCTTCAAGTGAAGCTCCACCAACAAGGGCACCGTCAACGTCAGGGCAAGCCATGTATGAAGCAACGTTTTCAGGTTTAACAGAACCACCGTATTGAACACGAACTTTGTCCGCAACTTCTTGACCGAAATCAGCAGCTACAACGTCACGAACAACTTTACACATTTTTTGTGCATCGTCTTGTGAAGCTGATTTACCAGTACCAATAGCCCAGATTGGCTCATAAGCGATAACGGTTGAAGCAACTTGTTCAGCTGTCAATCCAGCCAATGCAGCAGATACTTGAGCACCTACAAATTCAGCAGCCTTACCAGCTTCGTAAGTTTCAAGTGACTCACCGCAACAAATGATTGGAAGCATACCGTTTGCAAAGATTGCTTTTGCTTTTTTGTTAATATCTTCGTCAGTTTCATGGAAGTAGTCACGACGTTCTGAGTGACCGATAACAACGTAGTCTGTACCGATTTCTTTCAAAACTTGTGGGCTAGTTTCACCAGTGAAAGCACCTGAATTTTCAAAGTAGCAGTTTTGAGCAGCAACTTTAAGGTTTGAACCTTTAGCAGCAGCAAGAACAGCTGTCAAATCAACTGCAGGAGCTGCGATACCTGCTTCAACAAGGTCTGATGAAGGAAGTTTTGATGCAACGGCTTCAACGAATGCTTTTGCTTCTTCTGGATTTTTGTTCATTTTCCAGTTACCAGCGATAAATGGTTTACGTGACATTTCACATACCTCTTTTTTCATTTTATTTTCATGTTCCATTGTATCACAGTTGGCTCAATAAATAAAGGCGCTTGCTAAGTTTTTATCAAATTGAAACGGCTAAAATACTGCTCTCTATTTTATAAAAGACCTTGCTATATGTCCATTATGAAGCTAAATACATTGGTGTTAGGAATATTAGTAAACAAATTCTTCTTTCAAAAAAATATTAAAAAACCCGCATAAGCGGGTTTAGTGTCTGACTTAAATTGTTAATCTGGTAACTTAATTGAATTAAGCTTCGATTTCTGTAACCATACCTGAACCAACAGTACGTCCACCTTCACGGATAGAGAAAGTAGTACCTTGTTCAACGGCGATTGGGTGGATCAATTCAACTTCGATAGTTACGTTATCACCAGGCATTACCATTTCAGTACCTGCTGGAAGTTCGATTGAACCTGTAACGTCAGTTGTACGGAAGTAGAACTGTGGACGGTAGTTGTTGAAGAATGGAGTGTGACGTCCACCTTCTTCTTTAGTAAGGATATAAACTTCACCTTTGAATTTAGTGTGTGGGTTGATTGAACCTGGTTTAGCAATAACTTGTCCACGTTCGATTTCATCACGTTGGATACCACGGAGAAGCACACCTACGTTGTCCCCTGCAAGACCTTCGTCAAGCTGTTTACGGAACATTTCAACACCAGTAACAACTGCTTTTTGGATTTCTTCTTTGATACCAACGATTTCGATTTCGTCGTTGACTTTAACGATACCACGGTCGATACGTCCTGAAGCAACTGTACCACGTCCAGTGATTGAGAATACGTCTTCGACTGGAAGAAGCAATGGTTTGTCAGTGTCGCGTTCTGGTTCTGGAATGTACTCATCAACAGTGTTCATCAATTCCATGATGATATCTTCATATTTAGAGTCACCTTCAAGAGCTTTAAGAGCTGAACCTTGGATAACTGGAAGATCGTCACCTGGGAAGTCGTATTCTGACAAGAGGTCACGGATTTCCATTTCAACCAACTCAAGCAATTCTTCATCGTCAACCAAGTCAACTTTGTTCATGAACACAATCAAGTGTTTAACACCAACTTGGCGAGAAAGAAGGATGTGCTCACGAGTTTGTGGCATAGGACCATCAGTTGAAGCTACTACAAGGATAGCTCCGTCCATTTGAGCGGCACCAGTGATCATGTTTTTAACGTAGTCCGCGTGTCCTGGAGCGTCGATGTGAGCGTAGTGACGTTTTTCAGTTTCGTACTCAACGTGCGCAGTGTTGATAGTGATACCGCGTTCGCGTTCTTCTGGAGCAGCATCGATAGACGCATAGTCTTTTGGTTGGTTAACTGCTGAAGGCAAGCGACGTGCCAATACAGTTGTGATAGCTGCTGTCAAAGTAGTTTTACCGTGGTCAACGTGTCCGATAGTACCAATGTTAACGTGTGGTTTACTACGATCGTATTTTTCTTTTGCCATTTGAGTAAAAGCCTCCAATAAAATATATTTTATAGATAGACAGTAGGCAATACAGTCTAACTTTCCTTACTATTTTATCAAATTCTAGTGAAATTGCAAGCCTTTTACACATTTTTTGTGAATTAACCTTTTCTAATAGAAAGCTCAACTTATATCAGACAAGTTAACTGCTAGCGTATATTTTAAAACTTATCATCTGCTTCTCTTCTTACTTCCTTGAAAAATCTAATAAAACTCCAAAAATGATCTAATCAAGCACAAAAAAATCGGAAATATTTCCGATTTTTCTTCGTATTAACCTGAGTTTCGCAAACCAGTTGCAATACCATTAATAGTGATGTGAATCAACTTCTCTTGATCAGGCGTTAGCTGACCATTGCGTTGACGTTTAATCAGCTCTAGTTGAATATAGTTCAAAACATTAAAGTAAGGCATACGATAGTCCAAGCTGTCTCTTAGATAAGTATTTTCAGCCAAGAGTTCATCGTGTCCTTCAATCTCAAGAATAACATTCTTAGTTAGTTGCCACTCATCCAAGATAATATTGAAAATATCCCGAACATTCTGATCTTCACATAACTGAGCATATTCAAAAGCAATGTTCATATTGGACTTAGAAAGGACCATGTCTACATTTGATAATAGAGATTTGAAGAATGGCCATCTCTTGTACATAAGTTGTAGAAAGGCAAGATTATTTTCTGGATCTTGATCAATAAATTCCTTGAAACTTGAGCCAACACCGTACCAACCAGGGAACATCACTCGACTTTGAGACCAGGAGAAGACCCATGGGATCGCTCGAAGACCACCGATTTCAGTAATCGTTTTACGAGCTGCAGGACGAGAGCCAATATTAAAGCTAGAAATCGCTTTGATTGGACTAGATTCAAAGAAATAATCATAAAAGCGTTCGTCGCCAAAGACTAAATCACGATAAATCTGATAGCTTCGCTCGACAACCTGATCCATGATCCGCTCATATTTATTGGATGTATGGGCATCACTTTTCTTATGTGTTACCATTCGATTGATTGCTGCAGAAACGAGCATTTCCAAATTATAGTAGGCTGCATCTTTATTACCATATTTGTTTCCAATAACTTCCCCTTGCTCAGTAAGGCGGATCCGGTCGTTGATACTTCGTAGGGGTTGTGAGGTGATCGCTTCATAGGTTGGACCGCCACCACGACCAACTGTACCTCCACGACCATGGAAGAAGGTAATTTTAACACCAAATTTATCACCAATAGCAGTCAACTGTTGCTGAGCCTTATAGAGAGTCCAGCAAGAAGATAGGTAACCACCATCTTTATTACTGTCTGAGTAACCCAACATGATTTCTTGGTAATTATTCTTAGAGGCAATCCACTTCTGAGCAATAGGCAAAGATAGATACTTCTCCATTGTTTCGCATGAATTGTCCAAATCTTCAATTGTCTCAAAAAGAGGAACAATCTGTACTCGAGTCCCATTTTCATCAATCAGTCCTACTTCTTTCAGCATAATAGCCAACTCCAGTAGGTCTGATACACTGGTCGAGTGAGAAATGATGTTCTGCTTGATGACTTCTTCACCAAGTACATCTTTCAGCTGTCGAGCAGTCTTGAAAATTTCTAATTCTTTTTGCAAAAGTTCGGACTTAGGCTCATGAGTAGCTGATAAAATGCGAGGATCCTCAAGCAATTGCTTAAGTAGTACCTGACATTTTTCTTCTTCAGATAAGCTGCTGTAATCTTTTACAATGTTTGCTGATGCCAAGAGCTCAGCCACACAAGCTTCATGAACACTAGAATCCTGACGCATATCAATGCTGGCTAAGAAGAAACCAAAAACATCCACTGCTTGTAAAAGTTCTGTCAGGTCTCCTGTCACTAAAGCCTCACCATGATGTTCGATAAGAGAATCATAAATGACCTGTAAGTCTTCTTTGAATTCTTTTGCAGTTTTGTAAGAAGGTGTTTCCTCCTTCTTCAACTCAGTTAAGGTTTCACTGATACGAGACTGAATATAGTTTGGAATAATTTCCCGTCCCTTATTACTCACAGAAGGAGTTGTCTTGGCAGATAATGTTTTCTCAGCTCGATCAGTCAAGCACTGACCTTCATTAGAAAAGTTTCCTTCTTTCAGGTACAGCAAGGTCTGAATCAGCTTGGACTGAATATAGTGGAAGGCACGGCGGTAAGGCTCATTTTCACGATAAACAGATTTATCAGTTGACAAAGCAGCCATTTCTGCTACTGCCTGACTAGTTTCTGAGAGATTCGTTGACAGAGAGAAAGTACGATAAAGTGTATAAACCTTGTCAATGTAATAGTTGAGAATGACTTCACTCTGGAGAGTGGCTGATAGTTTCAAAGTTTCTGCCGTTACAAAAGGATTCCCATCCCGGTCACCACCAATCCACATTCCCATGGTAATAGGTTTAGGATTATCCAACTTGATACCCCGCTCTTCTGCCAAGCGTTTGTATTCGACCATAAAGTTGGTAATGGCTTGTAGAAAAGAGCTATTGTAGTATTCCATGACATTGGTAATCTCATTGGTTACTTTTAGTTTCTTATCCCGAATCATATCTGTCTGCATCATGAGCTCGATGTAACGACGAAGGTTGCCTAGCCACTTCTTCTCATTAACCAGACCAGCCTTAACATCTCGATGCTGACGTAAAAGGGTGTGAATATGATTTGTCAGATCCAGCATTGTCTTTCTTTGAACCTGAGTTGGGTGAGCTGTCAGTACCGGAACAACATTTAAATTCTCTAGAATTTCTTTTGCATTCTCCCGCGTTGAAATCAAGTCAATAGTTGTTGACAGCTTTCCAAGATAATCTTGGTCGATATTGTTCTGATGGTTGATTTCATAGGCTAGATCAACGTCTTCAGAAATATTAATCAAGAGTGGCAGAATAGAAAAATAACGAGAAATATAGACCATTTCTTCTGTTGTTAGTTCTTCTACGATTCCCTTTAGTTCCTGGTATTTGGAGTGAACAGCTAAGTCCTGCATCATTTCAATCTTTTCGAATGTCTCAGGACTAAGAATTTTACGCGTAACATCAGTAAGTAAGTCCGTCAAAATGGAAACTTCTTCTCGAATAACATCTTTATTACTAAAGCTTTCTAACTTATTAAATGACATGGTCTGAACCTTTCTATTTAAGGACAAAGACTAGCTAACAACCAGCCGGTCTCACAAAGTTTCTTCTAAAACACGATTGATATTGTTTCGTTTTTCGTTGGCATCAATATTGAGTACAAAGGCAATTCCAACTGACAGAACTAAGAGACTATTCCCACCTTGTGATAGGAATGGAAAAGTCACCCCTGTTGAAGGAATCAATCCTGAGATCCCTCCAATATTTATAAAGGTTTGGGTCAGCATCATGCCTCCAATTCCCAAAGCCACCATTGAATTAAAAGGGTCCCTAGCTCGAATACCTACCAAAATGATTCGCAAGATTAGGAAAAACAGTAGGGCTAAAATTAAGCTAGCACCAATAAAGCCCAATTCCTCGATAACAATTGAAAAAACAAAATCTGTCTGCGCTTCGGGTAAATAGCCTCGTTTTTCAATTGAATTTCCAAGTCCTAATCCAAACCAGCCTCCGTTTACAATCGCATAATATGAATTCGCAAGCTGATGCCCTGCTCCTGACACATCTGTAAAGGGATTAAAGAAGGCACTAAACCTCTTGGCAACATATCCAAACAAAGGAACCTTGGAGACTTTTTCTACACCAAGCAGCCAAATACTGGATAGGATCAAGGTCGAAGTTCCTACCAGTATTCCTAGCATAGCTGAGAACCATCGATGTCCAATACCACTTACAGAAACCATTATTAGGACAGTCAAAGCTAAAATAGTAGCATTCCCCAAGTCCGGCATGATAACAACAATACCTATCAAAATTCCTGTGATAGTACGCCAATCACTTAACGTTCTGGGTAACCACCGGTTAAAAGTTAAAGCTTGATAATCATATATTTCAATCTCTTCCTGCTTTCTTGAAAACCTCAGGGCTAAGAACCAGACCAGCAGAATTTTCAGATACTCGGCAGGCTGAATACTAACCCCACCAATAAAAAGCCAACCATGTGCTCCGTTTACTGCACGAGTTATAAAACGCGATAAGAGTAACAGGATCACTTCCACTAAAATGAAACCGAACAAAACCTCTTGTTTCTTAAAAATATCGATCTTTACCTTATATATAAAAACAATTGCTATTAAACTCAGAATCCAAAATATGCCTTGGCTTATAACTGATTTAAAAGAATTAGCACCTGACTGAACCAAGGTCGCACTGGTTGTTGAATAGACAATAATCAAGCCTAAAACTGATAAAATCAAATAGGGAATTAAGATAGAGTAGTTTAATAGGTGTCGTTTGTCAATCTTCATACTTCACCTAGATTTTCTAAAATTTCATTGTACATTATATCATTTTTCACAACGAAAAAAAAGCCATATCCTTTTCACAATTCACTAAAATCTTATGCTAGAATAAAAGAAAACAACTGATTGGAGGTCCAAAACTATGAACGTTTACCAATTTTCTGTCGAAAAACAAGATGGCAATCAGCTTTCGCTAGACATTTTCAAAGGGAAAGTCTTACTCATTGTAAATACAGCTACCGGCTGCGGGTTTACTCCACAGTATAAAGGACTGCAGGACTTATATCTTCGCTATCATGATGAAGGATTTGAAATATTAGATTTTCCCTGCAATCAGTTTAAAAATCAAGCTCCAGGAAGTGCAGAAGAAATCAACAATTTCTGTAACCTTAACTATCAGACCAGCTTTCCCCGTTTTCAAAAGATTAACGTAAATGGAAAAAAAGCTGACCCACTATATACATGGCTTAAAGAAGCAAAGGGGGGATTTCTATCTAAAGATATTAAGTGGAACTTCACCAAATTTCTTTTAGATAAAGAAGGCCATGTGATGAAACGCTACTCTCCTCAAACATCTCCTAAAGATATTGAAAAAGATATTCAAGAACTTTTAAAATGAATAAATTTTTAATAAGCTAAAACTTGAACAGTAGGTGTTCAGAAGTTCTATTATAAATGATTTTTTTTGCTTTTTTATTTATTTTAGGTTAAAATAAAAAAAGTATGAGAAAGAAGATAAAACCAATCGTTGTACTCGCTTTCTTTGTCTGCTTTATTCTAACAATATTGGTTAGCAGGCAACTATCGAATGCGAAAGGTCAACGAGAACAAACAAAAACTGTCCAATCATCTTCTTCAAGCTCTTCGGAAAAAATAGATCTTACTAAACCAATCATCGATTTGTCTGGTTGGCAGCTTCCGAGCGAGATTGATTATGATCAATTGGCTAAAAATGTTTCAGGAGTCATTGTGCGTATCCAGAGCGGTTCCTATACTAAAAAGGAGAATGCTGCTACTTATGCTAACGGGCTGGATAAAGCATACAAAACCCATATCAAGGAATTTCAAAAACGCAACATCCCTGTAGCAGTCTATGCTTATGTATCTGCTTCTTCGACTAAAGAAATGGAAAAAGAGGCAGAAAGTTTTTACAAGGCCGCATCCAAATACAAGCCGACCTACTACTGGCTAGATGTTGAAGAAAAAACTATGTCTGATATGAACGGAGGAGTCGAAGCCTTCCGTGCTAAATTAGAATCTTTAGGCGTAAAGAATATCGGGATTTATGTAGGCACTTACTTCATGGAAGAACACAGCATAAATACTGAGAAATTTACAGCTCTTTGGATTCCAACTTATGGAACCGATAATGGTTATTATAATGCTGCTCCTAAGACTGACATTGATTATGATTTGCACCAATATACTTCCCAAGGAACTTTAACTGGTTTCTCTCATCCTTTAGACTTAAACCAGATTTCTACTTTAAAGAACCGAGAGGAAACTCATGCCAAATTATTTGGGAAACAATAATTAAAATCAAGTATTTTACTTGATTTTTTCTTTTCATTTTGATTAAGTTCTATCTATTTTAGGACTTTACTTAAATTTTCACTAACTAAAAGTAAAATATGTTATAATAAACTACATTGAACATGTTAAGGAGATTTTGATGTTTTCTTGGATTACAAGAACGATTAAAGGATTGATTATCGCACTTGGTTTTATCTTGCCTGGTGTTTCTGGCGGAGTCTTAGCTGCCATTTTGGGAATATATGAGCGTATGATATCTTTTCTAGCTCATATCAAAGATAACTTCAAGGAGAATGTCCTCTTTTTCCTTCCGGTTGGTATAGGTATGATTCTTGGAATTGCCCTCTTTTCTCTTCCGGTTGAATATTTACTAGCCCACTATAAGATTATCGTTCTTTGGGGATTTGCAGGCGCTATTATCGGGACGATTCCTAGTTTAATCAAGGAGTCTGTTCGCGAGTCAGACCGTGATCGAATAGATATAACTATTTTTTGGCTGACATTTATCCTGTCAGGCTTACTCCTATATTTCCTCAATAGCTTGGTTGGAACTCTTCCAGCAAATTTCTTGACCTTTATGCTAGCGGGAGCCTTGATTGCTCTAGGGATTTTGGTCCCTGGACTCAGTCCTTCTAATCTACTTTTGATTTTAGGTTTATACACTCCAATGCTGACTGGTTTCAAGTCCTTAGATCTTTTTGGAACATTTTTACCAATTGCTATCGGAGGTTCTTTAGCTCTCATAGCTTTTTCAAAAACAATGGACTATGCACTCAAAAATTTTCATTCGCGAGTCTATCATTTCATTATTGGTATTGTGCTTTCTAGCACCTTGCTTATTGTCATTCCAAATGCTGGTAATAGTGAAAGCATTACTTATGCAGGAACTTCTATTATCACCTTTGTCATAACAGCCTTCTTCTTTGGCTTAGGAATTTGGCTAGGAATTTGGATGAGTCAGTTAGAAGAGAAGTATAAATAATGGCAAAAAAAACAAAATTAAAAAAAACACTAGTCGAACAAATCTTAACCAAGGCGGATATTCCCCACCAAGGATTGCAAATTAATGCCCTCGAAAATGAAACTGGCGACATAGATGACCGGTCTCAGATCTATAAAACCCTTGCATTGACAGGGGATAAAACCGGACCAGTAATTGGTATTCTCCCCATTACTGAGCATTTATCTGAGAAAAAATTAGCCAAGATTTCTGGAAACAAAAAGGTTGCTATGATTCCTCAAAAGGAACTCGAAAAGACAACTGGCTATGTTCATGGTGCCAACAATCCAGTTGGTATCCGCCAAAAGCACTCCTACCCTATCTTCATCGACCAGGTTGCTCTAGAACGCGAAGCTATTATCGTATCCGCTGGAGAAGTTGGACGTAGCGTTCTAATCAAGGCTCAGGACTTGGCGGATTTTGTCAAAGCAGATTTTGCTGATATAAAAGAAGACTAAATCAGGCATTTTATTTGAAAGAGAAAACTATGAAACTATACTTTATCCGTCATGGAAAGACTGAGTGGAATTTGGAAGGTCGATTTCAGGGTGCTGGAGGCGATTCACCTCTCTTACCTACTGCTATTGAAGAATTACATATTTTAGGGAAGCACCTTGCTAAAACTAGTTTTGATAAGATATTCTCTAGTGATTTAAGCAGAGCTGTAAAAACAGCTGAAATTATAAATTCAGAAAACCAGTTTCCGCAAGAAATTATTCTTAAAGAGGAATTAAGAGAATGGAAATTAGGTAAATTAGAGGGGGCCAAATGGGCAACTGTTGCTGCCGTATATCCCCACCAAATGCATGCCTTTCGTCATAATCTTGCTCAGTTTGACCATAGTTTATTTGATGCTGAATCGGTTTACCAAACGACCCATCGAGTTATCCATTTTATTAAGTCTCTAAAAGATTTAGAAGCTGAAAACCTCTTATTTGTTGGCCATGGAGCTAATCTTACGGCTTCAATTCGGACTCTTCTTGGCTACGATGTTGGCAACATACGAAAAAATGGTGGTCTCAGTAATGGAAGTGTCACTATCCTAGAAACAACTGATTTTGAGAAGTTTTCTCTCTTAGATTGGGACAATACCGACCATCTTGAAAATCTTGATACTGTGAATCTTTAAATTCACAGTTTTTTCTTTCTTAAAAGCTAAATATAGGTGAATTTCCATAGATTTTGTGATAAAATAAATTGGAATACTTTTGGAGGAAAACATGACTACTGAACATTTTGAAGAATTAAATGACCAGCAAATTATTCGCCGTGAAAAAATGGCTGCGCTGGCTGAACAGGGGATTGACCCTTTTGGTAAACGCTTTGAGAGAACAGCAAACTCTGGACAATTAAAAGAAAAATACGCTGAAAAAAGTAAAGAAGAGTTGCATGACTTATCTGAGACAGCTACTATTGCTGGACGTCTCATGACTAAACGTGGCAAAGGAAAAGTTGGATTTGCTCACATTCAAGACCGCGAAGGCCAAATTCAAATTTATGTCCGCAAAGATGAGGTCGGTGAAGAAAACTATGAAATCTTTAAAAAAGCTGACTTAGGAGACTTCCTTGGAATTGAAGGTGAAGTGATGCGTACTGATATGGGAGAATTATCTATCAAAGCTACCCATATTACCCACCTTTCTAAAGCACTTCGTCCCCTTCCTGAAAAATTCCATGGACTGACAGATGTGGAGACTATCTACCGTAAACGCTATTTGGATTTGATTTCTAACCGTGAGAGCTTCAATCGATTTGTTACTCGCTCAAAAATCATTTCTGAAATTCGCCGTTACTTAGATGGGCAAGGCTTCCTTGAAGTCGAAACTCCTGTTCTCCACAATGAAGCAGGTGGTGCTGCTGCCCGTCCTTTCATTACTCATCACAATGCCCAAAATATTGATATGGTGCTTCGGATTGCAACTGAATTGCACCTTAAGCGCCTCATTGTAGGTGGTATGGAACGGGTCTATGAAATCGGACGTATCTTCCGTAACGAAGGAATGGACGCTACTCATAATCCAGAGTTTACATCTATTGAAGTTTACCAAGCTTATGCAGATTTCCAAGATATTATGGACTTGACCGAAGGCATTATTCAACACGCGGCTATCTCTGTATGTGGAGATGGACCTATCAACTATCAGGGAACTGAAATCAAGATCAATGAACCATTTAAACGCGTTCATATGGTAGATGCCATCAAGGAAATTACTGGCGTGGATTTCTGGCAAGATATGAGCTTTGAAGAAGCCGCTGCCTTGGCAAAAGAAAAGAATGTTCCTCTCGAAAAGCACTTCACAGAAGTCGGCCATGTTATTAATGCTTTCTTTGAAGAATTTGTTGAAGAAACCTTAACTCAACCAACCTTTGTTTATGGACATCCTGTTGCAGTATCTCCTCTGGCCAAGAAAAATCCAGAAGATCCACGTTTCACTGACCGTTTCGAACTCTTCATCATGACCAAAGAATATGCCAACGCCTTCACCGAATTGAACGATCCAATTGATCAACTTTCTCGTTTTGAAGCCCAAGCTAAAGCTAAAGAGCTTGGTGATGATGAAGCAACCGGCATTGACTACGACTATGTCGAAGCTTTAGAATATGGTATGCCACCAACTGGAGGTCTGGGTATTGGGATCGACCGTCTGGTTATGTTATTAACAGATGTGACTACCATTCGCGATGTCCTTCTCTTCCCGACAATGAAATAATTTTCACATTCAAACACTGCTACACTTCAGCAGTGTTTTTTATAAACAAAAAAAGAGTTTAGGTTCCTAAACTCTTTTTCTTATTTCATTATTCGTACCTCAGTGCTTCAATTGGATCCAACTTGGAAGCTTTATTCGCAGGTAGAATTCCAAAAACAACACCAACCATTGCTGAGAAGACAAGACTTCCTACTGCAGCTGTAGTAGATACGATTGGAGGTCCACCAAAAACATCTTCTGGTACGACTGCAGCAATTAGCGCATTAATACCATAAGCCAGTCCTAAGCCCAACATTCCTCCAATTAGGGTGAGAACCATGGATTCAATTAAGAATTGGGTTAAGATGTTTCCTCTCGTAGCTCCTAAAGCTTTTCTCAGACCGATTTCACGAGTCCGCTCGGTAACTGATACCAGCATGATATTCATAACCCCGATACCACCGACAAAGAGTGAGATTCCTGCTATCGCGCCAATAACTCCTGTCATGGTACCTGTAATCTGCTTGTACTGTTCCAGCATACTCTCCATATTCAAGATTTGATATTCACCCTGGCGTGCTCCTGAAAGCTGGGTCAATTTTTTAGCTGCTTCTATCCCAACTTCGTTGACACGGCTGACTTCTGGAACATAGACGTAAACAGTTGAGATTTCTTCTGAATGAAACTCAGATGCTACTTGGGTATTAGCCATTAGAGCACTTCCTGAACTCATACTCATACTTTGACCAGCATTGGGATCTTTAAAGACTCCAATAACCCGATAGTTGCTGTCTCCTACTGATACGATTTTGTTTAAGGCTTCTGCGCTACTTCCAAAAAGTGAATTTGCAACTGTTTCATCAATCATCATCACATTAGAAAAGCGCTGGTAATCCACAGGAAGGAGGGTACGACCTGCCAAGATCTCGTATTTTCTAATTTGAAAGAAAGATTGGCTAACGCCAGTAATAAATACTCCATCCGCTTTCTTATTCTGATAAGAGAATGTTGCAGATGGACCTCCATTGGTTGTATAGTAACCTTTCACTCCATCAATTTTTAAGAGCTCTTTAGCCCATGCATCTTGAATAACTGGTGGAGCTTCGTTTTCTTCGTTATCAACTTCTTGGCTGCCTCCCTCATTTCCTGCAGGACCTTCCATAAGATTCATCCCCATAACATAATTACTCTTTGTTGGTGAATAATTCAGAGAGACATATTGTTGATCCTTCGTGAAACTTTTGGTAACTCCCTGTTGCATCCCATTTCCTAAGGCCATGATAACTACAACAGAAGCGACCCCAATGATAATTCCAATCATTGTTAGAAAGGAGCGCATTTTGTGGCCCATAATAGATCCAATAGCAAATCTCCAGTTTTGCATCTATGCTTCTCCTTTCTGCGCTGAATCAGAGTAAATTACGCCATCTCGAATGACAATTTGTCGTTTAGCATAGGCTGCAATTTCTGGTTCATGGGTAACCATAATGATGGTTTTGCCTTCTTTATTTAATTCAGTCAGCAATTCCATAATCTGTTCACCTGTTTTTGTATCCAAGGCCCCTGTTGGCTCATCTGCCAAAATAATAGAGGGACGATTTACTAGGGCACGAGCGATCGCAACACGCTGCTTTTGCCCCCCTGATAATTCTGATGGTAAGTGATGCATTCGAGTTCCTAACTCAACTTTTTCCAAGTATTGTTCTGCCAAAGCCTTACGTTTAGACTGAGAAACTCCCGCATAAATTAAGGGTAATTCAACATTTTGAAGAGCATTTAACTTGGACAAGAGGAAAAACTGCTGAAAGACAAATCCAATTGCCTGATTACGAACTTTGGCTGATTTCTTTTCACCCAAACGAGCCACTTCTTTCCCATCTAAATGATAGGTTCCACTAGAAGGACGATCCAACATACCAATAATATTCATCAAAGTTGATTTACCAGATCCAGACGGCCCCATAATGGCTAAAAACTCACCTTCCTCAACTTGAAGATTGATGTTTTTTAAAACCTGCAGTTCTTGATCTCCATTGCGATAGCTCTTATTGATGCCATTTAAATCAATTAATTTCTTCATAGGATTTTACCTCCTGCCCATCTTTTAAATCAGCAGTTGGATTTATAATCACTTTATCATCTTTTGCTAAGCCAGATGTTACTTCTTGATTTTCAGCATCAGCATTGCCAAGCGTGACTTCAACTTTTTTAGCTATACCCTTATCATCTAGTTTCCAAATGTAGTTTTTTCCATCTTCATCAGTAACAACACTGCTTACCGGAATAAGAATGGCCTTGCTGTTATTCTTCACTTCGATATTTACAGAGAATCCTTGCTTTAAATCACCTATTTCGCTAGTGAAATCAATGGTAAAGGGATATTTAGCGCCTGATCCTCCACCTGATCCTCCAGCAGCTGACGCACTTGAGCTTGCTTGCTGAGCATCTTTTGGATAGTTAGAGATATAGCTGATTTTACCAGTCCAAGTCTTATCTGGATAAACTTTTGAAGTAATGCTGACTTCTTGGCCCACTGACAGATTAGCTAAATTGTACTCTGACAATTCACCCTTGACTTGGAGATTACCATTATTAACAATATGGACCAATGTTTGATTAGATCCTGTTGTTGATTTTGAAACATCACGATTAACTTCAACTACTGTTCCTTCAACAGTACTTAATACAGTTGTAGCATCAAGTAAAAGTTTGGAACTATTGACTTTATCTGCAGCATCAGCTCGATTGTCTTGCAAATCTTTTAATTGAGAATCCAAGGATTGTTGTGTATTGACCGCTGGTGCAGTGCTTTCGCCAGATTCTTCTCCTTCTGCTGTTGGGCTTGGGGTAGGAGCTGTCCCATTATTTTGCAGTTCATAAATTTGACGGTCAATTTTATTGAGAGCTCGAACAGCAGAATCATAGTTAGATTGCGCCTCAGTGTTTCGATATTGGACCAAAGCTTGTCCGACTGTAACTTGATCACCCACATTAACGAGGACGCCTTCTAAATCTCCCTTTGTCGAATCATAATAAATATACTGCTCATTATTAGCAGATACTTGTCCTGACAAAAGTACAGAAGATGCTACTGATCCTTCTTTTGCCTTTTGAACCAGAGGTTTCGAATCTAAACCTTCTTGGCTGCCACTTTTCTGATTCAAAAACAGCATAGCAAGAACAACTACTACAATGACAAGAGGAACAGCAATCAGAGCAGTCAACTGCCACTTTTTCAATTTTTTCATTGGAATCTCCTTTAAAAATGAAATCTAATTAATTTTTTTCATTATAACATACATTATAACCTGGAACTATTGTTTTGAACTTAGCAATTTTCAAATGACATTATATCTTTCTCAAATGTCAGTTTTTCTCGTAGCAGATTTTTGCATTCATTTCTTAAAAAGGGTACAATTACCTCATATTGAAAGAAGGAGAATAAACATTATGAAAGAATTTGATATGATTGCTATCGGAGGTGGTAGCGGAGGTATCGCTACCATGAATCGAGCTGGCGAACATGGTGCTAAGGTCGCTGTCATTGAGGAAAAGAAGTTAGGTGGCACCTGTGTCAATGTTGGCTGTGTTCCTAAAAAGATCATGTGGTATGGTGCTCAAATTGCTGAGGCCATCCAATACTACGGTCCTGACTATGGTTTTACTTCAGAAAAACAAAGCTTTGACTTTGCCACTTTGCGTAAAAACCGCGAAGCCTATATTGATCGTGCTCGATCTTCTTACGACGGAAGTTTTAAACGCAATGGAGTTGAATTGATTGAAGGACGCGGTCGCTTTGTTGATGCTAACACTGTCGAGGTTAATGGTGAGCTAATCCGAGCTAAACACATTGTCATTGCAACGGGTGCTCATGCTGCTATCCCTTCTATTCCTGGCTCTGAATTAGGTGAAACATCTGATGATGTCTTCGCTTGGGAAGAATTACCCGAATCTGTAGCCATCGTTGGAGCTGGCTATATCGCAGTTGAATTGGCAGGAGTCCTCCATAATCTTGGAGTCAAAACAGACCTCTTTGTCCGACGTGATCGTCCCTTACGGAACTTTGATTCTTATATCGTAGATGGTTTACTTGAAGAGATGGATAAGACAGGTCTTGCCCTACACACCCACAAAGTACCTACAAAACTTGAGAAACTAGATGACAATCAACTGCAACTTCATTTTGAAGATGGTAGTAGCCATATAGCTCAGCATGTCATCTGGGCCATCGGCCGAAAACCTAATGTTCAAGGCCTCAATCTAGAAGCTGCTGGTGTCACTCTCAACGAACGAGGTTTCATCGCTGTAGATGAATACCAAAACACTGTAGTTTCAGGTATCTATGCCCTAGGTGACGTAACAGGCGAGAAAGAACTAACTCCTGTTGCCATCAAGGCTGGTCGTACATTAGCCGAGCGACTTTTCAACGGCAAAACAGACGCAAAGATGGACTATTCAACTATTCCTACCGTCGTCTTCTCCCACCCTGCTATTGGAACTGTTGGGCTAACCGAGGAAGAGGCTAAAAAAACTTATGGAGCTGATAATATTCACCTCTATACATCTAGCTTTGCTTCCATGTATTCGGCAGTAACTCAGCATCGCCAACAGGCCAAGTTCAAGCTCATCACGGCTGGTGAGAATGAAAAGGTCGTTGGTCTGCATGGTATCGGATATGGGGTAGACGAGATGATTCAAGGCTTCGCTGTCGCTATCAAAATGGGCGCAACCAAGGCTGATTTTGATGCCACAGTAGCCATTCACCCAACGGGATCAGAAGAGTTCGTTACTATGAGGTAAGAAGAGAAAAGGTTTGTTTTACAAGCCTTTTTTGACTTGTGTCCTTATTTTATTATAAAGTATATAAGTATTCCATAATCTAATCTTTCATTTTTCTTTTGAATCTTACATTTTTGTAAGATTCTATAAGGATTCTTCAAAAATTTTTACCTTCCCATGCATCATTTTTAGTTTCTAAAAGAGAGATTTGACACGTATTAACTTGTTAATCCTACAATCTTTATTTTACAGCCTCTTTATCAACATTTCATCAAGAAAATCTCAAAAATTTCTAAAGTTTTGTAAAAAAGGGAGCCTGAAGTAAAACTTCAGACTCTTTTTTCTTATGGTAAAATGGCTAAAGCTCGTACTGGCGAACCACTAGCTTGATGCCAGTTAGGGAAACTGATAGAAATTAGAGCTCCCTTAGCAGGTAATTGGTCCAAGTTAGACAATACCTCTACTTGGTAAATGTCCTCAGCCAAGAGATAATATTCATTAACCAAGCCATGCTCAGCCGTAGGAAGACCTGCATCAGTATCAAAAGTTTCATGACCTACTGCAGCTACACCACGCTCATGAATCAGAAATTCCAAAGCATCTCGTCCCCAGCCAGGTGTATGCTGGATTCCTTGATCATCTAAGTTTCTCATAGCGTCTTGACTAGGCCAACGCTTGGACCAGTCAGACCGAAAAGCCACGAAACTTCCTTCTGGAATCTTCCCATGCTCTGCTTCAAAGTCCAAAATATCTTGTTTGGTCAAAATGAAGTCAGGATTCTCCTCTACTTCTCTTGACTTATCAATGACAAACAAAGGAAGAAGGAGATCTTTTAAGTCTATTTCTTCCAACCAACGGCCACCTTCTACAAAATGAATAGGAGCATCAATATGAGTACCATACTGGCCAACTACCGAAAACTGCTGCACATGGAAACCATCTTTTAGAGTAAAAATATCTTTCTTCTCCAAGGCTGGTAAAGCTGGAAAGTGCGGACTATCTTCCTTAATCTGATGAGAAAGATTGACCCATTTCTTATTTTTTAATTCTTGGTATATTTTAAGCAAATCTGACATAAGTTGTTCCTCCGATTCTATTCTCCCCAGACTTCTTTTACAATATCTGAAATCAAAGCAATTTTTTCCCATTGACTCTCTTCTGTCAGGATGTTTCCTTCTTCCGTAGAAGCGAAGCCACATTGGGTTGAAAGGTAAAGATTTTCTAGCGGTACATACTGACTAGCTTCCTTAATCCGAGCAATAACTTCTTCTTTGTTCTCTAAATCACCACTTTTTGAAGTCAAAAGTCCCAAGACTACTTTTTTTCCTGGTGTTACTTTAGCCAAGGGTTCAAATCCACCAGCTCGCTCAGTATCAAATTCAAGGAAATAAGCATTCACCTTTTCTTTTTCAAATAATTCTTCAGCAATTGGACCGTAGCCACCCGAAGAAGCCCAGGTAGAATGGTAGTTACCACGGCAGACATGGGTATTAACAGTCAAACCAGCAGGGACATTTTGATAAAGATCATTGTTGAAACTTAAGAAGAGCTCCGCTAATTCAGCACGAACTTGGTCTTTGGTCTTACCTTGAAGAGCACCCCAGGCTGTCAAGAAATTATCATCTACCAAGACACCCCAAGTACAATCATCCACTTGTAGCGTTCTGAGGCCAGCGTCATATAAATCTTCAACAACTTGTAAATATGCTTTTTTTATATCTTCTCTCAATTGATTGAAGTCAGGATAAACTTGATTGAGCTTCTCCACATGCTCGGCATCCCGGATTAATTCAAAATAAAATTGGGCAGGGGCTGGAATGGTATACTTTGCTTCAACTCCATCTTGATCAGCCACTAAATCTCTTAGAAACTTAAAATGTTCCACAAAGGGATGGTGAAAACCGGTAATCTTACCAGCGATGAGGGCCGAATCTGCCTTGGTTGTTTCCCCATGAAAATGATAGCCTTCTGCAGCTTGAACATGCTCAATTCCTTGAAAGCCCCAGAAAAAGTCCAAATGCCAATAAGCCCGACGAAATTCTCCGTCTGTTACATTCTTCAATCCAGCTTTAATTTCTTTAGAAACTAAAGCTCGAATAGCTTGGTCTTCCACTGCAGTTAACTCTTCTTTGCTAATAGTCCCCCCCCGCAAAGGCTTCACGAGCTTCTACCAATTCCTTAGGGCGAAGGAAAGAGCCAACGTGATCAACTCGAAATGGTCCATGATTAACTGTCATCTCAACTCTCCTTTTCTAGTGTAAAGAAATGTTATAAAAATCAAATGGAAATTTGGTTATGGTTCATTATATCAACACGACAACCTTATCTCAAGTTTTTAAAGGGTTTTGAGCTAATCTTATTTTATTGATTATTATATAGTTTATAACTATATCAGTTCTTCCAATTCCTACTTTTCTTTTGGATATTAATTTGCTATGCTAGAGAAACACGTATATATGAGGAGAGTTTGATGAGTAAAACAAATAAAATTCTTACAACATTTGGTATTATCTTCTTTAACATCTTTGGTTTAATAGCATTTATTTTCTTGTATTTCAGGAGTAAAAAGAAAAAATAATACGAAATAGTCTAAGTCGATAAAAAACACTTGACTTTTAGCACTAGAGATCTTAAAATAGTTACCATAAATTATAAAAGAGGTTTACTATTATGAATCGAAATAAAGTTTTCTTACTTGTGCTCCCAGCCATTGGGGCTGCTATTTTAGCGGTTTTATCACAATTTAGCTTTGCTATTGGAGCTGTTCCTATTACTCTCCAAACCTTTGCCATCGGTTTGATTGCAACTATTTTTAAACCCAGAGAAGCGGTTTCAGCTACGCTACTTTATTTACTACTTGGTGCTATCGGTCTCCCAGTTTTTGCAGGCGGTCATGGCGGATTCCAATCATTCCTAAATCCAACTGCTGGTTACCTTTTGTCTGCTCCTCTCTTTGCCTTCATTACTTCTATCTTAACTCATAAAAACAGTTCATTCTTGACTATTTTACTGGCAAATATCTTGGGAGATACCATCCTATTTATCGGTGGAATTATAGGTTTGAACATCTTAGGGAATCTTGATTTTTCAAAAGCTATCGCTGTAGGCGTTACCCCATTCATTCTACCGGATCTTTTAAAAATGCTCCTGATAGCTATTATCAGCTTGCCAGTATTAAAAAGTCTCGGATTTCATCCTTACTTTGCTGATAAACAAAAAAACTGATAGACTTTTCTATCAGTTTTTAAATGCATCAAGAAGAACCTGAAATTCTTCATTAGAAAGAGTAATTCCCTTGCCCATTTTACTGTGATCCGGACTCCAAGTTCGAATATCATATTTGGCTGGCGCTCCATTGAAGCTAACTCGGTTAAGCTCTTTGGTCCAGCCTTTATCGTTTTCTGATAAGACTAGAAGTTTTTCTTCAATCTCAAATGTAAATTCTGACATAGTACCTCCTTGGTAAATTCAAAAGTAGATGAGCTAAAACAGCCTCTGCTGTTTGACAGTTTTCCATCTCTCATTTAATTCATTCGTAAAAGTTTAGAATTTTACGAGAAAATGTTATATAATGATATTGTATCAAGTTATGGAGATTTTAGCCATGAAAAAATTTCTAAGAATGCTGACTGAGAAAGCTAATGAGTTTATAAACGATAAAAAAACCGAACAGAACAGCGAGAATAATACTGCTATCTTATCCGCGATTGAGCTAGCCTTAAAGAAAAAATCCGGAATTCATGTTATTTTTCAAAATAAAAGCTTTACTGGCGATATTGTTAAGTATGACCAAGAACGCCAGCAGTTGATTGTTAAGAATTTCAATAAGAGCATGTCAACTATTATTCGGATTCCAGATATTCAACGTGTGCGTCTGGTTCCTCAGACAGTTCGAGTAGCACAGAAAGCTAATCCAAAGAAAAAATAAATCCCAGTTTTTACAAACTGGGATTTATTTTATATCTAGGCGCGGACAGTAACGCTGGTGCCATCTTCCTTATACAGATTGATAAGGCCTTCTTTTCTGCTACGCACCATATCACCTGGGCAAACAGGTGTCGGCATAGAAATTGTTAAGAGTTCCATAGGATTTGGCGCTCGATCAATTTTATTGCCCTGCGCATCATGCAAATCTGTAATGACTGTCTCAAAATGACGGAAGCCAGGACCGTAGAATTCAACCTGATCTCCTTCATGAATAACATTCCTCTGACGAATAGTCGCGATCTGTTTTTCAGCATCATAGTCTACAACTTCAGCCACAAACTTGTATTCCGGAATTTTTCGGCGTGCCCCAAAGAGCTGTTCGTTCTCTGTTGGAGTACCGTAGTAAAATCCCGTTGCCAATTCGCGTTGAGCAACTTTCCACATTTCATCAATCAAGTCCTGTTTAATCGCTTCAAATTTCTCAGGACTTTCCAAATAGGCATCGACAGCTGCCTTGTAACAGTTCGATACTGTGGATACATAGTGTATAGACTTCATTCGACCTTCGATTTTCAGACTGTCCACACCATTTTCAATCATATCAGGTATGTGATCAATCATGGACATATCTACCGCTGACATAGAAAATTCTTCTGGGATTTCACCCTTCAAGCTCTTTCTTTCTTGGCCAAAAGGCATATCGTAAAGGTCGTATTTCCAACGACAAGACTGCGAGCAACCACCACGGTTAGCATCACGCATACTCATGTGGTTAGAAAGTGTACAGCGTCCTGAGTAGGAAATACACATTGCTCCGTGGACGAAGGCTTCAATCTCAACATCAGTTCTTTTACGGATCTCAGCCAATTCTTCCATAGATACTTCGCGTGCTAAAACAACACGCGTCAAGCCTAGTTCTTTCCAAAATTCCAAAGTCTCATAGTTAGTCGCACTAGCTTGGGTAGACAAATGGATTTCTAATCCAGGCGCTTCTGATGCCGCAATAGCAATCAAAGCAGGGTCTGATACAATTACTGCAGCAATCCCAATATCACGGAGTTTACGGAAGAATTCTCCAGCACCAATTTCATTACCTTCGTGCATCACCATATTAGCCGCAACATAAACCTTTGCGCCATATTTTGCTGCAAACTGAACTCCTTCTTCCATTTGCTCGTAAGTAAAGTTCCCAGCTCGACTACGAAGTCCGTAGGCCTGACCACCAATAAATACTGCATCTGCTCCATAACGAACAGCTACTTTTAACTTCTCTAGAGTACCAGCAGGTGCCAAGAGCTCTGGTCGTTTCAATGTTTTTGTCATCATTTCTCCTATTTGCAAGATAAGATCGATAATCCCTAATTTTTAATCCTTTCTATTTTATAGCAAAAAACTTGGAAAATCAAGATGTGGCAAATGTTTTCACAATTCTAATCTTTCCTGAATTCAAAAAATTGTGATTTTACATCTTAGCAACAGAAAAAAGCAAGAAAATTTCTTGCTTTCTTAGATAGCTATAATTATTTGACCATATCTGGATCGTATTCATAAAAACCAGTATCCAAGAAACGGTTTTTAGGATGAAAACGGTGAACAGCTTCATCCAAAAGAAAAGCCTGATCATGGGTGAATTTACCAGCCAAAATTAAATCTCGAGCTTGAATGAACAACTTAGCGATTTCTACAAAATTATGACCTGGAGTATAGATTCCTTCTAATTTCCAATGAGTAAATCCATGATCCACTAACTCTGTCAATTTTGTCATCAAATCTAAGTCGTTATTTGCAAATATATGAGTTCCGTGATTGTCTTCAAAAATGGAATAATGACTGCTTGGGTCACCTGGCTCAGCCAAGAACAAATCACGCTCCCTCGTCTTCTCATCATCAATATGGGTGAAATTGTAATAATTTTGAAGCAGAGGGCGCTTGGAGTGATGAATGACACTAGCCCCATAGACCAAGACCTCTGCAGGAATCTCTAAAATATCCTGCATGGCAAAAAGTTCAGCTGAGGGAACTTCTCTAGCTAAAACTGCTTCTGATGCGCCAGCTTTTTGTCCCCAAAAATTAATCTGACGACTGCTGGTAACCATGGTCGAAGCATCATAAATTGTCTTAAAGGGATACTGATCGCGGTTAACAACATAAAACACACCCGCATCCCCAACAGTAATATAATCCGTCTGGATTTCTGTTAGAAAATCAAGAAATGGCTTGATCTTGTCCATCATTTCCTGGTGCATGAGAGCATTGACTGCTACGACTATTTCTTTTCCCGCCTCATGAACTAAATTAGCAATCTCTCGTAATTCGTCATAAGAAAAAGTGTGGGGAAGACGAAGGCCATAGTTTTTCTCGCCAACATAAATCCGATCAACTCCTGCTTCCAGCAGTTCCTTCACTTGCTCAATACTTTCAGCTGTCGCTGTAATAATTATCTTTTCCATAAAGTTAATTATAACACACTTTTAGAAATGAACCAGTTTTCTTTTCAAATTCTTTCTTTTACTTCTATTTTTTCTTAAATTTTCGATACTTTATTTTTATATTGAAAACTATTTTTATTCTTTCTGTAACAAAAATGTAATAATTACCCCAATAAATCATGATACAATGATATAGTACTAGTAGGAGAGAGAAAAATGGCACTTAGAGATTATAAAAATTATCAAGAGGATTATATCTATCAGGAACTTCCTGAAGAACAATTACCTTTATACCAAGAATATATTCCAGAATCAGACATTGAACCTAAAATAAAAGAGTTGCTTTTCTTCTTTAATATTGCTGCTTTTTGTATTTTAACAGCAATTTTTAGTTTTCTGTTTCTGTCTTTCAAACTGAATACTTTCTTTGCTCTGGCATTAGCTATGACTTTAAGCTTTGCAACAGTGCAAACCTATCGTTTTATTTCAAAAAAGAAATTTTAATCAAACAAGAGACCTACTTCTGACTTGAAGCAGGTCTTTTTTCTTACCATGCATAATTCGGCTCTTGGCAAGTCAACATAGCTGTCAAAAGCTCTTGAGGGGTCACTTTCTTTAACCCTCCATAAACCGGATCTTGAACAGTATAAGATGGATCAATATAATAAACTCCAATAATATCAGAAGCATCTGAGTTTAATTCATATCCAATTCCGATAACATTGTGCTCCCCACTACGTCCAGGATACATCTTTGAATTATCAAACGTATAATATAGAGGATAGCCAGCATCAATATTCTTCTTGAGTCGCTCTTTAAAGAGGCGCATATCAATTGAATTAGATGAGCTAGATCTCACAGTTTCCAAGCGATAGCCCGCCTGTCCATCAGTTGGTTCTGGATAACCAAATAAATGCTGATTAAGTACCTGAATAGCATTGGCATTATGGGTCCCAAAATGAGCATCTGTGCCCATTTCCTCAGCCAATTGTTCTTGCGATATATCGATTCCCCGACAGGCTAACATCATGCTCACAGTAGTTGGAGCACAAGTATTCCATGCTCTTTGCACCTGCATAGGTACTTCCAGCCTATGTCTCAACTGAAGTGATCCTTCTTCTGTTTTTTGAACTTGTGGCATCTCCTGCGATTCTGAAGCACTACTCGAAGACGAACCATTGTCCGAAGAAGTTTCTTTTGATCTGTAAAAAGTAGATGAATTGCTTGAAAACTTCTTACTAGAAACAGAGTTAGAAGAATCTAATGGTTTTGCTACTTTTCTTTGGTTAGCACATGCAGTAAAAAACAATATCGCAAACATAAGGCTTAAAAGTTTGATGCATTTCATCAGACCACCTCCCCAACTTTATCATAGTCTTTTCCGTACATGGAGTCAAGTTATTCTACAAAATAAAAAAGCTGGTTTAACCAGCTCTTTTAGTCTTCTTTTAGGTCTATAACGATTTCTTCAGAATGATCTTTTTCATCCGTCAAAGCATGTGCTTTTTCCCTGATAGAAGAGATCAAGTCGTCTTTAGTCAGATGTTCTTCCTGAATTTTTTCTTTAATAGCTTGGAACTTATCCTGTGAATAGTCTAACATCTCTTTTGTAGTTTCCTTTACAGATGTCAAAATAGACTCTTTTGTAATCTCACCATTATTGACCTTGTCTCTTACTTGTGTAACAGTATCTACTGTTTGATTTTTCAAGTCAGTTGCAGAATGACACACCTGCTCTTTAAACTCATCTGGGTTCTCTTGCACTTCTTTGATAAAATTGCTGACTCTAGCTCTTACTTCTTTACCTTTTTCACTGCTTAAGAAGATAGCTGCTGCAGCCCCAGCCGCTGCTCCTAATACAATCGATGAAAATTTACCCATAATGGACCTTCTTTCTTATGATTATCTATTGAAAAATTTTGATAATAGACGCCAAGCTGTTAAACCCGCACCCGCTTTGACTGAATTTCTACCAGCCGTTGCTGCTTTTTTACTCAGATTACGAGCTGAATCATTTAAATCTGAAACAGACAACGATAAATCTGCAACAGCTGTAAAGAGGGGTTCTATGGTCTCCATTTTACCGTTAATATCATCAGTCAAAACATTGACTTTAGCTAGTAATTCATTGGTTTGATATAATGTGACATTAACATCCGCTGTAAGAACTTTAATCGTCTTCTCTGTCTCATCCACAACATTGCTAATTTTTCTAACCAAGAAGATGGAGTAAACAATCAAAGCAATCAAAGCGACTGCGACTAAACTATATGAAATTTCAAGCATTTTTCTTCTCCATTTCTAAAGATGTGTAATAATACGGTGTATCTTTTTTTCTACGTTGATAAACGACCAAGGCGACACCAAGAATAATTAAGAGAGCAGACAACCACTGAGAAACCCGGAGTCCCATAAAGTAGAGACTGTCTGTCCGCATTCCTTCAATAATCATCCGACCACAACCGTACCAGATAAGATAGAAGGCTGTGATATCTCCTTGCTTAAGGAATTTGGGTTTTCTGCGTAAAAAGATAATGAGAATGAAACCTAGCAAGTTCCAAGTAGATTCATAAAGAAAAGTAGGTTGTCGATAAGCTCCATCAATATACATTTGATCTCTGATAAATCCTGGCAAGTAGTCTAAACTCTTGACCGCAGCACCGTAAGCTTCCTGGTTGATAAAATTCCCCCAGCGTCCAATACTCTGAGCAATCATAACACCTGGAGCCGCGATATCTAAGAAATCTAAAGTATTAATAAATTTACTCCTAGAAAAGAAATAAAGAACTAGAGCACCAGTAATCAGTCCTCCATAGATAGCTAAACCACCATGCCAAGTAATGAAAATCTCAATAAATGGTTGTTTTGAATAATAAGACCATTCAAAGGCCACATAGTATAGTCGTGCACCCACGATAGCAAGTGGAAAAGCAATCAAGATAAAATCAATAATGTCATCAGGTTTAATCTTTTTACGAGGGGCTTCTTTCCTAGCCAAGTAAACAGCTAATATTAAGCCTGAAAGTATGCAGATTGCATACCAGCGAATAGCAAATGGTCCGATTTGAAAGGCAATTGGATTAATCATTCTTCACCTCATTCTGGCTGATCAGATTTGTCAAGCGTTCTTCAAAAATCTTTGTAGCATCAAAGCCCATTTCTTTTGCTCTATAATTCATGGCCGCAGCTTCAATTACAACGGAGATGTTACGACCAGTTTTAACTGGAATGCGGACCCTTGGAATTCGAACACCAGCAATTTCTAATTCATCTGAACCATTACCTAGGCGGTCAAAGGTCTTATTGACGTCGTAATTTTCCAAATATACTGCAATTTGAACCTGTGATGAATCTTTAACTGCACTAGCACCATAGAGACTCATCACATCGATAATTCCAACACCTCGAATTTCCAGCAGATGACGCAAAATTTCAGCTGGCTCACCCCAGAGAGTCATTTCATCCTTAGCAAAGATATCAACACGATCATCCGCTACCAAACGGTGACCTCTTTTGACTAACTCAAGTCCCGTCTCACTTTTACCGATACCACTGTCACCCTGAATGAGAACACCCATACCATAGATATCCATTAAGACACCGTGAACGCTTGTTCTTTCAGCCAAGCGAGAATCTAGATAGCTTGATATTTCTCCTGACAATCGGCTCGTTGCTGTATGGCTACGCAAAATAACAATCTGCTTTTCTTGGGCAGCTTGCATCATTTCATCTGGAATCTCCAAATCTCTGGCAATGATGACAACAGGTGTCGTAGGTTGGAACATTTTCAGAAGAACTTGATGGCGGTTATGACTCGTCATCTTCATCAAATAAGACCATTCTTTCATCCCAATCAGCTGAATGCGCTCTGGTGTATAGTAGTCAAAATATCCTGTCATTTCAAGACCAGGCCGTGAAATATCGGATGTCGTAATTTCTTTTTCCAGTAGTTCTTCGCTACCGTAAATCAATTGTAATCTTACTTTTTGCAAGAGGTCCTTGACCTTAACAGACATAAGTTTCCCCCTTTGGATTCTTTCTTTTTCTATTATAGCAAAAAATTACTTTTATAGAGAGTTTCAGCGTCCTTTTTAGGAAAAGAAAAGATGACAGGAAAGGCTTCTACACTTTATCTGTCACCTTGTTTCTCTATTAGTTTTTTTAATAGTGCTTTTTGATGTTGAAAGAGAAGCTCCTCTTTCATGAATGCAGACAATTCATTTATTCCTATCCAGACATGTCCATCAGTCTCTCCATCTTGATAGGTTATATTCCCCTTATCGCCTACTATAATTGCTTCATAGTAGTCAAATAAGCATTGATCTTCAAAAGATATTGTCTGCTCAATGAGTCTTATCCGGCTG
Organism: Streptococcus sp. HMSC062B01; assembly: GCF_001811085.1. Lineage (NCBI taxonomy): Bacteria > Bacillati > Bacillota > Bacilli > Lactobacillales > Streptococcaceae > Streptococcus > Streptococcus sp. HMSC062B01. The sequence goes on from NZ_KZ672777.1 coordinate 100,698, forward strand.
GGGACTAAACCTGTTTCTTCTTTCAACTCTCGAAGCGCAGCGCTAAGGCTATCCTCACCAGCTAGTACACTGCCACCAGCCCCAAATTCAAAGTAGTTGGGATAGAGTTCTTTTTGACTACTTCTTTTCATAAAAAGAACATCTCCATCCTCATGTCGTACCAAGACATTCACACAGAGATGATATAGGCCAGAGGGTATCCTTTCTCCTCTTACCAAATAACGCCCATTTTTTTCTCGATCTTCATTATAAGCATCCCAAATTTCCATAGTTCTCCTTTTTTAAACAGCAAGCCATTACCAAAAAAGTCCTTTATCGTCATCAATTGGTTCTGCATCCTTACGCTTTCTTGGTCCAGTCCCGTACATTTCAGCTTCTATATCTTCCTTGGTTGGAAGAAGTACTGCTAAAGAAATGTAAATAACAACTCCAAGTCCAAAAGACGAAATGGTAAAAAGGATATATAAAAAACGAATCAAACTAAGATCAAATTTAAACTTATCTGTCAAACCAGCTAAAACACCAGCTAACAATCGATTTCTTCTTGTTTTATAAAGGACCGTTTTCATGTTCTATTCCCTCTTTCTGTAGGTAATCTCATTTTATCATTTATTTTGGAAAATCCATCAGGCTCAAGGCTGATTCTGATTAATATCAAAGAAAAGACTAAGAAAATTCTTAGCCTTTATTTTCTATATTTGATTTAGCGGGTACAATAATTCTCACAGCAATCCCATCTGGATCTGTAACTTCTAGCTCTTGGGGGCTAATCCATCGGACTGGCGCCTGCAAGTCCAGAGCATTTTCATAAATTGCTACTAGGTCTTCTTTTCCTTGAACTTGGGCTTCAAAATAGGCTAGTCCCAGTTGCTTGGGTTGGCGATGATTCAAGCGAGAACCTCCCCATTCATTAACAGCTAAATGGTGATGGTAGTTTCCTGATGCCAGCCAGCTAGCAGAAGGTACAGAAAATTTATCCTCCAAGCCTAGAAGCTTTTGGTAAAAATGACTAGCAGCTCTGCTATTTTTCACAGACAGGTGGACATGGCCCATACGAGTGCCTGAAGCAATACTAAACGGCTGGACTTCCTGACCTAGTTCATAGATTTCTTGAGCCGCTAGCGCTTCCGTCACTCCGATAATGCGGCCATCTTCTCGAATATCCCAATCAGCCTGAGGCTTGTCCCGATAAAGTTCAATGCCATTGCCTTCTGGATCCTCCAGATAAATGGCTTCACTATAACCGTGGTCTGCTCCTCCAACCATAGGAACTTTATTTTCTGATAAATGCTTAAGAATATCTGCTAAGGCTTGACGGCTTGGAAGCAAGAGTGCCAGATGATAAAGACCGTAAGCCGACTTAATGGACTGCCGATCACTGGTCGCTAAAAGCCGCACCAACACTTGTCCGTCCCTGCCCAAAGCCACCTGTCCGTCCTGCTCTTCCAAAAGTTCCAGTCCTAAAACGCGCTGATAAAAATCGCTTTGTCCTGCTAGGTCAGCCACATAAATAGCCACCTCTCCTAGATAAATCTTGCTTTGATATTCAAAAGTCATGTACTTTCTCCTCTCTTAAATTTTAAATGTCAGGAGTGCTCCTGCTCCATCTTTTTTTATTTCTCCAAAACAGAGATAGGTTCCTTGATATGGCTTTTCACATTGCCATTTGTTCCTAAGGATTATTTCTGAATTGTAATTGTTTTTGTTACATCTATTAGTATAGCACATCTTAATGTAATGTCAATAATTACATCTTAGAAAAATATTCAATAAAAAACAACCTGCTTTCTAGGAAACAGATTGTTCTTTAATTTCTTTTTCTGTTGCTGCGACAACTTCGTCAAGGCTGGTCTGAGCCAATTCAGCTTCCATGGCTGCCTGAATAGCCGCCAAGCGGTCGTCCAAGACGTTGTGAATGTTCTTGCCGATAGGACAGTCTGGATTGGGCTTGTCATGAAAGCTAAAGAGCTGGCCACTCTTTCCTAGACACTCAACCGCACTATAGACATCCAACAGGCTAATATCTTTCAAATCTTTAGCAATCTCTGCTCCTCCGGTCCCACGAGCAACGGTAATCATTCCTGCATTCTTGAGCTGGGATAGGGTCTTACGAATAATAACTGGATTGACACCGACACTGCCAGCAAGAATATCACTTGTCAGTTTTCGTTTTTTTCCTTCCAAAGCCAGAACAATCAGCATATGGGTGGCAATGGTAAAACGGCTAGAAATCTGCATCTCTTCTTCTCCCTTATCATTTTCCTTTATTTTTATTATAGCTCAAAAATGGTGTAACTTCAAGAGTTACGACTAGACTTTAAGAAAGCTGCAATCTCATCTGAATAGCCTTCCCGCTCACTGATTTCCCGCAGCAGATCGTGATTGTGGGTATGGTGGATACCATTGACCAAACTCTCCCGATAAATCTCATAATAAGGCAAGTTGAGCTCCCGAGCCAATCTCAGCTCCTGCTCTACATCGTAGGCCACGCGCCGAAGGTCGGCATCAGCCAGACCCGTATCATCAATCTCTAAAATGGCATACTGGGCTCGTAAGTCCTGACGCAAAGCCGAATCTAGAAAGAATGGCTGACCAATAGAGCCGGGATTGATAATCAGCTGGCCCTTAGTCCCGTAGCGGAGAAACTGTTGGTGAATATGACCATAAACAGCGATAGCGCAGTCGTTTCCTTCAAAAAGGCGGTCGAAATCACTCTGCTCGCCAATATGAATCAACTCCCGTCCCCAATTCTTATCTGGCAGATGGTGACTGACCGCAATCTTCAATCCCTCTACTTCTGTCAAGATTTGCAGAGGAAGTTCCTGCATACGGTTGATCTCTTCTGGATGGATCTCTTCTAGGACAAAATGGCAGAGCCGGGTCAAATAGAGATGGCTGGGGCGACTCAAATCCAGCTTTTGGTGCAGAGCGTGCCAGAGACTGTCTTCCCAATTCCCTCTGACTTGGAGGCTGATGGGCAGCTGATCCATCCTATCTAAGATATTTCTGCGACCGGTTCCTGGCAGGAGCAAATCCCCCAAAAACCAATAGTCTGTCACTTGCTGGCTTTCCGCATCTGCCAGCACTGCTTCCAAGGCTGTGCTATTTCCATGTACATCGGATAATAAGGCAATTTTTCGTGTCATCGTGTGTCTTTCTCTTTCTTTACAAGGAATATTATATCAAAGTTCAAAAAAACTTCCACCCATCAAGTAAGTGAAAGTTTTTGTACTGCCCCCAAAAAGTTAGTTTTCTTCTGTCAAACTTTTGGTATGATATTCAAATCTGGAAGATTTTTTATTTGACAAAAAACCTTCATTTTGTTAATATAATTAACAAAATGAAGGAAGTTTATGGATAAAAAAGAATTTATTAAATTTAATAATCGTTTCAATAGATTTATTTTAACGTTTGAACAGTTAAAAAAAAATCAACATAAAATTAGTATTGACAAATCCATTACGTTGAATGAGGTACATTTGATTGTTGTGATTGGGAAAAATCAGCCTTTAAATCTAGTGAAATTATCTGAATTGTTGAAAGTTTCGAGAAGTGCAATAACTCAAAGTGTTAGGAGATTAATTCAAAAAAATTTAGTTGTTTTTGATTTTGCTCCGAATAATGGGAAAAATAAATATTTGAGATTATCTGAAAAAGGCATCGAAGTTTTTAAAATCCATAAGGAGCAACAAGCATATATTGAAGAATCGGTCTTTTCAGTTTTAAACAACTATAGCGAGGAGGAGCTTCAAACAGTTGTGAAATTGATGGATGATATTGAAAATATATGGGGAGGATTACCGTGGTGAAAGTCACGGTAAATTTTAAATTTTGTTGTTAAGTATATTAACAAAAGGAGAAGATATGAGTGTAAACATTGAACTGATTTCACAAACTGACTTAGGAGATGAATCTTTTTATATTACTATCAATGGTTTAGAACCAAGGACAAGGTATTGTGTAGAAATGTACCTGTCTGATTATTACTGTATAAATGCTCCCTTACTTTTAGATCATGATGTCATGTGGAAATCAACTGCAATTTTTTTATCTGATCAGGGCGGTATGATTGACACCTCTCAAACAGCATCTATTTCGGGATCTTATAAAGGAGTTTCAGAGATGGGCTTGTTCTTTAATGCGAAACCGTTGAAGAATAGGAAAAGGAGATTACCCAGTTCTCTTGATAGAATTCCATTGCGAGATTGTTTTGGTATTGAAATTAAAATCAAGCTGGGGAAAGATGTGGTCGCGGAGAAAAGTTTTGTAAGGCGTTATATGAATCTTGGAATAAGGTATCAAGATATTTATGATAAGCATTTTCAAGGTCGATTATTTTATGATGAAAAGTTAAGAAAGGCGCCGGCCGTAATTATTGTTAGTGGTAGTGAGGGAAGAATTGAAAAAGCTCAGAACATTGCCCAACTTTTATCTTCTAGAGGTTATATTTGTCTTGCGATAGCTTATTTTGGTTTAGAGGGATTACCCCAAAATTTAGAAAGAATTCCGATAGAATGTTTGGAGGAGGCGAAAGATTTTCTATGTCATCATCCTCAAGTTGATAATACAAAAATAGGAATATATGGTCGCTCTAAAGGAGCAGAACTCGTTCTGGCTGCACAAAGTATTTTGGATGATGTTCAATGTTTAGTACTCAATTCACCTTCAAATGTAATATTTGAGGGAATAAAGGGAAAACTCAACTCTCATTCATCTTCTTGGACATATTTACAAAAAGAACTTCCATATCAAAGATTTCAACTAGGAAATTTTCTGATAAACAGGCTTTTTGGACAACATATTCCTAAGGATCATAGAGCTCGGATTGATATAAGTAAAATTTCATCTCCTTTATTATTACTAGGAAGCGATGTTGATGAAATATGGGAGGCATCATCAGCAATAGATGATATTGTCTCGCATTATAATGGACAATCAATCTTGTTTAGAAAATACCATGAAACAGGGCATATGTTGACGGTTGCTTATCAACCGAACCATCGTTATCGAAAAGATTGGCGTTTATTGATGAAAGAAAGTGTAGACTCTTGGTTAGCTACGATAAATTTTTTTAATACACATCTAAAAAATATGTAGACAGAGCTAAACCATGCTATAATAGTCCCAACTAAGATAACAATACAGTTCCGGTTAGTAGTCCAGACGTAGGCTGTCATATCAGAAACCTTCCTCCTTGGTTGTCCGTTCTTAGGGATTTTTAAAAAAGAGGTTCTATTATGAAAACTATTTCAATCGATTTGGCAGCTTATTTTGAAGATGGATTTTTGCGTGATCTTTTCAAACTAGAATATCAGAAAAATTACCAAGTTTGCCATGTGACCTTAGGTCGAGAACCAAGGGATGAAGAAACATTAGATTTTTTAAGGTTTTATTTCCCCAATTAGTTTTCACATCAGAGTTATTAAGAAAGCGACATTAAAAAATTAAGAATCCGAATCGCTTACAATGAGCAGTTAGAAAGCAAATGGACCAGAAATTGTCTTCTATGTCGCAAGAACTCTTGCAGTTGCAGAATGAGGAACGAAAAACACTCAAAACATCAGTCTTATCTATAAAAGCAAACACTAAAACAAGAGAAATTTGAATGTAAACAGCGCAAAGAACATTAAGTTTGTACTACCCCAAAAAGTTAGACAATTAATTTATCCAAAGGATTTAGTTCTGTATTGAACAGGACTGAGTCCTTTTAGTTTGACCTTAATTTCGTTTATTATAGTAGTAATTTGATAGTTTACAGTAGCTTTTTCAAAGGTTCTCTAAGACTCTAAAATTCTTCTCGTATCCATAAAAATCTCAGACTTTCTAAAGCAGTTTGAAGCTCTGCCCTTGTTTTCGAAGTTCATAGATTTGAACGTTTTCCTCATAAGTTAATTTATTTAAAAACACCTCAAAAGTTAGATTTTTCTGTCTAACTTTTGGGGTGCAGTTCACAAGTAAGTGAAAGTTTTAAAGTTTTTTTATCAATCAACAGACTTGAGCGCTTCCAGCATATCCACCCGTCTGAGGCGATAGTTGACAAAGAAGCCAAGCAAGGTCAGGATAAGAGTCACTGCTGTTAGAGGAAACAGATAGACTGAGGAACTTACTTGAGGGTTTAAGCTGATAATGCTAGGCGCAACCTTCTCAATCAAAAAACGATGCAGGAAGAAACCACCTAGAAGCCCAACTGCCATCCCAATCACTGACAGAATAATGGTCTCTCGATAGATATAGAGGGTCACTTCCTTATTATGGAAGCCCAGGACCTTGATAGTGGACAGCTCGCGAATCCGCTCAGCTACATTGATATTGGTCAGATTGTAGAGAATGACAACTGCTAGAAGAACAGAGATCACCACCAAAATAAGCATCGTATTATTAAGAGAATCAGCTAGAACGTTGAACTGCTTCACCATGCTAGCGTTTTGTGAGACACTCTTGACAGACTTGAGGTTCATAAATTCATTGGCCTTGTCCACAATATTCTTACTAGAAGGGTTCTTGAGTCGCACTAGATAAGCATTTTTCTCGGGCTTTCTCCCGTAAATCTTCTGGTAGTCAGTCGCCTTCATAAAAGCAAAATGGCCAAAATGATTCTCACTGACTGCTGCGAGCTTGACAGGCTTGCCACCCAGCTCTATACGGCTACCAGGGCTAACTCCAGCTATGCGGGCCAATTTATCCGAAACAACTACACCGTCCTTGAGAGTTAGCTTTTGCTGGTTGTCAGGACTTTCCATAGAAATAAAAGGTTCAAAATTTTCCTTGTCCGTAACCATTAAAGTGACTGACTCTGTCTCTTTTTTTCCTTTGTATTTCTCTGTCAAGGTTTCACTATGGATTTCCTGATAATCAGCAATCGAGTCATCTGCCAGCATTTTTTTCAGCTTATCTTGTTCGGCTTGATTTTCCCCAGGATTGACAGCGACAATCAAGTCATAGCGCAGAATCTCCTCAAACTGACGTTTGGGAATACCACCAATAGAAGATTGGAGTCCTAGGCCGGCAAAGAGAAGAGCAACAGAACCCGCCACACCAAAGATGGTCATAAACATCCGCTGCTTATAGCGAAAGATATTGCGAGCTGTGACCTTCTGAGTAAAACTAAGACGTCGCCAGATCAGGGACAGTCTTTCCAAAAAGATCTTGGAGCCTTTAACTGGTGGCTTGGGCAAAAGCAAGTGAGCTGCTTCTTCTCTCAGCTCCCGTCTTGCCACCAAATAGGCAGGGAGGACACTGGATAAAAGGGAAAGTCCCAGGGCCAGTAAACTATAGGAAACATAAAAATATGCATGAGGGGTAGAAAGTACCATTCCTCTAGTAATAATAGAAGAAATCACTCCCGACAAGAAATAATGTCCCAGCAGAATCCCTATGAGGGTACCTAGACTGCCCGCTACCAAACCGTAAAGAGCAAACTTGCGAATGATATCTCGGCTATGATAGCCTAAGGCCTTAAAGACACCTGCATTTGTTCGCTCCTCATCGACAAAGCGCGTCATAGTGGTAAAGGTCACCATTGCTGCCACCAAATAGAGCACCACCGGGAAGATATTGCCAATCGACGCAATACTATTCATGGAGTTTTTATACATATGATAGCCATTCCCACCTGGCAGGGACTTGCGGTCATAGCTATGATAGGCCGGCTCTTTCAAACGACTCAGGTTTGCCTTAGCGTCAGCTAGCTTGTCCTTGCTAGCTGATAAGTCTTTTTCCGCCTGAGCTAGCTCTACTTTTTTCTGATTGAGCTGGGACTCAGCTTCCTGAATCTGCTGCTGGCTCTGGCTGAGCTGAGCAGGAGGGAGGATAGAAGCGGCTTGGGCTGCTGCTAGCTGGCTTTTTTGCTGGTCTAGCTGACTCTGAGCTTGCTCTAACTGTTTTTTACCTTGGGTCAGATCAATCTCTGCCTGAGCAATCTTATCTTGGCCCTTCTGAACGGTACTTTTGGCATCTGCCTCTAATCGCTTAAAGCGAGCCTCTCCGTTATCTTCCAGGCTCTTATCCAAAGCAGTCTGGTGCTGCTCCACACGCTCCTGATAGCTTTCAGAGAAGGGAGCCAGCTTTTCTAAATCATGATAGCGCAGGCGGGCAATAGTGTAAACATCTGTATCAAAGGCCTTGGGGCTGACTACAGCATAGGCTGATAAAGCCCCGCTTCCACTAGTCGCATTGCCCAGATTTCTATCAGACCAAAGCTCTGCTGAGTTGACAAATCCCACGACCTTATAGGTCTTGTTTTTTAAAACTGACCGGCTGCCGGCTTTTTCGGTCAGATCAATCTCCTGGCCAATTTTATATTTTTTAGACCAAAAGCTAGCTAGGGCAATTTCTTGCTCATTCTTGGGAAGACGACCGGAGGTCACTTGAAAGCTTGAAATATCCTTGGTATCTGAGAATACTCGGAGGGCCTCCTCGTCCACGGTGACATCTGTCAGATAGCCAAACTCGACATCGGCTCCCTTGATAGCTTCCAGCTCTTTCTGATCCTCCGCATCCAAACCATAGTCCGCCATAACAACCAAGTCCATGGTTCGCTGCTCTTTCAAGTAATCGGTTGCTGTTCTGCGCATATTTGGCGGAGCGACCTTGAGCCCTACAAGAGCTAAAGAACCCAGCATCATGAGGATTAAAATAGATAGGAAACGTCCTTTAGAGCTAGTGAAGGAGCGCAGAATATCTTTCCAATAAATCTTTCTCTTCATATCAATACTCCAATGTACTTATATCCTGTGGTTGATCATTGACTGTGATACTCTTGACTCTCGCGTCGTGCATGCGAATGACCCGATCAGCAATGGGAGCCAAGGCAGCATTGTGGGTCACGATAATCACCGTCGCTCCTTGATTGCGAGACATGTCCTGTAAGATTTGCAGCACTTGCTTGCCGGTATTGTAGTCCAGAGCTCCTGTCGGTTCGTCGCAGAGCAAAATTTTGGGATTTTTTGCCACCGCCCGAGCAATAGAGACCCGCTGCTGCTCCCCACCTGACAACTGCGCTGGAAAATTATTGAGGCGATTTTCCATACCAACCGCAGTTAGAACGGCCACTGGATCTTGAGCATCCTTGACAATCTCCGAAGCCAATTCGACATTTTCCTTAGCCGTCAGGTTGGGCACCAAATTGTAAAACTGAAAGACGAAGCCCACATCATTGCGACGATAGTCCGTCAGCTGGTGGGAATTGTAGTCAGCAATATTCTGACCGTCTATCAAGATATCTCCCTCATCATTGGTATCCATACCGCCGAGAATATTGAGCACTGTAGACTTACCAGCACCAGAAGCCCCCAGTATAATAACCAGTTCCCCCTTTTCAATCTCAAAAGAAATATCGTTATTGGCTACAATTTTTGTATCACCTACCTGATAACGTTTAAAGCTATGTTTCATTTCAATGTAAGCCATATCGTTTTTCTCCTTTTCAAAGCTCGTTTCTTTTAAATCAACAAGGTGTTGATTCTAAATCACAGATATTATATAATGAGCTTAGATAAAAAGCAATAATCAAAAATCAACAAACTGTTGATTTAAGAAAAAGGAAGAAAAATGGCCCAGAAACGAAAAACCAGCACCAAGGAAGACATCAAAGAAGCCTTGATTCAGTTACTTTCAGAAGAAAAATTTGAGAATATCTCCATCAGCAAGCTCTGCAAGCGGGCTGGTATTAACCGAGGTACCTTTTATCTCCACTATGAGGACAAGTACCAGATGATTGATAGTCTAAAAAGTGACATTATTTCCCAGCTTTATAGTTTTTTTGAGGAGGAAAGGGAATCTCCCAAAAAGTTAATGACAGCAAATTTTCATATACTTCGTGCCAATGAACGGCTTATCAATGCCCTGACTAGGAGCCACTATATAAACTTTCGTGAGGCCATCCGGGAGTTTCTGACCAGTGTCATTCTGAGCGACAAGCAAGAAGTTTCTACCAAGCTTTTTTTAGAGGGAAACTTTCAGATTCCCCAGAAATATGCACTGGAAATTTTCTTATCCAGCGTTGAAGGGGTTGTTTCTCTCTGGATAGCTGGCGGAGCTCAGGAAGAGCCCGAAGAAATCACTGATATGATTTTGACTACTTATAACTATGAATATTGGAGATAAGAAGGAGCAGAAATGCTTTATCAATCTCTTTGTGACATAAGCTTCTACTTACACGGAATACCGGTAGTCTGGGAAGAGAGAATTATATGCTGAACCTAACTGATATGTCGCCAACAGACCTCACTTTTCAAACTAAAAACAAGCCACTTAAAGGCTTGTTTTTAGTTTATTCAACTTAAGTTATGCTCTTTTATGACCAGCCGGTAAACCTCTACAAAGGTAGCTGCAAGAAAAGCAAATAAAGCTCCAACAACTAGATTGATCCGATGTTCTGTTTCGTAAAATGGAGAGTTCCAAATAAAATGGTTAACAACTGTTGAAACGACGCACCAGAGACCGAAGCGGCGATATTTCTTATAAACTTTAGAAAAGAGAAGGTAGACCCCAACAGTCACGACTGCCGTATAGAGCGTATGGGAAGCAAAGCCACCAGCAATTCTACCAATCGCTTCTAAAGCACCGCTATTTTCTCCACCAAAAGTCTGTCTGGATACATAACCAATATCTTCTATGACTTGGAAACCAAAACCAGAGCTCAGTCCAGCAATTAAGACAGATTGGAGATCTTTTTTACCCAAAATATAAAGGGCTGCAAAGGCAGTCAAGGCCTTGAAAAATTCCTCAGCAAAAGGAGCCGTCAATGCATTGGTCCAGTCATTAAAAACTGCAGGATCTTTAATGAAATTTGAATTAATAATGTCAATCAGGCTATTACCTGCAAAGCTAAGCCAGCCTGCAATAAATGCACCTCCAAAAAGGGCAGTTCCGAGAACAATGGTCTCTACAGATAACTTTTTGGCAAGCTTTTTAATTAAGAAATAGATAGGTAGGAAGAAGGCCGCTAAAACAGCTAGATTAAGGATGAGGTCACGTCCAGCCTCTAAGGTGATGTCCTTATCTGCCATGTCTCCCAATTCAAACTGCAAGCCAATACCTGCTAATACCAAATAAATATAGAGAGCAATTCTTCTTGTTTTATTCATGACTGTCTGCTCCTTTTTTATTTTTGCGTTTTACGAGATAGATCACTATTCCAACAACAGTCAGAACAAAGATTCCTCCAGCCAAAGCAATATCGTAATCAAAATCTTCCAGACGAATGGTTTCTTCGGTATTAGAATCTTCTGATTCCTCAATTTCTTTTAGGGCTTTAATACCATATTCACTTACTACCTTGTCTTCAGCTTTTTTCTGAATTTCCTTGAGGTGTTTAAAGACTGATTCCGCTCGTTCCATGGAAAGTTTCGTTGCTTTTAGACTAGCTTCTTCTGGTTGGTTAGCCAGGCTAATTTGTTCTTTATCATAAGCAGCCTGCTCTTCCATCCATTGGGTTTCTAGACGTTCAATCTCACTACGGATAGAGCCATCTTCAAATAAATCAGGATATTTAGCTACTAGATCATTGATACGGCTAACTGTCCAATACCAAGAATTTTCATTATAGGCTGTACTCATTTCTTGATAAGCCCGATAAGTATTGTTGATATTTGCATAGTAAGGTAGGTATGGTGCATTTCGCGGACTTCCCATAGAAAGCCAGAAAATGCCTCCTCCTGTTTTAGCAGGTAAATTATCTTTTAACTGAAAGATATGTGCTTCCATGACATTAGGATTGGAGATCGGATACTTATAAACAGGATCTGCCTTTTTCTTATCTGGAATCCCTTTACCATCAAGCTCCATCTGATCAAGCGGTTTAAAATCTGTTCCCTCTAGGCGGTTCCGTTGCAAATTCATAGCATCTCGTAGACTAAGCTTGTCATTGGTTGAATGCATGAGTTCAAAATATTCATCGTCATATTTTACATCTGCATTTGGATTCAAAGCCTTGATACCAGACCAAACCCTAGAACGATTCGCTTCAGCCAAAGGCGGATTATAGGATTGAGCTATATGAAAAGCCCCATTAACTTCTTTGTAAGTTCCTGCATCACGAGCTGTTTTCTCAAGATCCGCTGAAGCAATAGTATTTTCTGTATCATTTACATTGATATTGCCAAGGAAGAAAGTGTTAGGAAAGACAGCATATTTGTCATCAGGAAACTTGATTGCTGCGTATTGGTGCCCAGAAAGGATCTCCATATACCAAACACCAGACTTGTCTGCAATCGTTATGATATTTCCTTCTGCCGCACCCTTTTCTCTAACAATTTTTGCTAGGAGCTCTACTCCTTCCCTAGCTGTTTTGACATGAGGAAGAACTACAGAAGTTATAGCTGACTCGGCAATACCATCCTTAACGTAAGGATCTTTTTTCTGAATATCATCGTTGGCGCTTGCTGAGACAGTAGCAGAAATAGAAACTCCTTCTTCGTTGAAGCCAGCTTCATCAAAGACACCTTGTTCTGGAGTCACATCTGGAACTGCCGTATACTTGTAACTAACAGCTGGTAAATCAAAGCTAAAACCATTGGTTTCATCTACGAACTTATCACCAGCTTTATTATTCTTTCTCTCCCTCACAACAAAGTTTTTATTGTGATTAGGCTCCAAGTCCTCTGTTCTGCCATAGAGAGTCGAACCATCGGTCGTCAAATTCTTCCCAATGATAAAGCCCGTACAAGCTTGGACGACTTGGAAAGGAAAGAGTATAAGAAGCATCATGGCTGTAACAAGCCATCTGAAAAGATTCTTTTTCATCAGTTTCTCCTTTATATATTAATTGGTAAACCGAATACCACATGTTTAGTATACTATTCTCCTTCTATGCTTGCAAGCGTTTCCAAATTAGATTTCTACAGAAAAATGAATAAATTCACCTAAGAAAAATTCTGATTACTTTGTAAATTTAATTTTTTACTTGAGGTTCTTGTATAAATTTACAAACATTCCTATCAAGCTGTATAAAAATTTTTTTACAAACATAAAAAATGGAAATACTAGCAAAACGAGTACTTCCATTATTGTTTATTTCTTTTTAGCCAGCATCGTCGCAAATTGAAGCTGGATTCGATTGCCATTTTCATCAACCTTATGAAGTCTGCCTAAATCTTCATTATATTTGATGAATTCCCAATCCTTGTAGTATTCACGTAGCTCTCCTTCCTTGAAAGTAAAAGAGAAAGGCATATGACACGGATGACTTTCTGTATCCATGGCACAGACGATAAGATTATAGCCACCTGGGTTTGTTTGCTCTTGCATGTTTCGGATAATCTCAGGAACACGTTCACGATTCAAGAACATAAAGACTACAGTGGATACAATGAAATCGTACTTTTGAGTCAGGTTCGCAGAGTTAATATCATAAGTTCCGGCTAACATATTCAGATCTTCTGCTTCGATAATAGATGCAAGATTGTTTAATGACAAGGGATTAACATCTACAGCAGTTACATCAAACCCCAACTGCTCCAAAAAGAGAGCATTTCTTCCTTGGCCACAGCCTAAGTCCAAAGCTTTTCCGGGTTTTACAGTATCTGTAGCTTCCAGTACCTCAGAATGGACAGGCGTCAGACCATATTTCTTTGCATAGTAATCCTTGGGTAGACAGTAGAACTCTAAGTACCATTCGAGATCGTCAGTCAAGGCTTCGACACGATGCCAAGCCTGGGGCTGAGCATAGGGATTGTCTTCTCCAGCTTTAAAAATGTGCTCAGCCAACTCTTCCCCATTCTCAGTCATTTCAATAAATTTTAATTCTCCAGTAAGGACTGTGATTTTCCCCCAAGTGCCTACCTTGGTATTATGCTTGCGTTGCACAGCTTCTGGCATAGTTTCTGCAGTCCAAATGGGCATACGTTTATACATAACTAAATCTTGCATCATATAATTCCTTCCAAGCAATCTGATTTCTTTTTAATCATACCGAAAAATCGTCCTCTTGACAAGCTTACCTGCACATCAAAATTAAGAAAATACCAAACCTTTGAGAAGTTAAAGCTAGAAATGGAAAAAGAACCGAGTATCGGAACTCGGTTCTTTAGTCAGAATAGATAAGAAAAACTTAGTCTTCTTTCTTATTGCTAAATTGTTTGAAGGCAATAAAGCCACCTACAACAACGACTAAGGCTATGACTATCCACAAACCGTACTGGTTAGAATCGCCCTTCTTAGTTTCAGAGTTTTCTTTCTTGGTATCACTTTCCTTAGCTTTGTCTTTTTCCTTACCTTTTTTGGCATCTGCCAAGAGATTTGCCTTGTTATAGCCTGTATAGACAAGGTCGGCATCTTGACCTTTTTCCATCTTGATCTTTTCTTCCATCTCAGCTTCGACTGCTTTGATTTCCTTAAAGATTTTTTCTGAGCGTTCCAAGGCTTCCTTAGTCACTTCTGGTCCAGCGGCTTTGGCTTGTTCATCTGTGTAGTTTGCATATTTGGCGTCGCGTTCGGTTTGTTCTTTATCCCATTCAGCTTCTTTTTCTTTCCATTTTTCTTGGATGCTGTTACCAAAGATTTCTGGATATTTCATAACCATTTGGTCAATATGCCAAACAGTCCAATACCAAGATTTTCCGTCATATTTAGTAGAACGATTCTTGAAAGCTTCGTAAGTATCTTCTACATTACCATAGAATGGTACATATGGTGTGTTGCGACTTTGTGCCAGACCCAGCCACATAACACCGCCAAAGGCATTTGGTAGGTTTGGTTTGATTTGATAAACGTGGGCGTCAATTACATTTTCGTTACCTAAAGCATACTTATAAACATTGGTATCTATTTTCTTACCAACTTCAACCAAATCATCTGCCTTATATTCGGGCAAGTGTTCAAAACGATTTCTTTGTTCCGCGATCATATCATGAACCGTGTATTTCTTATTTGGATCAGTTGGTTCGCGCAAGAGATCAAAAGCTTCATCGTCATAATTTACTTTTGCTTGTGGGTCCATCCACTTGATACCTGCATAAGTCCGAGAACGGTTACGTTCCATATATTTATCAGGTCCGTATGATTTAGCAATCATAAAGTTGCCATCTTTGTCGGTCTTATAGTTGTCTGCTTTTTTAGCTACTTCTTCCACATCTTTAGAAGCAATGACATTTTCCTTATCGTTCAAGTCAACGTGACCAAGATAGTAAGTGTTCGCAAAGACAGCATACTTATTCGTTGGGAATTTGATGGCTACATATTGGTGACCAGACAGGATTTCCATGTACCATAACTCATTTTTATCTGCTGCAACAATGATATTTCCTTCTGCTGACCCTTTTTCATCCAGAACTTTCGCGACTGTCTCAATAACTTCACGTGCTGTTTTCGCACGAGGCAAAGCAAGGTCAACTAATGATGCTTCTGGAAGACCATCTTTTACAAGTGGATCTTCTTTTAACACTTTATCGTTTGGTGTTGCTGAAACGGTCGCTGTCATAGCTACACCAAGTTCATTAAAGCCATGCGCAGCGAAGTTTCCGTTACTTCCGTTGTCACGATCAGAGTCGTAGACAGCTGTGTATTTCATTTCATTCGCCAAATGCGGATAGGTAAAGCCATTTGACTCATCTTCTATCTTATCGCCATCTTTATAGGTCTTAGCTGGCACAACTACATAGTTTTGATTGTGCCGACCACCGTCAGGGGCGTATGGATAGTCCTCTGTCCGACCAAATAGAGTAGAGCCATCTGCTGTCAGGTCTTTACCGACAATAAAAGCAGAACACGCTTGTGCCACATGAACAGGCAAAAGAGCAACTAACATTGCAAGGAACATTAGTCTGAGCAGTATTTTCTTCATAGTCTATCTCCTTTTGACTATCTGCAGGGATGGAATCAAGTCCCAGTCTAAGTAGTATAAACCATAATACCAAAACATTCCATCCTCAGTATACTATATAAAGGTATTTTTGCAAGCGTTTACAATATTTATTACAAAAGTGTTTGTTTATTCTATATTATTTTGATTTAATGGTTCTTTTGTGTACTTTTAGTCTATTTATAGCAATGGACGGAAAGAAAAGGAATAAAAAAGACCGGTCGCCCAGTCTTTCATCTTGTATTAAAGTTCTTCATCTGTCTTGCGATGTCGCGGTTTTGCTCGCGGCGTTTGATGGACTCGCGCTTGTCGTAGTCGTGCTTCCCTTTAGCTAGGCCAAGGAGCAGCTTGGCATAGCCATCCTTGAGATAGACCTTGAGCGGCACCAGCGTCATTCCAGTTCCCTTGGTCTCCTGCTCCAGCTTTTGGATCTGCTTCTTATGCAGCAGCAGCTTTCTGCGACGCTCAGGCTCCTGATTCCAGATATTGCCCTCTTCATAAGGCGCAATATGGACATTGCTGAGCCAGGCCTCACCGTTCTTAATCTGGGCAAAGCCATCTTTGAGATTGATGCGGGCAGCACGGACACTTTTGATTTCCGTCCCGGTCAGTACCATGCCAGCCTCGATGGTGTCTACAATGGTGTAGTCGTGTCTGGCCTTTTTATTTTGCGCGACGACCTTTCCTTCTCCCTTTGCCATGCTTGGCTCCTTTCTTGACTATTTCCTTGTAAAATGCCTTCTGGCTCTTGCCTTTCTTGGACTTCTTATCTTTCTTATCTCTATTGCCTTTTTCTTTGGAAGAATGGCTGCGCTTGTCATCTTCACGGCGTCTCTTTCTGCCTGACTTGCCCCTACCACTCTTACTTGTCTTTTCTACCAGGTCAAATTCACTAGGCAGATATTCAAAGTCAATCTCGCCTGTAGCCTTATCTGCTCGGACCAGCTTGATGCGAATCTGCTGACCGACCTTGAAGACCACGCCAGACTTTTCTCCTTGCAGGGTCATCGTCCGCTCATTGTAGCTATAAAACTCTGGCAGGTTGGTAACATGAATCAAGCCTTCGACTGTATTAGGCAGTTCGACGAAGAGTCCAAACTTAACTACGCTTGAGACCACGCCGTCAAACTCTTCCCCAACGAATTCTTCCATGTACTCAGCCTTCTTCATGGCTTCAACTTCACGCTCGGCTTCGATAGCCCGACGCTCCCGGCTGGAAGACTGGCTGGCAATCTCTGGAATCACTTGCTCAAAATGCTCTGCTATTTCTTTAGACTTGCCATAATCCCGCACCATCCGGTGAACCAGAAGGTCCGGATAGCGACGAATCGGACTGGTGAAATGCGTATAAAACTCCGCTGCCAGACCATAGTGTCCGTGATTGTGCTCAGAATAGCGAGCCTGTTGCATAGAGCGCAGAAGCATCATGGATAGGACATCCTCATAAGGCTGGCTTTTGACCGCCTCCATAATATCCTGCAGAGCCCGCTGACTCATGGAGCTAGCCGTCCCGTATATCCGAATCCCAAAGCTAGAGGCGTAGTCGATAAACTTCTGCACTTTCTCCGCCTTTGGCTCCTCGTGGATCCGATAGATGAAGGGCAGATTTAGCTTAGCAAAATGCTCAGCCACCGTCTCATTAGCCACCAGCATAAAGGACTCAATCATGCGCTCAGCAATTCCCCGCTGACGCAGGACAATATCCACTGGCCGGCCTTCTTTGTTGACCATGATTTTGGCTTCATTGGTGTCAAAATTAAGCGCTCCGCGTTTAAAACGCATGTTTTCCAGAATCTCATGCAGCTGGACCATGCTGTCAATACTAGGCACAATAGCCTTGAACTGCCCAGCTTTTTCCTCATCTCCTGCGATGATGTCGTTGACATCACTATAGGTCATGCGGAAGGTCGTCTTGATGACAGTTTGAGTGATGGTATGTTTGACCACGCGCCCCTTGGCATCTATCTCCATGATAGCTGACTGGGTCAGCCGGTCCACATTGGGATTGAGAGAGCAGATACCGTTAGACAGGCGCTCCGGCAGCATAGGCACCACTCGGTCGGTCACATAGACTGAGGTTGCACGATTGAGGGCTTCCTTGTCCAGCTCAGAGCCTTCTTTGACATAGTAGGACACATCTGCGATATGGACGCCCAGCTCAAAGTTGCCATTTTTCAGGCGCTTGATATGAACCGCATCGTCCAAATCCTTGGCATCCGCCCCATCGATGGTGAAGGTAAACTCATCTCGCAGGTCCAAACGTCCTTCCAAATCACTCTCAGTCGGTGTATCCGGAACTCGCTCGGCTTCTTCCAAAACCTTTTCTGGAAATTCGGAGACAATGTCCATCGACTCCAGCACTTCCAATACATCAATGCCTGGGTCGTTGACATGACCGACCACATCAACCAGACTAGCCACGAAGAAATCGTGTTTCTTGGTTGGATATTTTTCAATAGCAACCTTGAGCACCTCTGTGCCATCTAAAACCATAGCTGGTTTTTTGACATAAATGGGCTGGCTAATTTTCTGATTTTTCGAGCGGATATAGCCCGCGTACTTGGGCTTTTCCTCATCCAGAACCAGCTGGCCAACTGCTGAAGTCAGACTGTGCTCCAAAATATCAATAATCTTTGCCTCAGCTGATGTTCCCTTGATCCGGTCTGCCACCTTGGTAATAACTACTTCCACCGTATCGCCATCTATGGCATGGTTGACATCATTACGGCCGACAAAGAGATCATCCTCTTCCTCATTCAGGGTGACAAAGCCAAAGCCTGCTTTATGAGCATGAAAAATCCCCCTAAGGGTCAATCTTTCTGGTTTTTTCTTTTCATAAAGCTCAATCCTTCCCTTATCATCAAAGCGAATCTGACGCTTTCTTTCCATCTGGGAGATAGTCTTGACCAAGCCACTAAAGTCCTTGGAAGACTCTTTCCCCAAGGCAGCCGCTAGCTCATCCACACTGGCCTGCTGTCTCATTTCTAAATATTGAATTATTTCTGATTTCATACTTTTTCTCTTCTTTGCTCCATTAAACTTTTTTATAGCCTATTTTTAACTTTAAAAAAAGGCTAAGACAAAGTCAGAGCCCATTTTATCTACTAGATAAGATTGTCAACGCTAAGGCAACCGCTAACCAGAAAAAGACGAGAACACCGGTCAAATTCTGCATAACAGCCTCAAAACCTCGCGCTTTTGGTCGTTCAAATAAATCACCAGCGCTGGCGTCAAAAACGTTGCTAGATTGGTTTTTTGTTGGCTGCATAAAGATTGCAATGACAATAATGACTGACAAAATTAATAGAATCATTAATAATAGATTATACATAAATACAAACTCCTTAAAATCTTATCTATTTTATCATAAAACTCATTTAGATTCAAGATGTAAAGTTACTTTTCTTTCTTTAGGACAATATTTTAATACTTCAATCTTTTCTGGATGGTTTTTACTATTCTTACTGGTCAGATAATTTTGACTGCCACAGGAAGAACATTTGAGATTTACTTTAACCCGCACTGATTTCTCTCACTCCTAAATATTTTCTAAAACAAATAAACAAAACGAAAAAGTTTAGCAAGACCAAACCTGCCGTCACATAGAAAACCCAGTGGTAGCTGAGACTGACCGCAATGGCGGAACCCATTATTGGTCCTACGACTCCACCAATATAAAAGAAGGTTTGATTATAGCTAAAAATTCTAGAAATCCCTTCTTTAGGTGTAAGCTTATTAAGCAAAGAGCTGACTCCAGGTAACAATGCACCTGTTCCCATACCAAATAAGAAACGCAAAAAGCCCAATTCCCACGGCGTTTTAGCCCAGGCACAGAATAGATAGATAACAAAACTGTACAACAGTGCTAAAAGTAGGAGACAGTGGTTACCAATCTTATCCCCTAATTTCCCAAGATGACTAGAAAACAAAATACTAGAAACTCCCATAGCCGACACAATAAGTCCGGAGACAAATATCAGATTATCTGTTTGCCCCATAGATCGAATATAAAGAGTCAAAATAGGAGAAATAGACTGAGCAGACATTTGAATTACCATGCTAGTCAAGAACAAGGCAAACAAAATAGATTTATGGGGTAACTCAGCTAAAAGATCCTTGGTTGCTAACTGTCTATCTTTAGCCACCGGTTCAAAGTCTTCTTTCACGTAAAAAATTGTCAAAAGAGTGACAATGAAAAGAAATAAGCCAACAAGCAAAAAAGCATTTCTAATTCCGATGCTTTGTGCTACAAAACCTCCTAATAGTGGCCCCATCAAGGTTCCTGCGACCACACCAGTCGATAACGTTCCTAAAGCATAGCCAGAATACTTTTTGGGAGCCTGACTAGCAATTAAGGCTGTACTATTTGGGACATAGCCAGAGAAGACACCGTTTAAAAGTCGTAGGATAATCAGCCAAAAAACACTTGGTACAAATGCCATTCCCCCCATGGTAAAGGTCATAGCCAGTGCAGCTCGAATCATCATGGGTTTACGGCCATATTTGTCCGCTAAACCTCCCCAAACAGGCGAGAGAAAGGCTGCTGTCATGGCCGAGCTCGATACAGCAATTCCTGCATATAGATCAACCATATGGCCACGAACTCCTAATTCTTCCACAAAGAGGGACATAAAAGGAACGACCAAAGATAGACTAGCCCCAACAAAAAAATTTCCCAACCAGGCAATCCAAAGATTGTGCTTCCAATTTACTTGACTTGTAATAAAATCATCTTCTTTCTAATTTCTTCAAAGCATCGCGAATCTGCTGTTGAGTTTCCTCAAGCGAGCCATTATTATCAATAAGAACATCCGCCCTCTTTCGTTTTTCTTGAAGAGATAGCTGAGCAGCTATGCGTTTTTCAGCCTCTGCCTGACTGAGAGCATTTCGAGTCATAAGGCGACTGAGCTGAGTTTTTTCTGTCACGTCCACCAGCCAGATTTGGTCAAACCAATCTTCATATTGTAACTCAAACAGCAAGGGAAGATCCATAAAAAAGATAGCTTCCGTTTCTGCTAACAAGTCTCTTCTGCGATCTAGTTCTTCTCGGATAATTTCGTTCTGAAGCTGACTGGACTGCGCCAAGAGTTGAGGATTCCCAAAAATCATAGCTCCCAGCTTGGGTCGGTCCAAGCGTCCATCTTCCTGTAGGATAGCTGGACCAAAAGCGGATAAAAGAGCTTGATAAAGTCGTCCGCCAGGCTCTTGCAGCTCATGCACTACCTGATCCGCATCGATAACCTGATATCCCTGCTGCCTCAAAAACTCTGTCACTGTTGACTTACCCGAGGCAATGCCGCCAGTGATACCGATAATTCTTGCCATGACAACTACCTCGCTTTCTGGCAGTGAGGACAGAGATGAGTACCGCGTCCACCTAACTTAATTTTTTCAATCGGGCTGCCACATCTAGCACAGGGTTGACCAGTCTTTCCATAGACCTGCAGAAAATCCTGCATAGTGCCATCCTCACCCAGAGCATTGCGGTAGGTCCGAATGGTCGACCCTCTCTTTTCAATCCCAAGCTGCAAAACTTCTATAATCTGCTCGCGCAGCCTCTTCACTTCAGCAGGCTTCAGACTAGCTGCTGGCCTTGCCGGATGAATCCGCGCCCGCCAAAGGGCCTCATCTACATAGATATTGCCCAGACCGACGACCAGGGTTTGATCCAGCAAATAGGGTTTGATAGGCTTCTTGGAACGACTCAAAGCTGCGGCAAAAGGTGACAAAAGAAAGTCCGCCTCTGTCGGTTCAGGACCAAGCTTTCTGGCAGCAAAATAAGCCTCTAGCTGATCCTTTTTCAAGAGCTCCATGGTCCCAAACTTGCGGACATCCTCATAAACAAGCGTCCCACCATCTGTCATCTCGAAAAAGACATGAGCATGCTTGCGCTCAGGCACCGTATCAGGATAAAAAAGATACTTGCCTTCCATTCGCAAATGGGAAACCAGCACTACACCCGTCAGGTAAAAAAGCAAATACTTGCCCCGACGGCCAATCTTTTCAATGGTCTGACCTGGTAAGTCGTGGATAAATCTGTCCACTCCTGTACCGATCATCTTAGCATAGCGGACCTGCACCTGCTCAATTGTCTTGCCAACAACCAAACGCTCCAACCCCCGCCGAACCGTTTCCACTTCAGGTAATTCAGGCATAAAGCTCCTTTCTATCTCCTATTATTAGTCAGAAATATACTCTAAAATATCATTAGGCTGATAATCCAGCGTTTCACAGATGGCCGACAAAATTCTGAATAACCTTATCATGCCCCATCTTGGAAGCAATATAAGAAGTCTAGGATATATCAGAATCTCTTCAATTTCTCTGGAAATGTAGCACCTTGAAAGAAATATCTTAGTAGCTGAATATGCGTATCCACATCGCTAAAAAGCCAAGCATGACCCTTGTCAGGATAATAGGCGCATTCAGACCTAGCATTTTTATCTGCCAACCTGTGGTGCCAGTCAAGAATGGTTTCGGCTTCTTTCCCACCTGAGACAAAGAAGGCAGGATTATCAAACTGTAAGTCAAGCCTCAACAGATTCGCCTGCGACATAGCACGGCGAAACGAGCGCCGTTCAGATCTTTGGAAATCTGCAACAAAGTTCTGAACGTCTTGGACGGGCGCTCCATCCTTTTGCATCATCTTTGTCAGGAGATTAGCTACAAATTTAGTATTTTTCAAGAAAGACATCAGATATACAATGGCAATGATCTTGCGATAGCCCTTAATTGGCTGAGGGCTTGCCCCATCCACAATGACTTTATCTATAAGGCTAGAATGTTTTTCCAACAACTTAAGAATGAGGGAACCGCCTAACGAAAGACCAACCAAGTGCGGCTTGCCATGTGCTTTGCTGTTAATGATAGCCACAATCATTTCCACGACATCATCAAAGTTTGTCCACTCAATATCCCGACTGGCTCCGTGACCAGGCAAATCCACAAGAATGCAATGAAAATCTTGCTCAAGCGCAGCAACATGGTGCCACCACATCTGACTGCTCGAGCCTGAAGCATGCAAAAAGATAATACTTTTTGGATTTTGCTGCTCTCTTTCATCAATGGATAATGACGGCATCTCCATCACCTCACTTACTGGCTTAGAAAACCTTAATACTCCTTCTTATTATAGCCAAAGTCCGCCAAGTCCAGCTTCTTATCCCTCCAGTTTTTCTTGACCTTGACCCAAGTTTCTAAGAATACTTTATCCCCCAGCATAAGCTCAATATCACGCCGAGCCATGGACCCGATTTTCTTCAACATGGATCCGCCTTTACCAATGATAATGCCTTTTTGGCTGTCACGCTCTACCATGATAGTCGCTCGGATATGGACCTTGTCCGTCTCCTCATCTCGCTTCATACTGTCAATAACTACTGCGACTGAGTGCGGGATTTCCTCCCGTGTCAACATCAAAACCTTCTCTCGAATCATCTCTGACACCAGAAAGCGCTCCGGATGATCGGTAATCTGGTCTGCTGGAAAATACTGGAAGCCTTCCTCAAGATTCTCACTTAGAATGTCGACTAGATGAGAGACATTGTTGCCCTGCAAAGCTGAAATCGGCACGATTTCTTTGAAGTCCATCTGCTGACGGAAATCATCAATTTGCGCTAAAAGCTGATCTGGATGGACTTTATCGATCTTATTAACCACCAAAATAACTGGCACCTTAGCCGCTTTCAGACGTTCGATAATCATGTCATCGCCCTTGCCACGTGGCTCATCAGCCGGAACCATGAAGAGGACGGTATCCACCTCACGCAAGGTGCTGTAAGCTGCTTCTACCATGAAGTCCCCTAGAGCCGTCTTAGGTTTATGAATTCCCGGCGTGTCGATAAAGACAATCTGCTCCTTATCCGTCGTGTAAATCCCCATAATCTTATTACGCGTGGTTTGAGCCTTATCGCTCATGATGGCAATCTTTTGCCCCATAACATGATTCAAAAAAGTTGATTTCCCAACATTGGGACGTCCTAAAATAGCTACAAAACCTGATTTAAAAGTCATTATTTCACCTCTATTATTTTCATTAAAACAGCAGAAAATCGGCAGTCTCCCCCGATTTTCAAATCTTTAAAAAATCCAGTCCCAAATTTTGGGAACAAAAATGATCAAACCTGTAATCACTGCAAAACCAGAAATCACTAAAACAGCTCCAGCTGCCATGTCTTTAGCATTCTTAGCCAACATAGAAAAGTGATAATCACTGGCTAAGTCTACTACATTCTCAATGGCTGAATTGACAATCTCAAATGAGACAACCAAAAAAATACTCAATAGCAAAAATAGCCATTCTATGGCAGAAACTCGAAAAATCAAACCCGCAATCACTACAAGAACAGCAGAAAAAGCATGCTTTTGCATATTTCGTTCTTCTTTAATGGCGGTAAAAATCCCTGTTAAGGCAAATTCCAAACTCGAGACGACATCCCGGTTTTTCCATTTGCGTTTATTATTCCCTTGTGAGTCCATAGGCCGTCAAAATCTCTTCCTGTAAACCAAACATTTCTGCTTCTTCTTCCGGTGTATAGTGATCATAGCCGTTGATATGCAGAAAACCATGTACTGCCAAAAAGCCCATTTCCCGCTCAAAGCTGTGGCCATATTCTTCTGCCTGCTCACGCGCCTTATCCACCGAAATGAATAACTCGCCGATATAGGCATCAAAATCATCTAACATCTCAGCCAGTTCAGGATGATTCAGTAAATCTTCCTCGTCAACAGCAATGTCTAGCTCAGGCTTGTATTCTAGGCTGATAACATCTGTTGGTCGGTCCGTATCTCGGTATTCCAAGTTGAGCTCATGGCTACGCTCATTAGTTACAAAAGTTACAGCCATTTCTTTCTTTTCCTTGCCCGTCTTTTGGGCAGCAAATTCCAAAATATCTTGGGTTTGTTTGATGATTTCTTCTGAAACCAGACCCGTTTCATCAACTATTTCTATATACATAATGCACCTACTTTACTTGTATCACCTTTATTATATCATAATCAAGGCTAGATAATAGCTAGGAATCTTCATTTTTCAAAATAGCAGAGCAGATTCATCAAACTCTCACTACAAAGAAAAAAGAAGCAATTTTTATTTTTTCCCTCCCAAAAACCTTTCCTTTTATTACCTGCTATCGTTGACAAAAAGAAAAGGCTGGGAAGACCCAACCTTGTTCTACAAGATGCTAATTGCCGGGATCGAACCGGCGACCTCATCCTTACCATGGATGCGCTCTGCCAACTGAGCTAAATCAGCGTACCTATCTACTATACCATGCAGATAGGTGCTTGTCAATACTTGCTGACTCATTTATCTGCAAAATATTGCTCTTTGGTCAGACCATAGTATACTCGCGTCACTAGGCGGCCTTTTTCATGTTTGTCAAAGCTTGCATAAGGTTCCTCATGAGAAAAAATCATTCCAGATTTTTGCATCACACGACCAGAAGCTGGATTAGCCTTATCATGTAAAGCTACAAGTTTATTCATTCCAATTTCTTCAAAAGCTAATTTTATCACTGCACAATTAGCCTCTGTCGTGTAGCCTTGGTTCCAGTGTCTTTTATTAAGAACATAGCCAATAGCAGCTGTCTTTAAATCTAGGTTTATTTTGTGGAGATCGATGGTTCCAATAAACTGACCACTAGATTTTACTTCTATTCCCCAACGTCCCAAAGGGTTGGCCAGGTAAAATAGAGCAATATTATTACGAGTCTCTTCTAAGCTTTTGTTTGTCTCAAAAGTATAGCGAGTATTCTCCTCATCTGATGCATATTTAAACATTGCTGGTGCATCATCTAAAGTTACCGGACGCAACACTAGTCTATCTGTCTCCAGTCTAGTGTGTCTAGATAGTTTAACATAAATATTTTCCATTATCGTCCTCCTTTTTGTTTTTAAGCATATCATAAGTGATCAATCAAAGCAATACGTCATTTTCTCCTTGCAATTTAAGCTTCTTTTATATAAAATAATTACATTAAATTAGAATAATGAGAATAAGAGGATTTAAGGTATATTCTTAAATCAAAGTCTTTGTTCACATGTATTTAGATAAGGAGAAATACAATGTTAATCGGTATTCCAAAAGAAATAAAAAATAATGAAAATCGTGTAGCGTTGACACCTGCTGGTATTCACAGTTTAGTTGGTAAAGGCCATGAAGTTCTGATTGAGACCAATGCAGGACTTGGTTCTGGCTTTGCGGATGCAGACTACGAAAAACAAGGTGCAAAAATCGTCCCTACTGCTGCAGAAGCTTGGGCGGCTGAACTTGTAGTAAAAGTTAAAGAGCCTTTAGAAGCTGAATATGGCTACCTTCGTGATGATCTCTTGCTCTTTACCTACCTGCACATGGCTGCCGCTCCTGAGCTAGCTGATGCTATGACGAGTGCCAAGACGACTGGTCTAGCCTATGAAACCGTACGCGATCAAGATGGACAATTGCCACTCTTGGTACCAATGAGTGAGGTCGCTGGACGAATGGCTGTCCAAATCGGAGCCCACTTCTTAACTAAACAAGAAGGAGGATCTGGTGTCCTATTAGGTGGTGTACCAGGTGTTCCTAAAGGGAAAGTAACCATCATCGGTGGTGGCGTCGTAGGAACGCATGCCGCACGTATCGCTCTTGGACTGGGTGCTCAGGTAACTATTCTGGATATCAGTGCTAAGCGTCTGTCTGTCTTAGAAGATGTCTTTGGTCATCAAATCCAGACCCTCATGTCTAATCCTTTCAATATCGAAGCTAGTGTTCGAGAGGCAGATGTCGTGATCGGTGCTGTCCTCATTCCGGGTGCAAAAGCTCCAAAATTGGTGACAGATGATATGGTTAAACAAATGCGTTCAGGATCTGTCATTGTAGACGTAGCTGTTGACCAAGGCGGTGTCATTGAAACAGCAGACCGTGTAACGACTCACACCGAGCCTGTCTATGAAAAACACGGAGTCCTCCACTATGCAGTTGCAAATATCCCTGGTGCTGTAGCCCGCACATCTACTATTGCATTAACCAATGTTACCCTTCCTTACATCGAAGCCTTGGCAGAAAAAGGATTCAGAAAAGCTATTGCAGATGATGAGGGATTACGCCAAGGTGTCACAACCTACCAAGGTCACATTACTAGTCAGCCTGTTGCAGAAGGCTTAAATAAGGACTACACTTCGATTGATGAACTCGTTTAGTTAATTTACTTAATTCATATCCCCACTTAAGTAGTAGCAGAATTATTCAAAATACCAAATCAGAACCACTTGTTTAGCGAGTGGTTCTTTTGTTATTTTCCTTACAAAAAAGAAATAGACTAAAAGTCACATAAAAAAGAGAGAGAACAAGTTCGTTCTCTCTCGATATGATAAAGAATCAATATTTAGATTCCTTATTCAGCTGAAAATTCTAAGCTTTACCTTTCTTACGAACTACGTAACCAACTAGGCCTGCGATAGCAAAACCAATCATTGAAAGAAGAACGGTAGAAGTTTCACCTGTATTTGGCAAAAGATTCTTATTTTTAGTAGATGATTCACCAATACTTGGTAAAACATTCTTGTTTTTAATAGAAGATTCACCAGTACCTGGTAAAACGTTCTTATTTTTAGTCGTAGCTTCTTCTGATTTAGTATTATTTCCGGAACCTTTATGTGGTGTTAAAGCTGGGGTGAATTCCCATGTTCCTACGAAGTGAGCATCTGCTCCATTGATAGTTTCGGACGTTTTATCATAGGACTTGAAGCTCCATGTGCCTTCTGCTGTCTTCACTTCTGTTTGACTTGGTTGCGTTGGCGTTGCTTGACTGCCATCTTTCAAGTTTGTTTGGTCTGCTGGAA
>NZ_KZ672778.1:0-1698 GCF_001811085.1 Streptococcus sp. HMSC062B01
TAAGGTTGGTTTTGAAGCTGGTTGCTTCACCACTACGGATATCAACATTGCCTGTTTGACTTGCTCGGTAGGCCTTGCATTTACTACCAAGATGACCAATAGTACGACCAATCATTTGACTGGTTGCTAGGTTTGTCAAGGCCATCTGAGGGTCTTCCATAAAGTCATGCCCAAACTGAGCCGCATCATAGACGTTTGCACTCATATGAGCAAACTTCTCAGCAGCTAGGAGAGACTCCGAAGCTGTGGTGCCTGCTACCTTAGTAGCTGTGGATAGACCACCAGACGCCAGCGTCGTAACTGCCTCAGCTCCTGCCCACCAGCGTTGCTCTGCTGAGAGTACATCTCCAGAGATCGTCTCTCCAACTCCTGCTCGATAGAGTGCTTCTCCTCCTAAAAGGGCAATACATGCCAAAATCGCAAAAGCTAAAATCCCACTTGAGGAAACTGTGCTGACAATTTCGATACATAGTTCTACCGCTGAAATGTATCCTGTATTATCGGTAACAGAAAAATATTAGAATAATGAAAATGTGATAACACTAGGTTATCACATTTTAGAAATAAAATAAATTTAAAGTCAATTGTAATTTTTAAAATTACTCCTCTTCAGAAATCTTCAAAAATGCTTGTTTGAAATCCTCATACATTTCAAAAGCAATTTTCATGACATCACGAAAATCAACGTAGTCGGAAATCACTGGCTGTTTTATAATATAATCACGTGCAATCATCAACCTAGCATATCTAGTCCAAGGAGAACCAAGAAGCACTTCCTTTCCCTCGTAAACAACCCAAATTAACTCCAATCGGCCAAACTCAAGAGCAAAATGAAAACCAAATTGAAATTTTCCGACTGATTCCAAATCAATATAGAAAAAATGTTCTCGTTTATCATAATGAACTTTGTAGCCTAATAATTCAACAATCTCCATCAGAAAATCGCCATCAAAATAGTCTAACTCCTCTCCCTTTGGAGTTCTTTCTCTACTGTATTTTTTAGAAATATTTTCATATCTTTCTACAAAATTAATTTCCTTTAAAGCTTTTTCAACTTTTGGATTCAATGCCATTTTATTCCTCCGTAAATCTTAATTCAACATCGTACTCTCTTGCAATATTTTTATATCTCTCAATATCTGGCAAAAATCTATTAGTCGCGGGGACTTCCAGTATATATTTACCTTCTAACTTTAGACCATCCAGCTCTGGATATGCATTTGAACGAATAGTTTCGCCAACAGAATATTTATCATGAATTTCCTGTAAATAACCTCTAAAAGTTTTCTCCTGAATCTTATCTAAATCTGTAGCTTTACGAGAGATGATTTCCCCAAAATCAGGATCATAAGAATCTAGACGTTTCCCGTTCTCTAAATTCACCTCATGATATTGATACAAATCGCTTTCCTTAACAGTTTTATTAAACCTGTTCCCACGAGCAATAGGAGAATTTTGAGTATAATAATCACTTGCCTCTTTCCAATCCAACCGGTCTCGAATCTTATTAGCTTCAATCCCAAGTTTCTGTTTACCCTGAACATACTTTTGATATCTTTCTTCAAGTTCAGGATTATCAAATATACCATCTTTATTAAGCAAAGATTTCGAACTTCTATTTCCACCTCTGCCTTCAAATGCTTCAATCTTTTGTTTGTGTTCGACTGAGATTTGTTGGATGCGATCTGCTAGATCATC
>NZ_KZ672779.1:0-250 GCF_001811085.1 Streptococcus sp. HMSC062B01
GGTGATAAGACAGAAGGGCTTCAAGGTCAAGTACAAGAAGGTAAAGTGACCTTCACCCCAGGCCATGACTCAGTTCCATTCCCAGTTGATTCAACTCCACTATTTGACAATGGTACAGCTGTGAAAGAAGTTCCAAATGTTGGTAAGTTCGAAGTGGACGCAGATGGTAAGGTGACCTTCACTCCTGATAAACAGTTCAAGGGTGAAACACCAGAGCTTGAATTGACTCGTGTGGATGCCAACGGCACTC
>NZ_KZ672780.1:0-201500 GCF_001811085.1 Streptococcus sp. HMSC062B01
CGGAGCCATCAAAACCGGAAGAGCCAACATATGATCCATTGCCAACTCCACCGCTAGCACCAACTCCTAAGCAGTTGCCAACTCCACCAGTAGTACCGACAGTTCATTTCCACTATAGCAGTTTATTAGCTCAGCCTCAGATTAATAAAGAAATCAAGAATGAGGATGGTGTAGATATTGACCGGACGTTGGTTGCTAAACAGTCAATTGTTAAGTTTGAATTGAAAACTGAAGCGTTGACAGCTGGACGTCCAAAAACTACTTCATTTGTATTGGTAGATCCACTACCAACTGGCTATAAGTTTGACTTAGATGCAACTAAGGCTGCAAGTACAGGCTTTGATACAACTTATGATGAAGCCAGTCATACTGTAACCTTTAAAGCGACTGATGAGACATTGGCAAGCTACAATGCTGATTTAACTAAACCTGTTGAGACTCTTCATCCAACGGTTGTTGGACGAGTCTTGAACGATGGGGCAACTTATACTAATAACTTCACTTTGACAGTCAATGATGCATATGGTATTAAGTCAAATGTTGTTCGTGTAACGACTCCAGGTAAGCCAAATGATCCTGATAATCCAAATAACAACTATATTAAGCCAACGAAAGTAAATAAGAATAAAGAAGGCCTTAATATCGATGGAAAAGAAGTTTTAGCTGGTTCAACCAACTACTACGAATTAACATGGGATTTGGATCAATATAAGGGCGATAAATCTTCTAAGGAAGCAATCCAAAATGGTTTCTACTATGTAGATGATTATCCAGAGGAAGCATTAGATACTCGTCCTGATTTGATTAAGGTTGCAGATGAAAAAGGAAATCAAGTATCAGGTGTCAGCGTTCAACAATATGACAGTCTAGAAGCTGCTCCTAAGAAAGTTCAGGACTTGTTGAAGAAAGCTAACATTACTGTTAAGGGTGCTTTCCAACTCTTCTCTGCTGACAATCCAGAAGAATTTTACAAGCAATATGTAGCAACTGGAACATCACTAGTCATTACAGATCCGATGACTGTTAAGTCTGAATTTGGTAAGACAGGTGGTAAGTATGAAAACAAGGCTTATCAAATTGATTTCGGAAATGGCTATGCAACAGAAGTAGTGGTTAACAACGTACCGAAAATCACCCCTAAAAAAGACGTAACAGTGAGCCTAGATCCAACTAGTGAAAATCTAGATGGCCAAACAGTTCAATTGTATCAAACATTTAACTATCGTCTGATTGGTGGTCTCATTCCACAAAATCACTCTGAGGAATTAGAAGACTACAGCTTTGTGGATGATTATGACCAAGCTGGTGATCAGTATACTGGTAATTACAAGACATTCAGCTCTCTGAACTTGACAATGAAAGATGGTTCAGTGATTAAAGCAGGTACAGATCTAACATCTCAAACAACTGCTGAAACAGATGCTACAAATGGTATTGTAACTGTTCGTTTCAAGGAAGATTTCTTACAAAAGATTAGTTTGGATTCACCATTCCAAGCTGAAACCTACCTTCAAATGCGCAGAATTGCTATTGGAACATTTGAAAATACTTATGTAAATACTGTTAATAAGGTTGCTTATGCATCTAACACAGTACGTACAACAACTCCAATACCAAGAACTCCAGACAAACCGACACCAATTCCAACGCCAAAACCAAAGGATCCAGACAAACCTGAAACACCAAAAGAACCAAAAGTTCCTAGTCCAAAAGTTGAAGATCCTTCAGCATCAATTCCTGTTTCTGTTGGTAAAGAATTAACAACACTTCCAAAAACAGGAACAAATGATGCTACTTATATGCCTTACCTAGGCTTGGCTGCCCTTGTTGGTTTCCTAGGATTAGGTCTGGCAAAACGCAAAGAAGATTAATCAAATAGCTTAGACTTGTTTCATCTTTGATGTTATGTCGGCTATACTGAGTCGGTAATTTAGGACTCTATAGATTTTAAGGCTGGAACCCAGTGTTCCGGCCTTATTTTTTTCTACTTTCTATATAATTTATGTATCAGAAATATATAGAATTTGTAATCATTTCAAAATATTGAGATAAGATAACTGACATCTAAATAAGGTATGATGATGTTAACATCAAATTTTGTGGGGAAAATCATTTTATGAAAAAAATATTTATTAAAACAGCTCTTGTAGTTGCTTCTACAGCTCTTTCAGCTATAGCTGGTCTTCAAGTTGCACATGCAGATTCTTATGTTGTGCAACAAGGTGATTCTTTCTTTGGAATTGCTAGTGCTCACGGGATGAGCCCTTATGATTTAGCTGCAAAAAATGGCAAATCTATTTTTGATACAATCAACCCAGGTGATGTTTTGGAAGTGGACGGCGCTACTTCTACTTATGCAAATTCAGGTTATGGTGTGAGCAGTAATGCTGATTTGGTATCTGATGTAGATGATGTTGTTTTAAATACCCCTACTGACTATGGTAACTCTTATCCAATCGGACAATGTACTTGGGGTGTTAAGGAATTAGCTCCTTGGGCAAGCAACTGGTGGGGTAATGCCAATACTTGGGCTATCAATGCTAGCAATCAAGGTTATGTTACTGGTACAGTTCCGACAGTAGGTGCAATTGCTGTTTGGGACGGAGGAGAGTATGGTCACGTTGCTTATGTTACAGACGTTCAGAGCGATGGTACAATCCAAGTGCTAGAAGCTAATTACAATCGTCAAAAGCAAATTGATAATTATCGCGGTTATTTTAACCCCAATGAATTTTTGGGAAATGTAACGTATATCTATCCAAACTAATTTGATTAAAGATTTAGAGTGTGCTCTAGATCTTTTTTTATTTTTCAAGATAGGATGTAGAGGGTGAGAATGAGAGGTTGTTGCAAACAAGAAGGCTTTTTGTTGGAAAATATGTTAGAATGAAAGTAATTTGATTTGAAAGAGGATCAGGAATGAACTATTTTAGCAAGTACAAGTTTGATAAATCGAAATTCAAATTAGGAATGCGGACTTTTAAGACAGGGTTGGCGGTTTTTATCATTCTCTTGATGTTTAGTCTATTTGGCTGGGGTGGTCTGCAGATTGGCGCTTTGACAGCAGTTTTTAGCCTGCGAGAAGATTTTGATAAGAGTGTACATTTTGGTACTTCTCGTATCTTAGGAAATAGCATCGGTGGTTTTTATGCCTTGATTTTTTTCCTCATCAATAAGGTTTTTCAAGATCAGCTCTGGGTCACCTTGCTTTTTGTTCCGATTTGTACCATGCTAACGATTATGACTAATGTTGCCATGAACAATAAGGCAGGGGTAATTGGGGGTGTATCGGCCCTCTTGATTATTACACTGTCAGTTTCTGAAGGGGATACGATTGTTTACGTATTTGCCCGGATTTTTGAGACATTTCTTGGTGTATTCGTTGCCATGTTAGTAAATTATGACATTAATCGCCTGCGTTCTTTTTTTAGAAAAGAGAAAAGCAAATGAATATGTCAGAAAAAGTAACATTCCTTCTTGACAGGATAAATCTTTAGGAATATAATAGTGGTAATCTTGGCTAGTGGAGAGTGAAGTTTTTGCTTCATTTGCTAATACTTGCCATACAAGTAAGGAATTGGATCCGTACTAAAAACTTAGAAAGAATGATTAGCAATCCTTTTTATCTGAAAAGAAAAGTAATTGTTTCAGCTATCATATGGTCGTGCTAAAGCCGGTTTGATAGCTTGTTTTCCTATTAGTTTTTGGAGTTCTCATCTCTTACGAAAGGAGGATGTAATGAAAGAAAAAGAACTGCGACGCAATTTGGCAGTTTTCCCAATCGGCAGCGTTATGAAATTGACAGACTTAACGGCTCGGCAGATTCGCTATTATGAGGATCAGCAGCTGATTACACCTGAGCGAACAGAAGGGAATCGTCGCATGTATTCCCTAAATGACATGGATCGCTTGCTGGAAATAAAAGACTATATTTCTGAAGGCTATAATATTGCTGCAATCAAGCGTAAGTATGCTGAACGTGAAGCAATGGCCAAAAAACCAGTGAGCGCAAAAGACGTTCGACGTGCACTACACAACGACATTGTGCAACAGAGTAGATTTGCATCCTCTGTGCCGACATTTGGTCAATTAAAACGACCATAACTATTGTTTTATTCCATAAGGAGATCACCATGCCTATTACAGTTGCTGATATCAAGCGCGAAGTTAAAGAAAAAAATGTTACCTTTATCCGTCTTATGTTTTCAGATATTTTGGGAACAATGAAAAATGTGGAAATCCCTGCAACAGATGAACAGTTAGACAAAGTATTATCTAACAAAGCTATGTTTGACGGTTCTTCTATTGAAGGTTTTGTTCGGATTAACGAATCGGATATGTATCTATATCCAGATTTGGACACTTGGACTGTTTTCCCTTGGGGAGATGAAAATGGTAGCGTTGCAGGATTAATTTGTGATGTCTATACGACAGAAGGTCTTCCTTTCCAGGGAGATCCGCGCAGTAACTTGAAACGCGCCCTCAAGCACATGGAGGAGCTGGGCTTTAAATCCTTTAATCTTGGACCAGAGCCAGAATTCTTCCTCTTTAAGTTGGATGAAAATGGAGATCCTACTTTAGAGGTGAATGATAAAGGAGGTTATTTTGATTTAGCTCCGACAGACTTAGCTGATAATACTCGCCGAGAGATTGTCAATGTTTTGACAAGTATGGGATTTGAAGTTGAGGCTAGTCACCATGAAGTAGCTGTTGGTCAGCACGAAATTGATTTTAAATATGATGAAGTTCTACGTGCATGTGATAAAATCCAGCTCTTTAAACTGGTCGTTAAGACTATAGCTCGTAAGCATGGCTTGTACGCTACTTTCATGGCTAAGCCTAAGTTTGGTATTGCTGGTTCAGGTATGCACTGTAATATGTCTCTCTTTAATCAGGATGGGACAAATGCCTTTTTTGATCCTGAGGATCCAAGAGGTATGCAATTGTCGGATACAGCCTACTATTTCTTGGGTGGCTTGATCAAACACGCCTACAACTATACAGCTATTATGAATCCAACCGTCAACTCTTATAAGCGTTTGGTTCCTGGCTACGAAGCACCAGTTTATATTGCTTGGGCAGGGCAAAATCGATCTCCTTTGGTTCGTGTGCCAGCATCTCGCGGTATGGGAACTCGCTTGGAATTACGTTCTGTAGACCCTATGGCTAACCCTTATATTGCTATGGCTGTTCTTCTTGAAGTGGGTCTTCACGGAATTGAAAATAAGATTCAGGCACCAGCTCCTGTTGAAGAGAATATTTATGTTATGTCAGCAGAAGAACGAAAGGAAGCTGGCATTACAGACCTTCCTTCAACTCTACACAATGCTATAAAGGCTCTAACTGAGGATGAAGTCGTCAAGGATGCCCTCGGCAATCACATCTATACTAGCTTTGTAGAGGCTAAGCGTATCGAGTGGGCTAGCTACGCAACCTTTGTTTCACAATGGGAAATTGATAACTATTTAGATCTATACTAATGATAGAGCAGGTGGCCTGAAAGTCCCCTGCTTTTTCGTGGAGGAGAAGTAAGATGGAAAAATTTGATGATTTTATTAAGCGGGTTTTTGATGAGCAATATGAAGTCTGCTTTGGTTCAGATATGCTTGAAAAACTAGAGCCCAGAGATTATTATCTGACGCGGAAGGAGGATGATCGATTAATGGCCTTGCTCCATGGCCAGCAGCTATTAGAAAATATTCATATCAAGGCTTTGGTGGTGGATAAAGCGTACCAGAAAAAAGGCTTGGGAGCATCTCTATTGTCAGAATTAGAAGAAAAGGCTGCAGAAGCAGGAGCAACTAGTATTACCTTATCCACCAAATCCTATCAGGCCAAGGATTTTTACCTCAAACAAGGTTATGAAATCTACGCTAGTCTAGCAGATGTCCCACAAAAGGGCATTAGCAAATATCATTTGATTAAGCGATTAAGCTGAGTTTTTCTTAAATAGATGGAAGTCAATTTGGCTTCTGTTTTTAAACATTAATTTTGCATACATACTGAATGTATGTTAAAATGAAACTTAAGAAAAGGAGAACAAATGATTACTAGTTTATATCCAGTTTTAATGAGTGAAGATGTCCATCAATCTGCACAATTCTTTATTGATTATTTCCAATTTCAGGAAACTTTCCGTTCAGATTGGTATATTAGTTTAAAGAATATCGATCAGATTGGTATATTAGTTTAAAGAATATCGAGAGTGGTTTTGAGCTTGCTTTTATTGATGGCAAGCATGGGACAGTGCCACAAGCTTACCAGTCTAAGGCGAGTGGCCTAATCATCAATATCGAAGTTGACAATGTGGATTGTCTTTATGAAGAATTGCGTCAGCAAGAAGAAATGGAGTTCCTTCTTCCCATTAAGAGTGAAGATTTTGGTCAGCGCCATTTCATTGTGAAAGCGCCGGGTTCTGTTTTGGTTGATGTCATTCAAGTCATTCCGCCTAGTGCTGAGTTTGTGGCAAATTATTTGGAGAGTGAAGATGAATAAAAAACAGCAGGCTTCCTTAGAGACAAGCAAGAAAATATTAGCAATCGCTCGGCAACATTTTTCTTTAAAGGGTTATGCAGAAGCTTCCTTGGAGGAAATTGTGGATGAGCTGGGAATGACAAGAGGCGCACTTTATCATCATTTCGGGAATAAAAAAGCTTTGTTTATTGCGGTACTGGCACAAATTCAGTCCGAACTGGGGTCATATGTAGAACAAAACGCTCTGGAAGCACACGATTCTTGGGAGCAATTGGTGGAAGGCTGTGTGGCTTTTGTTCGTTTTGCGACTTTGACAGAAAATAAACGCATTCTCTTACTTGATGGACCTAATGTTGTTGAGTGGAAAGAGTGGCGCAGTCAGGACGAGGCTAATTCTTTCTTTCATTTGAGAGAGCAATTAGACATTTTATCTAAAGAAGAGAAGCTTATCTCTATTGATCTGGATATGGCCGCGCATATGATTTCAGGCGCCTTGAACGAGTTGTCTCTTTATCTGGCGGAGAAAGAGGGAGAAGCAGAAGTTCGAGATGCGATAAGCAATCTTTTAAGAGGATTTAAAAATCATGGCAAAAAAGGTTAAAGATTATTATGATTTGATTTATGCGGAGGATTTGAGTAGGCGCCTGCAAGAGGTAACAGATAAATTTGATGCTCAGCATTTTATGTCTCTGGTTGAAAGCGACTTAGAAGCTTTGGAATTTACTCAGCGTCAAGAGCTGCTGGCAAAGAGTATCAAAGAATGCTTGCCACTTTCTTATGCTGATTCCCTTAAGGTTTTTGAGCAGATACTTGGTCCGGAGTTAGAGGGTGGCTTGGGTATGTTTTCAGAAGGCTACTGGTTGTGGCCGATTGGCAAATATGTAGAACTTTACGGAGGTCAGGAATTCGAGCTGAGTGCCGCCTTCAGTAAGGAATTAACCAAGCGATTTACTGGAGAATTTTCCATGCGTCCCTTACTAGCTAATTATCCTAAAGCTACGTTGGATTTATTGTTAGTGTGGAGCCAAGATGAGAATATGCGTGTCCGCAGATTAGCCAGCGAGTGTATGCGGATTCGACTACCTTGGGCTAAGAAGCAGACCGTGGTTTTAGATTATTTTGATGAGTTTGCTACTGTTTTAAGGAATTTAAAGGATGATAGGGACAAATCAGTCCAAAAAAGTGTCGCAAATAATCTGAATGATTTATATAAAGAAGATCTTGAAAAGTTTGAGAGTATCATCCAAACTTGGCAGGAGGAAGAGCTGAGTCCAAGCTGTGCTTGGATTATCAAACATGCGTCTAGGACAAAAGATAAAACAAAAAAATAGCTTTGCCACTTGGGCAAAGCTATTTTTTAGTTGTCTTCGTCTGGTGTAAGCACCATCGGAATAATAATTGGTTCGCGCTCAGTATTTTCATAAAGGAAAGGACGAAGGGCGTTGACGATAGCACCATTGACAGACTGGATATTGGCATCTTTATTTTTGAGGGCAATGCGGATAGCATTGAAAAGAAGACGCTGACTTTGGCGAATCAAATCACCAGACTCACGCATGTAGATGAAGCCACGGCTGAGAATATCTGGGCCTGCTAGAATCATTTGTGATTCAAAGTCGACTGTTGCGACAGCAAGTACCACCCCGTCTTCTGACAGGTCTTTACGGTCGCGCAGGACAGCAGCACCGATTTCACCAATACGGTTTCCATCGACATAAATATCTTGAGCATTGAAACTACCAGCTATGCGGGCAGAATTAGCTGTCAGAGCTAGCACATCGCCGTTGCTCATGATGAAGATATTGTCTTTTGGAACTCCAGTATCAACGGCTAGCCCAGCATGGACTTTCTGCATGCGGTATTCACCGTGGACTGGCATGAAATATTTAGGCTTGATCAAGCGGAGCATAAGTTTCTGCTCTTGCTGGCCACCGTGTCCAGAGGTGTGGATGTTGTTAATCTTACCATGAATAACCTCTACACCAGCTTCAGAGATAATATTAATCAGCTTGTTAACGCTAGTCGTATTACCAGGGATAGGGCTAGATGAGAAGATGACTGTATCTCCAGGCTGTAGCTGAACCTGACGGTGAGTACCGTTAGCAATACGTGACAGGGCTGCCATAGGCTCACCCTGACTTCCGGTACACATAATCAGGACTTCACTAGCAGGGTAGTCTTTGATAGCATTTGGCTCAATGAAGGTATCTTTAGGAACCTTGATATAGCCTAATTCAATCCCGTTAACAATCGCCTTTTCCATAGATCGACCGAAGACCGCAATCTTGCGTCCAGCCTTTACCGCAGCTTCTGCAGCTTGTTGAAGACGGAAGATATTTGAGGCAAAGGAGGCAAAAATAATGCGTCCGTGAATACCCTCGATAATCTTCATGATTGATTGGCCAACTACTTTTTCAGAATTAGTAAAAGTAGGAACTTCAGCATTTGTCGAGTCAGAGAGAAGGCAGAGAACGCCTTCCTCGCCTAGAGCTGCCATACGGTGCAGGTCAGCTGGTTCACCGACTGGAGTAAAGTCAAACTTAAAGTCACCGGTACAGACAATCTTACCCTGTGGTGTATGAATGACAATTCCTAAAGGTTCTGGGATAGAGTGGGTCGTACGGAAGAAAGTTGCTTTAAGGTTTTTAAATTTCAGTTCAGTGTTTTGGTTAATTTCGTAGAGTTTGGCATCACGTAAAAGTCCGTGCTCTTCCAATTTGCCACGAATAAGGGCTAGTGCCAGAGGTCCAGCATAAATAGGTACATTAGCCTGTTTAAGCAAGAATGGGATACCACCGATGTGGTCTTCGTGACCGTGAGTAATAAGAACCCCTTTGACACGGTCGATATTCTCTACAATATAGGAGTAATCGGGGATGACATAGTCAATCCCTAGAAGATCGTCTTCTGGAAATTTGATACCTGCATCAACGATAATAATCTCGTCTTGATATTCGATTCCGTAGGTGTTTTTACCAATTTCTCCTAGACCACCAATGGCAAAAACGCCAACTTCTTTTGGTTTTAAAGTATAGGACATGGTTTAAAACTCCGTTACTTGAAAAGTGCCTGATTCTTTTTCGTATTCTAAGTGTTTGTCAGACAAGAGTTCGATAAATTCAATGTTGTAATCAGTATTTTCTTCAACCAATTTACGGGCTTTAATGCGTCCCTCGAGTTCGTTATCTGCTTCAACTTCCAAGTAAAGAGAGCGAGTGTTTTCACGACGTGGGCTACGGTCTTTTGTTTCTTGATAAAAAACTTTATAAATCATTCTATTTCCTTTCATTTCACGATTAATCTACAACAAACATGCAGCCAAGTTATCAGCTGTTTTTTTATATTTAGTTTTCTGGGTAATAGATTAATCTTGGTTCGTTACAATTATAACAATTATATCATAAAATACGGTATTAGTAAAAGTTAGAAATCCAAAAAGAAGAGGAAGCCGTTTTCATTTTTCCCTTCTACCTAAAGGGGAAAGAAGTTGGAAAATCCCTCTCTTCGTAGTATAATATAAGGCAGACAATCGAGTAAGGAAAAGATAAGAATGAAATTATTGGCTTTTGATACTTCTAATCAAGCACTGTCTCTAGCTATTTTAGAAGATGAGCATCTATTGGCTCAGACAACGCTCAATATTAAGAAAAATCATAGCATTACCCTTATGCCGGCTATTGATTTTCTCATGAATAGTTTGGACATAAAACCGACGGATTTGGATCGTATCGTAGTGGCTCAGGGACCAGGTAGCTACACAGGTCTGAGAATTGCGGTGGCGACAGCTAAGACTCTGGCGCATACACTTAAGATTGAACTGGTCGGTGTGTCTAGTTTGCTAGCTTTAGTCCCAGAGCAGGTGGAAGGCTTGGTCATTCCTATCATGGATGCCCGCCGCAATAATGTCTACGCTGGCTTTTACCAGTCTGGTCAGGCTGTACGGCCGGAAGCTCATCTACCTTTGGCAGAGGTTTTGGAAATAGCTGGCGCTGCTGACCAGCCAGTCACTTTTGTCGGAGAGACAGCAGCTTTTGCGGAGCAGATTGAGGCAACTCTTCCTCAGGCTGCCATTCAGCCGACCTTACCAGACGCAGCAACTATTGGTCGTCTTGGTTTAGAACTGCCAGCCCAGTCTATTCATGACTTTGTTCCTAACTACCTCAAGCGGGTAGAGGCTGAGGAAAATTGGCTCAAGACCCATCAGGAATCCAGCGATTCTTACATTCAGCGCCTATGATTAAGATGAGAAAATGGAGCGACAGCTCAGATGATGACGTGGCTACTCTTGCAGAAAAGCTGGAACAGCTCTTACTTGCAGTCTATGAGGTCAGCCCTTGGACGGCGAACCAAGTGGCAGAGGTTCTGCGTTCGGATGTGAACAGTTGTGTGCTAGCAGAAGATGAGGGGCTACTGGTCGGCTTTTTAGTCTGGCAGGAGACAGACTTTGAAGCAGAAGTCCTGCAGATTGCTGTATTGCCTAGCTATCAGGGGCAGAAAATCGCGACAGCCTTGTTTGACTTTTTGCCAGCAAACAAAGAAATTTTCCTCGAAGTGAGGGAGTCCAACAAGCCAGCTCTGCTATTTTACAAAAAAGAAAAATTTGAAGCAATCGCGCGGCGGAAGGCCTACTACCATGCGCCGGTGGAAGATGCGATTGTCATGAAAAGAGAGATCCATGAAAGATAGATATATTTTAGCTTTTGAGACGTCTTGTGATGAGACCAGTGTGGCGGTTCTGAAGAATGAGACTGAGCTTTTGAGCAATGTCATTGCCAGCCAGATTGAGAGCCACAAGCGTTTTGGCGGAGTGGTACCGGAAGTTGCCAGTCGCCATCATGTGGAAGTTATTACGGTTTGTATTGAGGAGGCCTTGGCAGAAGCAGGGATTAGTGAGGAGCAAGTTACTGCTGTGGCTGTCACCTACGGTCCTGGTCTGGTTGGGGCGCTTCTAGTCGGTTTAGCCGCGGCTAAGTCCTTTGCCTGGGCTCATGATATCCCCTTGATTCCAGTCAATCATATGGCCGGCCACCTGATGGCAGCCCAGAGCGTGGAGCCCTTGGAATTTCCCTTGCTGGCTCTCTTGGTCAGTGGTGGCCATACCGAGCTGGTCTATGTTAGTCAGGCTGGTGACTATAAGATTGTGGGGGAAACTCGCGATGATGCGGTCGGTGAAGCCTATGATAAGGTCGGTCGAGTCATGGGGCTGACCTATCCAGCAGGCCGGGAGATTGATCAGCTGGCTCATCAAGGACGGGATATGTATGATTTTCCGCGGGCCATGATCAAGGAAGATAATCTGGAATTTTCTTTTTCCGGCCTCAAGTCGGCCTTTATCAACCTGCACCACAATGCCCAGCAAAAAGGAGAGGTCTTGTCTAATCAAGACCTGTCAGCAAGCTTTCAGGCAGCGGTCATGGATATTCTCATGGCCAAGACTAAAAAAGCGCTGGAAAAATATCCAGTCAAGACTCTTGTTGTGGCGGGCGGTGTTGCGGCCAATCAAGGCCTGAGAGAACGCTTGGCAGCTGAGATTCAGGATGTTAAGGTGATTATTCCGCCTCTTCGCCTTTGCGGTGACAATGCTGGTATGATTGCTTATGCTAGTGTCAGCGAGTGGAATAAGGAAAATTTTGCCGGTTTGGATCTGAATGCTAAGCCGAGTCTGGCTTTTGAAACGATGGAGTAAAGGAGAAGAATGCGCGGACAGACATTTAAACAGGGGGCACAGGCGGCAGTGCCAACGGCTCTGGGCTATATTGGAATTGGTCTAGCTTGCGGCATCATGGCGGCACCTCATATGAATCCCTTGGAGATGGGGGTGATGAGTATTCTGGTTTATGCCGGCAGCGCCCAGTTTGCCATGATTGGTTTATTTGCTCAGCAGGCGCCGGTTTTAGTCATCGCACTGACTGTTTTTCTTATTAATATTCGACATCTTTTACTCTGTCTGCATGCGTCAACTTTTTTTCGAAAGTCTAGCTTGATGCAGAATATTGTCATTGGGTCTTTTTTGACTGATGAATCTTATGGAGTTTTGATGGGGGAGCAGGTGCATACAAAAGAGATTGCTGCTAGCTGGATGATGGGGAACAATTTCATGAGTTATGCTTCTTGGATTGTGGGAACT
The DNA here is from genome assembly GCF_001811085.1 of Streptococcus sp. HMSC062B01. Taxonomy (NCBI): domain Bacteria; kingdom Bacillati; phylum Bacillota; class Bacilli; order Lactobacillales; family Streptococcaceae; genus Streptococcus; species Streptococcus sp. HMSC062B01. The sequence goes on from NZ_KZ672780.1 coordinate 12,602, forward strand.
GTTTTTGGGACAGCCCTAGGCGCCCTTCTGCCCAGTCCTGAAAGCTTTGGCCTGGATTTTGCCCTAGTCTCCATGTTTATCGGTATTTTCTCTTCTCAGTTTACAATCATGCTGCGACGGGTCAAGATAAAGAAGCTCTTTTTAGTCTTAGGTGTGGTGGGCCTTGCCTACTTGGTCCTAACTATGCTACTTCAAAATTCGCTGGCGGTGCTTTTTGCGACCTTGCTAGGCTGTACGGTGGGGGTGATTTTGGATGATAAGTAAGTATATTTTGCTGGCCATTCTTTTGTCAGCCCTGGTCACTTGGATTCCGCGGGTTTTGCCCTTTATCCTAGTCAAGTACAAGGGCCTCCCGCCCATGGCAGAGCGTTTCCTCAAATATCTGCCTGTTTCCATTATCTTTGCCCTTATCCTGTCCAGTGTCACAAATGCTAAAACAGGTCAGCTGCCAAGTTTTAAATGGCTGGATTTGCTGGCGATTTTTCCAACAACTTACATAGCATTTAAGTATAAAAACTTGATTTTGACAGTGGTTTGTGGCGTGATTTTAGTTGCTCTATTACGCTTAGTAGTTCAAATGATCTAATAACTTCTAAATCTTTCTATTTCAGGTAGAGAGATTTTTTATTATTAGAAATGTCAGAAAATTTCATAATCGTGGTATAATGGTGTTGTTAGACTAAGGAGGTGGATCATGGCAGAAGCAGGTCATAAATTTTTAGCAAAATTAGGAAAGAAGCGTCTTCGACCCGGAGGTAAGCTTGCAACCGACTGGTTGATAGAGCAAGGGCAATTTTCTAGCGACAAAAAGGTTTTAGAAGTCGCCTGCAATATGGGAACGACAACGATTGAATTAGCAAAAAAATCTGGTTGCGAAATTACTGCAGTTGATTTAGATAAGGCTGCGCTGGCTCAGGCGCGACTTAATGGAGACAAGGCTGGCGTTGGAGAACTCGTCACATTTGAGCAGGCTAATGCTATGAAGCTGCCTTATGATGACAATTCGTTTGATATCGTTATCAATGAAGCCATGCTGACCATGCAGACGGATAAGGGGAAGGCTAAATGTATGGATGAGTACTACCGGGTGCTGAAGCCAGGCGGAGTGCTCCTCACACACGATGTCATGCTTAAGCAAAGAGATGAGAATGTCCGGGAAGAGCTGTCACGTGCGATTAACGTCAATGTTGGCCCATTGACAGAAGGCTCTTGGATTCAGCTGGCACGTTCTCATGCTTTTGACCGTGTAGACACCTTTGTCGGCGAAATGACCTTGATGAGCCTTCGAGGGATGATATATGACGAAGGACTAGGCGGCACTCTGAAAATTTGCTTCAATGCCCTCAAGAAAGAAAACTACGGCCAATTTATGAAGATGTTTAAGATGTTCCAAAAGAATCAAGAAAAACTGGGCTTTATTGCTATGGTTTCTCACAAATAGGAAATCAATCCTCTTGTTTTATTGATTTAGGGAAGATTTGACAAAATACTTTAGTGATGATTTTGTTTTCTCCTTTTTAAGTAGGTTCAATCACTTTATCTTCCCTTGCTTTTACATAGCCTATGGAATAGGATACTTGAACTCATTCGCTGTTGATAAAGTGTTTATAGATTTTACCTAGTTTGGCCATTTTTACAAAAGGTTTTATATAAGTAAAGATTTTAAACCAATTCCAAAAATAACTTGATTTTTTTGAATAAAAAGAACTATAATAATTTCAGAACGTAGAAAAGAGGTAACCATGATGGTGAAATCATTGTCGAAACTCCTTTATGCATCTTTATTTCTAGCTTTGTCATTTTCTTTAGTAGCCTGCAGTTCGCCAAAAGATAGCGTAACAAAGAGTTCATCCAGCGATAAGGTCAGTAAATCGAGTAAGTCTAGTCAGAGTAAATCGAGTGAGTCTAGTAAGAGCAGTTCCAAGGAGTCATCGACTTCATCAAGCCAAACTTCAGTCTCTTCTAGCGAGGATGCTTCAAAATCAAGCCAAACTAGTTCATCCAGTTCTAGCGCTAAGGAAGCTCTTACAGCAGACTCCATTGTTCCATCAGAATTAGTTGGTGTCTGGAAAGGAAGAAGTCCTCAAGCTGAGGAGATTACAATGACTGTTGGCGCAGATGGATCTATTTGGACTCAGGCTAACTTTAGCAGTTATGGGCAAAAGAGCGATGTAAAGGCTGTTGCAAGAGCCATTAAAATCAGTCAAAACCTCTATCGATGGGAGTTAGTTTCAGGAGAATATAGTGCCTTGACTCCTGGTATAACAGGCCTTGGTGGTATAGGGAAAGCTGAGCCAGGCTTTACTTTAGAAAATGGTAAATTCACACCTGTCATGTTTACTGGTCCTGCTGATCAACCTCTTGATTATTCAAATTACTATGCTTTTGAATTTTCTTTAACTAAAAACTAAACTGTGAGACTCCCTTGTAATCTAGGCAGGGAGTTTTTTTAACAACACTTGACCCTACCCTAAGGTTAGGGATTATACTATAGTAGCAAGGAGGTCTTTCATGTATCATGTTAAAGAAGCTGCACAGCTTTCAGGTGTTTCAGTCAAAACTCTACATCACTACGACAAAATCGGGCTTTTAGTACCTGCTAAATCAGAAAATGGCTACCGGACGTACAGCCAAGCCGATTTAGAGAGGTTGCAAGTCATTCTTTACTACAAGTATCTGGGCTTTTCCTTGGAGAAAATAGCAGAGCTCTTGAGTCAGGATGATCAGGCCCTATTCTCACATCTGGTAAGGCAGTTGGATTGTCTTGAGCAAGAAAGAGACCGCTTGGATACTTTGATTTCGACCTTGCAAAAAACAATTCAAGCTCAAAAAGGAGAAAGAAAAATGACAATGAAAGAAAAATTCGTAGGCTTTACCTACGAAGACAATCAAAAATACCATCAAGAAGCTGTCGAAGAATACGGTCAAGAAGTCATGACGGAAGCTCTGACTCGTCAAAATGGACGGGAAGAAGAATCTGCCGTAGCCTTCAATCAAGTATTTCAAAGTCTGGCAGAGAATATGCAGCAAGGCTTGTCGGTTGACGCAGCAGAAAATCAAGAGCAGGCAGGGCGTCTTTTACAAGCCATTCGCACTTATGGATTTGACTGCTCTATTGAAGTATTTGGTCATATCGGTAAAGGCTATGTCTATAACCCAGAGTTTAAGGAAAACATCGACAAATTTGGAGTTGGCACAGCTCAGTATACGTCAGATGTGATTGCTGCTTATGTGCGAAGGAATGTAGAATAAAAACTGGCAAGGATTTTCCTCGACCAGTTTTTTTATGATTCTACTATTTTACCTATCACTCATAATGCAAGCTTCCTGCTACCCAGCCAGTGCAGAGGGCAGAGGTGATGTTGAAGCCGCCCGTGTGGGCATTAATGTCTAGGACCTCTCCAGCGAAGTGGAGGCCGGGAACGAGTTTGCTTTCTAGGGTTTTAGGATTGATTTCTTTGAGGCTGACACCGCCCTTGGTTACAAAGGACTTGGCCAGGGACATTTTGCCAGTAACAGGGATGGGCAGTTCTTTGATTTGCTTGATGAGGGCTTCTTTTTCACTGAGATTGAGTTGTTTGACTTTCTCAGGAAAGGGCTGGGCAAAAAAGTCTGCCATTCGCTCAGGCAGAAGGATTTTCAGGCAGTTCTTCAGAGATTTTTCCCGATTTTCTTCTAAAAAGTCTGTCAAATCCTGCTGACTCATCTGAGGAAGAACATCGAGATAGATGGTTTCGCCACCCTTGACAAAGCTAGACAAGCGCAGGGCTGCCGGACCTGATAGGCCAAAGTGGGTAAAGAGTAGGTCGTGAGTAATGACATGCTTACCATAGCTTAGGGTCACATCGTCCAGCGAAATCCCCTGAAGCGCTTTGTGAGGAAAGTCAGTCAGAAGGGGACTTTCAGCAGCCTCTAGGTCAGTTACTGTGTGCTTGAAGTGTCGGGCAATATCGTGGCCGAAGCCTGTCGAGCCTGTTGAAGGATAGGACTTGCCGCCAGTCGTCACAATCAATTTCTGGCAGGTCCAAGTCTGGTCGCTGGATCTGACAATGAAAAGATCATCAGTTTTTTTGACAGAGACGATTTCGGTGTTGGTGATAACAGTGCCGCCCAGCTCTGCAATTTTCTTTTCCAAAGTTTCGATAATGGTGCGGGACTTGTCTGTCGCTGGGAAAACACGGTCGTGGTCTTCAACCTTGAGTTTGACACCATTTTCTGTGAAAAAGTTGATGATATCATGGTTGTCAAACTGGGAAAAGACGCTGTAAAGAAAGCGTCCGTTGCCTGGAATACCAGCCAGGAGGTCATCCAAATCTCCATTATTGGTCACATTGCAGCGCCCGCCACCTGTACCAGCTAGTTTCTTGCCCAAGCGTTTATTTTTCTCAAGAAGCAGGGCCTTCTGTCCGTAGAAAGAACTAGAAATGGCAGCCATCATGCCAGCTGGTCCTCCTCCGATGATGATTGTGTCGAAATGGTTCATTCCTATCGTCCTTTCTGATATAAATTTGGCTAAGGTTTAATTGTGAATGTTTCTTAGGAAATATTGTCCACTAATGAGCAGTTAAATGATCGTTTTAAGCTTGGCGTAGTTATTCAATTTCAAAGTAATCTAATCTGTCTCATTGTATCATAAAAGGGAGAAAAATGGATAGGAGTTAAGCTTAGAAAATATTGGGAAATTTGACAGGGAAGCCTTGATATGATAAGATTTAGGTATCTATATCTAGAAAAAGTATTTGAGGAAATTATGGCAATTGAAAAGACAGTCAGCGAGTTAGCTGAGATTCTCGGGGTTAGTCGCCAAGCGATTAACAATCGTGTCAAAGCTCTCCCAGAAGAAGATACAACAAAAAATGAAAAAGGAGTAACGGTTGTTACTCGCAGCGGATTAATTAAACTGGAAGAGATATACAAGAAGACCATTTTTGAGGATGAACCAGTTAGCGAAGACGTCAAACAGCGCGAACTGATGGAAATTTTGGTAGACGAGAAAAATGCAGAGATTCTCCGTCTATACGATCAACTCAAGTCAAAAGATGAGCAATTAAAACGCAAAGACGAACAACTTCGGATTAAGGATGTTCAGATTGCGGAGAAGGACAAGCAACTGGATCAGCAACAACAGTTGACAGCCAAGGCTATGAGTGAGCGCGAAACTTTACTGTTAGAGTTGGACGAAGCAAAAGAGCAGGTCCAACAGCAGGAAAACAAAGGATTCTGGGCGCGTTTATTTGGGAAGTAAGAAAAATCTCAGTTGAAAAACTGAGATTTATTGTTTTAAAAAAGAAGGAATGAAGATGAAACCGCAAAAGTTAGGCTTCAAACGTCTCTACCGAAATTTAGATAAGATTTTGCTACTCTTTTTCATGGTTTTTATGGCCATGGAATTTGCCTGGATTCCTTTTACGTCTTGGGCGGCTGAATCATTGCTCAAGCAGACAGGCTACGAATACTTATCTTATAACAACGCTGTAAGTATTTTCACAGCAAATTGGCTTGTGACTGCCCAGTTTCTAGCCCTATTTTTGGTCAATTTATTAGTCGCTTATTTCCAGGCAGGCATTATCTTCATGGGCGTACGCAACTTGTTAGATAAGGAAGAACGTTCCCATTGGGGCTTTATTGAAGCGACTTTGAGAGACAGTTGGATTATGCTACTAAGAGCTAGACCAGGAAAGGTCCTCTTTATTGTATGTTATATGGGGATTCTCTTTCCTTTTTTCCGACAGATTTTAAAAATATACTACCTCAATAAGATTTTAATTCCGGAGTTTATACAGGAATATCTGAGCAATCAATACTATTTGGGCTGGGTGATAGGGATTCTAGCAATAATGCTATTCTTAATGGCGGTGCGCTTTATGTTTGCCATCCCCAAAATCTTTTCAGAAAGAATCTCTGTTAGAGAAGCCATCCGATTTAGCCTGGATAAGACCAGAAAACGGCTCATTTTCTATTCATGGCACTTATCTTGGATTGTTTTCAAAAGTTTGTTTATCTACGCCTTCTTTGTCATTGGTATTGTCTTTCTTCAAAAATATGCGGATACCCAGTCTAATGCAATTAGCCTTGGTGTCGGAGTCTTCAATTTTGTAGTCATGAAGCTGGCTTATTATTTCATGCTGAGCTACTTTTTAATCAAGTTTCTATATTTCTTGACTGATAAGTCGCTGGCAGACTATCCTAGAAAAAAGGGGAATCCTTGGTTACGGGCTTTGATACTTCTAGCGTCGTGCTTAATTTTTGGATTAGAAGGCTATGTTTATCTGCAATTTCCTTTGGAAACCATTCCTCTGACCATCTCTCACCGGGGAGTTTCAAATGGAAATGGGGTACAAAATACAATTGAGTCTTTAGAAAAAACAGCCTTACTCAAGCCAGACTATATCGAAATGGATGTCCAGGAGACCAAAGACGGCCAGTTCGTCATGATGCATGATGCCACCTTAAAAGACCTAGCAGGGGTAGATAAACATCCTCAGGAATTGACACTAGCAGAGTTAACAGCTCTAGATGTTTCAGAAAATGGCTATCGAACTAAGATTTCAAGCTTTGATGCTTATTTGAAAAGAGCCAATCAATTGGGACAGCGTCTTTTGATTGAAATAAAAACTAGTAAATTTGATTCTTCAGATATGATGGAGCGTTTCTTGAAGAAATATGCAGCTAATATCAAAATATATGGGCATCAAATGCAGTCGCTAGATTATCAAGTAATTGATAAGATACTGGATTATGACAAGGATATACCAGCCTTCTTCATTTTGCCTTATAATACCATTTTCCCTCGAACCAAGGCATCTGGCTATACTATGGAATATTCGACCTTAGATGAGAACTTTGTCAATAAGCTATGGAGTTCAGACAAACTACTCTATACTTGGACCATTAATACAGAAGATGCCGTAGCCAAGTCCTTTAGACTAGGGGTGGATGGGATTATCACAGACGATGTTGAATACATTCAAAACTCGATTAAAGAGTTGAGGGATAATCCTAAATATTCGACCTTATTAGAAAATAAAGCAGCTGACCTTTTGAACTTTCCAGGAAGCTAATAGAAAACCCTCACTCTCTAATCAGAGCGAGGGTTTTGTGATTAAAATGGTAGTTTACCTGCAAAGGCACCCATTTTCTTTTTGGTTGCTTCGTCGATTTGCTCCAGTGCATGGTTAAGCGCTTGGACAGTCATATCAGACAAGGTTTCAAGATCTTCTGGATCAACAACAGCAGCTTGGAAGTCGATTTTTACAACTTTCTTATCACCAGTCAAAGTTGCTGTCACCAAGTCTTGAGCAGATTTGCCTACAAACTCAGTAGCTGCCAATTCTGCTTGGCTCTGTTCCATTTGCTTTTGAAGCTTTTGCGCTTGCTTCATCATTGATTGCATGTTCATCATAAGATTTTTATAATTCCTTTCCTGTTTGAGGATTAATATTTGGTAATCTATACTCTTCAAATTATATCATTTTTTAAAAAAGTGGCAAGAATCTGCTTCAACATTTAGAGAATCGTTTCAAGGCAGTGTTGACGAAAAAGTTGAGATTATGATAGAATATTTAAAAATTTAGATATAGGAGAAATCTCTTAATGAAAAAACACAAATGGAGCCTTCTGTTGCTTAGTCTTTTGATCCCTCTCTTTATTTTAGCTGGATGCAACAGCAAACAAAACCTTAAAGGCAAGTGGAATGTTCAGGATTCTAACCATGAGTATACTACAGTAACCTTTACTGACAAGAAGGTCAGTGTGAATGGACAAGAAGCAGAGTATAAGCAGGTAGAGGTTGGATTTAAAAATAATGTTCAATATATCGTGATTGAAATGGAAGGGAAGAAATATTCAATTATTTTCCCTGATGCAGACAAAAATATCGCTGTTCTCTTACAGCCAACTTCAGAGGATAACTATCTTGAAGGAACCATGATTTTGGCAATGAATCGTAAGGAAAAACCAAACTACGATAAGTACGCAAAAAATTATATCCGAGAAAAATAAAAGCACATCTTGTGCTTTTATTTTTTTATTTATCAAGATTTCTTGTGAGGCAGACTTAAGCTAGAATGCTCCATATCAACACTTAGATGGTAGTCTGTCTTATCGCGAACAGTGTGCTCAAAATCAGTAGTGTAGAGGACGAGACGCAGTTGGTCGCCCTTTTTCAGTTTGTAGATTGTTGGCTGAAGTTCAAAGGATAGTTCCATCCATTGATTAGGGACCACTTCTTCAACGGTTAAGAGGTCGGTCCTATTTTGCAGGTTGAGGAAGCCTTTTGTGATGACACGGTGTGGAGTGTCCGCAAAAGGAAGCTCCATCAGATTGTCCAGCATATAGTAGCGACCGTTATCCATCACTCTTGGTTCCAAGAGGCTTGGGATTGGGGTCAGTCGTTTGGCAGGCCCATAGTCCAAAAGCTGAGCGGAGATGAGCCCTTTGTTGGTGCTAGATTTGAGGCGGAGCTTGAGCTTAGCGGGTCCATTGATAAAGAGATCTTGTTCCAGAGTCCAATCAAGGGTGATTTGCTGGGTTTTGCCTTCAAATAGCTCGTTTTTGAAAACTTGATAACTCTTGGCAAAGCGATTGTAGTCTTCGTCTGAATAACGATTTCGGATTTCTTGAGAGCCTTTACCAAGATGGAAATGAGAGTAGTCTTCTTGATTTCCAAAATCATCTAGGCTCATCCAGTTTTGCGCCTGGCTATTGTCCTGCCAGATGACAGGTGGCAAGTCAAAGTCGGATGAATGTCCTAGTAATTTTTTGGATAAAAGAGCGTTCATGCTTTCACGAAAGTCAATAGACTGCCAGTTGTTGATATAAACATGAGCACCGTTATGGAAGAAGAGGTGCTTTTTGATATGAGCTGGCAGAGCATGGAACATATTATAGACGTGGAGAGGTTTGACATTCCAGTCTTGAGAGCCATGAGTGAAGACAACTTCAGCCTTGACTTTATCTGCATGAATCAAATAGTTGCGGTCGTGCCAAAATTGATTGTAGTCACCAGTTTCCCTTTCCAAATCTTTTCTTTGCTGGTCAAGGTAGGCTTGGTAAGCTTGATTGTGACGAAGATATTCGCCAGCTAGGAGATTACGTGAATAGGTCAGTTCAGTTAGTGATTCAAAGTCTTCCCCTGGATAGCCACCAGGGCTAGTGACAAGTCCGTTTTCACGGTAGTAGTTGTACCAGGAAGAAATACCAGCTTCGGCAATGATGACTTCTAACCCGTCTACCCCCGTTGTTGCTAAACCATTTGACATGGTTCCTAGGTAAGAAATTCCAGTTGTGGCAACTTTTCCATTAGACCAAGTTGCCTTGATTTCTCTTTGGCGTGTATGATCAGTGAAGGCACGGCAACGACCGTTGAGCCAGTCGATGACATTTTTGTAGGCTTCAATTTGCTGATAATCTCCACTTGTCATCATCCCTTCTGAATCCTTAGTTCCCACACCAGATACATAGAGATTGGCAAATCCGCGAGGAAGGAGGTAATCATTGAGGGTGTAACTACCGATATGGCCCAGTTTTTCTTCAGCTTTCTCAACCAAACTTGCCTGTCCTTGGGGCTCTACTGTTTGAATGCTAGATTCTTGAACAGTAATTGTTCTAGGGTTCTTGCAGGCTAAGTCTACATTCATGTTGTGCAGTGCCTTATCGCTAGCTTTATCGTTGGTACCTTGATGGTAGGGACTGGCAGTCATGACTGCTGGGATTTGTCCTTTATAAGAAGGGCGAATGATACTAACCTTGACTAAATCCGGCTTGCCATCTCCATCTGTGTCCACACGGGATTCAACATAAACGACCTCGCGAATGGCCTCATGGCTACTGAAGGTTGCTAGGCTTTTTCCGTTGAAGAAGTGGTAGTCATTGCTCTCTGGAATGAATCCCTCACTGACAAGCTGGTCAATTAGAATATTCCCTAACTTGGTTCTAGTATTGAGCAGTTGATAAAGATTTTCGAGGATATTTCCATAAGTGATGGGGAAATGAATTTTCCTGCAGAAGGCTGTTACATCGTCAAAGTCTACGAAGAGAACAAAACCTAAGACCTGTAGGGCTACGGTATAGAAGACCTCTTCAGTCAGTTGCTGGTCTGATTGAAAGAAGGTTAACAGATCTGTTTGTCGGTCGGCTACCCAGCTAGAGAGGACATAGTTGACGTCCTGATAGCGAAAGAGAATTTTTTGCAAAAAGTGTTGAAGGTTTTCCTTAGGAGAATTAGTTGCTTGGATAGTGAATCCTAAACGAGCCAATTCGTCCAGCATAACTTCTTCACTTGCTTTTGTGTAACTATACTGGTTGTAACGCATGAAACGACTCCTTTTTTGTATTTATATAAAATTGACCTTTACATTCTCCATTATAACTGATACAATAAAGTTTGTCTAAAAATTTTATAAGGAGATTGAACACATGGATGTTACATGGATGGCGAAATACGTCACAGAATTTCTGGGTACGGCCATTTTGATTATTTTAGGAAACGGTGCTGTAGCTAACGTTGAATTGAAAGGCACTAAAGGTCATCAAAGCGGTTGGTTGGTAATCGCAGTTGGTTACGGAATGGGTGTTATGATTCCTGCTTTGATGTTTGGAAATGTTTCAGGAAACCATATTAATCCTGCCTTTACTTTGGGATTGGCTGTCAGTGGCTACTTTGAATGGGGACATGTTGCTCCTTACATTGCAGCTCAGATTTTGGGAGCTATCTTCGGTCAAGCTCTTGTGGTTGCGACTCACCGTCCTTACTACTTGCAAACAACAAATCCAAATGCAATTTTGGGAAGTTTCTCAACGATTTCAAGCATTGACCATGGAACACCTGAGTCTCGCAAAGCAGCAACTATCAATGGTTTTGTAAATGAGTTTGTTGGTTCCTTCGTTCTTTTCTTTGCAGCAATTGCAATGACAAAGAATTACTTTGGAGCTGAGATTGTTAAATATGCAGCTACTCAGGGTATAGATGCTTCTTCTATCCAAGGTAAAGCACAAGTTGGTCACTACATTTTTAGTGGTTTGGCTGTATCACACTTAGCACTTGGTTTCCTTGTGATGGCATTGGTTACTTCACTTGGTGGACCTACTGGTCCTGGATTGAACCCAGCTCGTGACTTGGGACCTCGTATTCTTCATGAAATCTTGCCTAAGTCTGTTCTTGGAGAGCACAAGGGTGATTCAAAATGGTGGTATTCTTGGGTACCAGTCGTGGCACCAATCCTTGCAGGTATCACTGCTGTTATGTTGTACAAATTTATCTATGGATAATTAAAAGGGCGCAAGCCCTTTTTTAGCAGACTCAGCTGACTTGAAGCTAGAGGGAAAGAAGTGATTTTTGTATATATTTCTGCCTTCTTATCTTTTCATAGTAGGCAAGAATAAGGGTACAGTCTGGAGGGAAGAAAATGAAGATTGTTCCATTTAAAATGGATCGATTAAGCGGGCGACGGACCTTGCTTTTCGGTCTCTTAGCCATTCTGCTGGGAATTATTGTTATCATAAATGGAGCAGGGTTTACAAAGCTGGCTCTGGACTTGCTCAGCCTCTATTTTTTTCTAGTGGGCTTGTTTAATAGTATTCTCTACTTTTTTGCTGGTAAGAAAGATATTCCGCTGACATCTGAGATTTTACGAATCATCTTTGGCTTGCTTTTAGCAGGCTTGAATGAACTTGGTAACTTTTCGGTTAATGTTGTCATTATTATTTTAGGGCTTTATCAGTTGGCGACAGCTGTGGTTTATGCCATTACTTATTACCTCTACCGTTGTGATCGGGCTAAGGGAGGTTTTCGTTACTTATTTGATGCGGTTCTTCAGGGACTGGTAGCTCTAACAACCATTTTTTCGCCAGCTACAGATGGTCGTCAGCAATTTTTATTTTTAGGTATTTATTTGATTTTGCTGGGAATTTCCAATATGAGAGATGGGCTTTTCTTCGACCTTGATAAGGAAAGAAAGGATTTACGCAGGCATTTTCGGGTCAATTTGCCCGTCATCATAGCGGCTTTTGTTCCGTTTGAACAACTAGAACGCTTCAACCGTTTTTTTCGTGGGACCAAGGACCAGGAATTATCAAGTGTTTATCGGATCCTAAAAGGAGAACAGAAAGCTGATTTAGAAGTTCTTGTTCATACTTCTAAGGAAAACCTGTTTGGAGCGATTGGTCATGTCGATATTTGCTATAAGGGCAAGGTGATTTCCTATGGCAGTTATGATCCTTTTTCTCAGAAACTATTTGGTACCATTGGTGACGGGGTACTATTTAAAGTGGATAAGGATGCTTATATTGATTTGTGTAAAAAAGAGAGTAAAAAGACCTTATTTGGCTATTCTCTGGCCTTAACTGATCAGGAAAGAGAGGCCGTTGAAAAGCGTCTGAGAGAAATCGATGACTTGCTAGAGCCATGGGAACCCAGTGATCGGGAACTCAATGGTAGTCCCACCTATGCTTATAAATTAAAGCATGAGCTAGGGGCGGAGCTTTATAAATTCAAGAGTAGCCATTTTAAAAGCTATTTTATTCTTTCGACCAATTGTTGTTTGCTGGCGGACTCGATTGTTGGTCAGGCTGGGACTGCTATTTTGAATGTAAGAGGAATTATAGCGCCTGGAACTTACCAAAATTACTTGCAGTATGAATTTGAGTCTGCAAATGGTTTAGTTGTCGCTCACAATGTTTATTGTTGATTTACAAGTAGCAGGGAATGACCTGCTGCTTTTTGTTTATGCTTGTGTTTGTTTTTTAAAAATTTTTATATAATTATTTGTCAAATAGGAGAAAATCCTCTAAAATAGAAGAGACTTGGAGGAATTTATGACACGAAATCATCAAACGATTAAGGCTGTACCAGTACTAAAAACGAACAATCGTCGTTTAAACTTAGAATTTTATTGTCAGACATTAGGGATGAAAAATCTGTTGGAAGAAGGCCCAGGTGTCAGTTTGGGAGATCAGACAAAGAGCGAAAGATTAGTGATTGAAGAATCACCAGGCGCGCGTTCGCGTAAGGTTGTTGGCCCTAAAAAACTAGCTCAGATTACTATAAAGGTTGAAGAGCCAAAAGAAATTGAAGCCTTGCTAGGACAGGCACGTCCTGTTTTACAGGTCTACCAAGGTGAGAAGGGCTATGCTTTCAAGGCTGTTTCCCCAGAGGGAGATACTTTCTTAGTTCATGCTGAGGATGATTCTCAAACACTCCGTGCTCTAGAAAAGACTCCAGCATTTGAGACACAGGCTGAGTTCACTGGTTTAACACAATTTTATATTGAAAAAGTGATTCTCAATGTTCCTAATAAATCAGCAGCTCAAACTTATTATCAACCTTTTGGCGATACGCTACCAATTGAGTTTAAAGAGGAAGAAGGCCAGGATTTATTAGCTGAAAATGCAGCAACTTGGGACTTGTCTATGATTAAGTTTTCTCTGGAACGTTTTGATGTAGATCAATTGGCTGAGCTTCTTGAAGGACGTGATTTGTTCGTTCCTAAGTCTAAAAAGTTTCTTTTAGCGACAGATGTTAGTCAGATTGACTTGTGGTTTGAACAAGCATGACAAAGCAAAAAATTTTTGAGAAAATTCAAGAGCAGATTCGTCAGGAAATCTATCCTGGGGCTAGCCTAGCCCTATATCAAGCTGGTCAGTGGCGGGAATTCTACTTTGGTCTGGCTGATCCACAAGAAAGAAAAGTCACTCAAGCGGGCTTGGTCTATGATCTGGCTAGCGTCAGCAAGGTGGTCGGAGTGGGGACTCTAGCAGCCTTTTTATATGAGCAGGGAAAGCTGGATCTGGATTTGCCCTTGCAACACTATTATCCGGACTTTCATCGAGAAGATGTGACTGTGCGCCAGCTCTTGACTCACACGTCAGGGCTTGATCCTTTTATTCCCAATCGTGATCAGCTGACAGCTCCCGAGTTGAAAGAAGCACTCAATCATTTGACGGTGTTTGAAGATAAGACCTTTCGCTATACAGATGTGAATTTTTTGCTCTTGGGTTTTATGTTGGAAGAAATCTATGGTCAAGCTTTGGACCAGATTTTTCAAGATCAGATTTTCCAGCCTTGGGGCTTGGCTGAGACAGGCTTTGGACCAGTTCCAGGAGCTGTACCGACCGTTCGCGGTGTCCAAGATGGTCAGGTTCATGATCCCAAGGCGCGTGTTCTAGGTATCCATGCTGGCAGTGCTGGCTTATTTTCAACTCTCAAGGATTTGGAAATATTTCTGGAGCATTATCTGCAGGATGACTTTGCGGCCAATCTGACCCAGAATTTTTCCAAGGAGCCAGGCAAAAGGCGCAGTCTAGCTTGGAATCTGGAAGACGGCTGGCTGGATCACACTGGCTACACGGGAACCTTTATCATGTACAATCGCAAGGAGCAAAAGGCAGTCATTTTCTTGTCCAACCGGACCTATGAAAAAGACGAGCGGGCTCAGTGGATCGTAGATCGCAACCAGCTGATGGACCTGATAAAAACGGAATTATAAGATACTCCGACTTCTAAGTTCGGAGTTTTATCATGTTCCTTGAATCCTAAAGATTTTTCTCGTAAAAATCGCTTTTTTTTTCAAAGTATATTAAAATAATAGTTAAAGAAATAAATATAGGGAAAGATCATGACAAAAGAAATTGGTGTCGGAAAGGCACACAGTAAAATTATTTTGATGGGGGAGCATTCGGTAGTCTATGGCTATCCAGCTATTTCCTTGCCACTCAACCATATCGAAGTAACCTGCCGGGTCTTTCCGTCTGAGCGGGCCTGGACCCTCTACGCTGAGGATACACTGTCTATGGCTGTTTTTGCCTGTCTAGAACATCTCGGTCGACAAGGTGCTAAGATACGCTGTCAGGTGGAGTCTATGGTTCCTGAAAAGAGAGGGATGGGTTCATCGGCTGCGGTTAGTATTGCAGCTATTCGGGCTGTTTTTGACTACTTTGAAGAAGAGCTGGATGACCAAACCCTAGAGATTCTAGCCAATCGGGCAGAGATGATTGCCCATATGAATCCCAGCGGCCTTGATGCCAAGACCTGCCTTAGTGATGTAGCTATCAAATTCATCCGCAACTTTGGTTTCAGTGAAATTAAGCTGGATCTGGATGCGTTTTTAGTAATTGCAGATACAGGTATTCATGGTCATACTCGCGAAGCCATCCGTGCTGTAGAAAGTCAGGGTCAAAAGGCTCTGCCTTTGTTGCAGGAATTGGGGAATTTAACAAAAATCCTTGAGAAAGCCATTTCTATCAAGGATCTGATGACGATGGGGCAAGCTATGACCAAGGCTCATGAGAAGCTAGCTAGGCTAGGAGTGTCTTGCCAGAAAGCTGATGAGCTAGTAGCGGTGGCTATTGAAAATGGAGCTTTGGGAGCTAAGATGAGTGGCGGTGGTCTGGGCGGCTGTGTCATTGCTCTTGTAGGAGAAAGAAGTCAGGCGGATGTCTTAGCCACCGTATTGAGAGAGAAAGGGGCCATTAACACATGGATCGAAAGCCTGTAAGTGTCAAATCCTATGCCAATATTGCAATTGTAAAATATTGGGGAAAGAAAGATGCAGAAAAGATGATTCCGTCTACCAGTAGTATTTCTCTGACACTGGAAAATATGTATACCGAGACGCAGCTGAGTCCTTTGCCGGACTCAGCGACTGGAGATGAGTTTTATATTGACGGTCAGCTGCAAAGCCCGGCAGAACATGCTAAAATCAGTAAGATTATTGACCGTTTCCGCTCTCCAGAAGATGGTTTTGTCCGCGTTGATACCAGCAATAATATGCCAACTGCAGCAGGGCTGTCTTCCAGCTCCAGCGGTCTATCTGCTCTGGTCAAGGCCTGCAATGCTTATTTTCAGACGGGCTATCAGACGCAAGAGCTGGCTCAGCTGGCCAAGTTTGCTTCAGGATCCTCTGCTCGGTCTTTCTTTGGTCCGCTAGCGGCCTGGGATAAGGACAGTGGAGTCATCTATCCAGTCAAGACGGATTTGAAGCTAGCCATGATTATGTTGGTTCTGCACGATGAGAAAAAGCCCATTTCCAGCCGAGACGGTATGGAGCTCTGTGCTAAAACTTCCACCATTTTCCCAGATTGGATTGCCCAGTCTGCCTTGGATTATCAGGCTATGCTAGGCTATTTACAGGACAATGATTTTGCCAAGGTTGGTCAGCTGACGGAAGAAAATGCTCTTCGGATGCATGCTACGACAGAGAAAGCTTATCTGCCGTTTTCTTATCTGACAGAGGAGTCTTACCAAGCTATGGATGCCGTCAGAAAGCTACGGGAGCAGGGCGAGCGTTGCTACTTTACCATGGACGCGGGGCCCAATGTCAAGGTCCTCTGCTTGGAGGAAGACCTAGACCATCTGGCTGCTATATTTGAGAAGGAGTACCGACTTATCGTCTCCAAAACAAAGGACTTGTCAAATGAAAGCTAGTGCAAGAGTCCAAACCTGCGGTAAGCTCTATCTGGCGGGTGAATATGCAGTGCTAACGGCCGGTCAGCCAGCCATTATCAAGGCCATCCCAATCTATATGACGGGAGAAATCCAGGCAGCGCCTGACTATCGCTTGACATCAGATATGTTTGAACACAGCGCTAATCTAGAGCCAGATCCTGATTATGCCTTGATTCAGGATGCGGTAGGGGTTATGAACACTTATTTGCTAGCCTTAGGTTACCAACTTCAGCCTTTTTCACTGAAGATTAGTGGCAAGATGGAAAGAGACGGCAAGAAGTTTGGGATTGGCTCCAGTGGTAGTGTGGTTATGCTGACTCTCAAGGCCATAGCAGCCCTTTATGAGCTGGACTTAGAGCCAGAGCTACTCTTTAAGCTGGCTTCTTACGTTCTCCTCAAGCGCGGAGACAATGGCTCCATGGGAGATCTAGCCTGCATTGCTTATGAAGACTTGATTTACTACCGGTCTTTTGATAGAGAACTGATCCGTAAGCGTATGGACAAAGTTGATTTGCTACAGCTGTTAGCAGAGGATTGGGGTTTTGAAATTCGTAGTATTAAGCCTTACTTAGCCATGGATTTTCTAGTTGGCTGGACCAAGCAGCCAGCGATTTCTAAGGACTTGGTCAATCAGGTCAAGTCAGCTATTTCAGAGTCCTTTTTGACAGGCAGTAGGACACAGGTTGATGCTTTGGAGAGAGCTTTATTAGCAGGAGATAAGCTCGCTATTCAGTCTAGTCTGGAAAAGGCTAGTCAGCTCTTAGAAAGGCTCAGCCCAGCTATTTATACAGACAGGCTGAAAGTCTTAAAAGAAGCAGCAGAGGGACTGAACTGTGTGGCTAAGAGCAGTGGTGCCGGCGGTGGTGACTGCGGGATTGCTCTCAGCTTTGATGCCGCATCTAGCAAGCAACTGATTCAAGCATGGAAAGAAGCTGGCATTGAGCTATTATACAGAGAAAGGATGGGCCATGATGAGCCAGAATCGTAAGGACGACCATATCAAATACGCTTTAGAGCAGCGTCCGGGTTACAACAGTTTTGATGAAATGGAACTGGTTCACCGTTCTTTGCCCAAGTATGATTTGGCAGAGATTGACCTATCTACTCACTTTGCTGGTCGTGACTGGGACTTTCCTTTTTACATCAATGCCATGACTGGTGGCAGCCAAAAAGGCGGTCAGATCAATGAAAAGTTGGCTCAAGTAGCTGAAAGTTGTGGCCTTCTTTTTGTGACTGGCTCTTACAGTGCAGCCTTGAAAAATCCTTCTGACACTTCCTATCAGGTGGCGGTTGGTCGGCCTAATTTATTGCTGGCTACCAATATCGGCTTAGACAAGCCTTATCAAGCCGCCCAGCAGGCAGTAGCAGATTTGCAGCCCCTCTTTTTGCAGATTCATGTCAATCTCATGCAGGAATTGCTGATGCCAGAGGGCGAGCGGGAGTTTCGTTCTTGGCGTCAGCACTTGGCGGATTATAGTCAGCGATTGGATCTTCCCCTAATTCTTAAAGAAGTTGGCTTTGGCATGGATTGCTCTACTGTCGAAGAAGCACGCTCCTTGGGTATTCAGACTTTTGATATTTCCGGCCGTGGTGGCACTAGCTTTGCCTATATTGAAAATCAGCGGGGTGGGAATCGTGACTACCTCAATGATTGGGGGCAATCTACTCTGCAAAGCCTGCTAGCTCTTCAACCACTGCGCGATGAGGTCGAACTCTTGGCTAGTGGAGGTGTCCGCCATCCTTTGGATATGATCAAAGCCCTTGTCTTAGGAGCTAAGGCAGTTGGCCTCTCTCGCACCATGCTGGACTTGGTGGAAAATCACTCGGTGGAAGAGGTTATTGATATTGTAGAAGGCTGGAAATCAGATCTGCGTCTCATCATGTGCGCCCTGTCCTGCCGAAACTTGCAAGAATTAAAGAGTGTACCTTATCTACTCTATGGGCGGCTGAAAGAGGCTCAGAAACAGATTCAATAAATAGCATAAAGACATACAAAAAAGGCCATCAAGGCCTTTTTACTTGTCCTGTTTTCGTAAGTCAGCTAGGATTTCCTGAGCAGTAGCGAGGTTGAAAGTTTTCATGGCTGTTAAGTGATTGGCTACAGTAGCAATTTCTTCGCCTTGAGCTCCAGCTTGCAATGCTAAAGATTTGGCTTGCAATTTCATGTGTCCGGCTTGGATGCCAGTGCTGACCAAGGCTTTGAGGGCAGCGAAGTTTTGTGCCAATCCAACCGATACGATGAGGGATGCCAATTCCTTAGCCTGAGGTTGCCCCAGCAAGTCAAAGCTGGCTGTTACTGCGGGATTGAGGCCGATGGAACCTCCCTTAGTTGCAATGGGCATGGGCAGGGTCATCTGACCATGAAGCTGGCGTTTGTCTGGGTCTGCCGTCCAAGTAGAGAGGCCACGGTAGCTTCCTTCTCGGCTGGCATAGGCATGAGCGCCAGCTTCTATAGCCCTCCAGTCATTTCCAGTAGCCAGTACCAAAGCATCAATACCATTAAAGATGCCTTTATTGTGGGTAGCTGCCCGGTAAGGATCGACCTGGGCTAGCTTGCTAGCCAGCTGCATTTTATCTGCAAGAAGCTCCGCCTCAGCCTTATCCCGACTGAGAAAGCGATAGTCGATGACACAGCGGGCTGTTACTAGGCTATCTGTTGCATAGTTTGACAGGATAGCCATCAGACTCTTACCGCCAGTCAGCTCTTCTAGAGGAAGGGTGAGAGCCTCCAGCATGGTGTTGAGCATATTGGCTCCCATGGCTTCCTGCGTATCCACAGATAGATAGAAAATGAGGAAGTCATCCTTTTGCTCCAGCCAGAAATCTCTAGCACCGCCGCCACGGGCCACAATCGATGGATAGGCTTGATTGGCCTGTTCCAGCAACTCTTTCTTTTTCCTGAGAACATCTTTAACAGCTTGGTCGACCTTTTCAACATGATAGAGGACAATCTGACCAATCATTTGGCGTTTGTGGACCTCTGTCTCAAATCCGCCTGAACGTTTGATAATCTTAGCCGCAAAGCTAGCCGCTGCTACAACAGATGGCTCTTCTGTCACAAATGGAACTTGATAGCTTTTGCCATCCACCAGAAAGTCTGGCACCAGAGAGTAGGGCAGGGCCAGAGTGGCCAGGACATTTTCGCTCATCTGATTGGCCGTTTCCAGAGGCAAAGTCTGCTGACTGTCTAGTAGCTGCCAGTATTCATCTTGTAAAAGTCCCTTTTCTTTCAGCATCTGCAGCCGTTCAGCAGGAGTTTTTTTGGAGAATCCAGTCCAGTTTACTTTCATGATGATTTCTCAACTTTGATATATTTACGCTGGTGCTCTGCAATTTCCGCCAGAGCAAAGCTTTGGTCTTCATAGCCAGAGAAGCTAGCATTACCCTCTGCATCCAATTTAGCTTCTGCAAAAAAGATATGCTCGTATTCTTCAACAGAAAGAGCTTGACGCTGGTCTAGTTCCTCCAGACGTGTCCGTGACAGCTGTTTTTCATAGCCTGGAACTAAGGAAACACTGAAAATTTCTGCTACAGCACCACTACCATAACTAAAGAGAGCAATCTTGTCACCAGCCTTAAGATTATCTGAGTTTTCTAAGAGGGACAAAAGACCTAGGAAAAGCGAACCTGTGTAAATATTTCCGACTTTTTGACTGTAGAGGATTGACTTTTCAAAGTTTTCCTTAAGCTGATCTTGCTGCTCTTGAGGAAGGCTTTTATCCATGATTTTATTGAGACCTTTAAGAGCCAGTTTTGGATAAGGAAGATGGAAACAGTAGGCTGCAAAATCTTTGAGAGAAAGCTTGTGGCGCTTTTGGTACTCGTCCCAAGTTGTTTTCAAACAATCCAAGTATTGTTGGGTAGAGTAGAGTCCATTTACATAAGGCGTTGTCGAGTAATTTGGACGCCAAAAATCCATAACGTCACGAGTTTGAGCGACATTATCTTCATTAAAAATTAAGATACGAGGATCCTTACTTATCAACATTGCAATAGCTCCCGCTCCCTGAGTTGGTTCACCAGGAGTATTAATACCATATTTGGCAATATCACTGGCAATAACGAGGACCTTGCTATCTGGATATTTTTCGATATGGAGTTTTGCGTAGTCAAGTGCTGCAGTAGCACCATAACAGGCTTCTTTAATCTCAAAACTCCGGGCAAAGGGCTGGATCGCCAAAAGGCCATGAATAAAAACGGCCGCTGCCTTGCTCTGATCAATGCTTGACTCCGTAGCAACAATGACCATGTCAATCTTCTCTTTGTCTTCACTTGTCAAAATGGGATCTGCAGCTGCAGCTCCTAAGGTGATAATATCTTCTGTCAGAGGAGCAATGCTGAGTTCTTTAAGCAGGAGTCCCTTGCTTAGTTTTTCTGGATCGGTAGCACGCGCTGCCGCTAAATCGTTTAACTTCAAGACATAATTGGAGGTTGCAAATCCAATTTTATCGATTCCTATTTTCATATTAAAACCTCATATCTTGATATGATTATCAAGAGTATTTCAACATCTATTTTACCATAATTCAAAATAAAACTGATAAAAAAGCCCCGTCGAACAAAGACAGGGAACTTAAAACATCTTAGTGAAAAACCTATTTTTACTAAGATTTAATCAGAAGCATCAAAATTGTTTAGACTTTATAGTCAACTCAATAGTGGACGTGCTTTCTTTTTTGAATATACTTAAAAAGTTTTAACGCAACTGTACCACTGGCCATCCCAATCGAAATAACGAGGGCCAAGATGACTACTAAGGTGGCATTAACCATGGCCTTACTATAATCGCCAGTTACAAAGAATGCGGTTGTTCGATAGGAGAGGTAGCCAGGGACTAAGGGGGCCAGAATTGACAGGATGAATACAACTGCAGGAGTTTTATAAATAACACTCATAATTTGGCTACAGCAAGATCCGACGATAGCAGCTACAAAGGTGGCTACGATAACATTGGTCGGGCCTTTTAAAAGTAAATAAAGAAGCCAGATAGACATCCCCAGTAGACCAGCTGGAATTAGCATTCTGCGTTGGACATTTAAGACGATAAGAAAAGTGATAATAGCCAACAAACTTGCAAGAGCTTGAAGGAAAAATGTTAGTATTGTCATAGCTTTATTTCATTAATACAAGGGCAACGGAAGTACCCGCACCAAGAGCTAGGGTAATGAGAAGAGATTCAAAAAGTTTACTCATTCCCGAATTAATGTGATTGGTCATGATGTCACGGACAGCATTAGTCAGGGCAATCCCAGGAACAAAAGGCATGACAGAGCCTGCTATAATCAAGTCTGCAGTTGAGTTAAAACCAGAGTAGCGGGCCCAGGCCTGTGCTAACAAACCAAAAACAAAGGCACCTGCAAAGGCTGTAACAAAAGGAATTCGTACATACTTCTCAGCGTACAGTGAAAAGGTAAAGCCAAAGAAGGTTGCCACAGCAGCGCCAAGTGCATCGTAAAAATTTCCTCCAAACATGATGGAAAAAAATGGGGCACTGAGCGTAGCTGCAATGGTCAATTGTTTCTTGTTGTAAGGCAGACGCTTGTTTTTGAGACGTAAGAGTTCATCGTAAGCCTCTTGCAAGGTTAATTGACCGCTGGTCAACTGACGAGAGACTTGGTTGACATCACAGACCTTCTCAATATTATAATTTGAATGCACGATACGTTTCATACGAGAGAAATTCGTATTCTCGACTGAGAAGAAAATCGCAACTGGCATAGCTAGAGCATTGCAATCAATAATCCCCTGCGAATGAGCGATCCGAATCATGGTATCTTCAACTCGGTAGATTTCGGATCCACTTTGCAATAAGAGGGTGCCGGCTAGCATGATGACATCTACAGCTAGATTAAATTCTTTTGACTCTTCCATAATCTCTTTCCAAGTGTTTCTAAACTTTCTTCTATTATAGCAAAATTCAGAAGCTTCTTCATAAAAATTCCATGTAAAATCAAAAAAGAAGACTGGAAATAAACCAATCTTCCTTTATAGTTTAATTTAATGACTTATTAGCTCAAAGCATCATCCATTGAAAGGACTTCGTGGAATACACGTTGAGTCAATTCAGTTTTTTGTTCTGGAGTGAGGTACTTAGTATTTACACAGTAACCAGAAATACGAACGATAACGTCTTCGCCAGACATAATCTTGTCGTAAACGTCCTTCAAGTCCATAACGTTCAAGTTAACGTGTTGTCCACCATTTTCAAAGTAACCATCAAGGATTGTTACCAAGTTGTCTACTTGTTCGTCATGAGTTTTACCAAGCGCACGAGGTGATACTTGAGTTGTCAATGAGATACCGTCAGCTGCGTAACTGAAGTCCAAGCTAGCAAGTGAGTTCAAGTTTTGCAACCAGCCACCTTTTGCTTTGTTAGATGGGTTAGCACCTGGTGAGAAGAACTCAAGTTTAGACAAGTTCACAGTACCGTCTTCGTTGAGGTATACTCCTTTGTGGACTGGTGAGTTACCAGTTTGTTTAGAGTAAGCAACGTTAGATGTGATTGTCAAGAGTGATACTGTAGCTTCAGCGTTCTTGTAAAGTTTGTGGCTACGCAAACGAGTTGTGTAAGCTTCAACCAACCATTCAGCCAATTCGTTTGAACGAGGATCATCTTCACCCCAACGTGGGTATTCACCGATTGTTTCGTAATCGTAGATGTAGCCATTTTCGTCACGGATTGGTTTAACGGTAGCGTACTTGATAGCTGACAATGTATCAACAGTGTTAGCAAAACCACAGATACCGAATCCCATGTTCGCACGTTGGTGAGTAGGCAAGAAGGCCATTTGAACAGCTTCGTAGTTATACTTGTCAGTCATGTAGTGGATGATGTTCAAAGCATCTACGTAAGTGTCAGTCAACCAGTCAAGTGATTTTTCAAAGTTAGCTTTAACTGATTCAAATTCAAGAACTTCGTCACGGATAGGATCGATGTCAAATACCTTGTAGTCTTTATGCACATCGTCATAACCACCGTTCAAACCAGTAAGAAGAGCTTTCAAAACGTTTACACGAGCACCGAAGTACTGGATGTTGTGGCGTTGTTCTTCATTTTCTGGGTCAAGTGGAGATACACAACATGAGATACAGCTCATTTCGCCATATCCATCTTTCGCCATTGTTGTTACACCTTCGTATTGGATAGAAGAGTGTTTGTGGCTCATATGCATACAGTAGCGACGGAAGTTGTAAGGTAATTTGTCAGTCCAAAGAACTGTCAAATTTGGTTCTGGTGAGTTACCGATGTTGTCAAGAGTGTTCAAGAAACGGTAGTCCATCTTAGTAACACGGTGACGACCATCGTTACCCATACCTGCCATAGAAGTTGTGATGAAGGTTGGGTCACCAGAATAAAGTTGGTCGTAAGCTTTTGTACGAGCAAATTTAACAGTACGAAGTTTCAAAACGAAGTCATCGATAAATTCTTGGATTTCGCTTTCAGTGTAAGTGCCACGAGCAAGGTCGCGTTCGGCAAAGACATCAAGAACGATTGGCACACGTCCAAGAGAAGTTGCAGCACCGTTGATGACGCGGCAGACTGCCATGAAGGCAATGTTTGTCCATTGGATAGCTTCTTTAGTATCGAAGGCAGGACGACGAACATCAACTCCGTAAAGGTCACCTAATTTAACAACTTCAGCAAGTGCTTGGTATTGCATGTTGACTTCTTCGCGAAGGCGAATAGTTTCTTCATCGATTTCTGTCAAAGCATTCCAGTCATTCACTTTCTCAGCCATCAAGTAGTCAGCACCGTACAAGGCTAAACGGGCATAAACCCCGATGATACGTCCACGAGAGTAAGCATCTGGAAGACCAGTAACTGTGTGAGCGTGGCGAGCACGACGAATGTTTGAAGTGTAAGCACGGAAGATACCATCGTTAACTGTTGTCACGTACTTAGTAAAGATTTCGTGAACAGCTGGATCTGGCTCATAACCATTTTCCTTCAAAGTTGTTTCAGCCATACGGATACCACCTTTTGGCATGAAGTTCAATTTGAAGAGTTCGTCGTTTTGGATACCATAGATTAGCTCGTTATCTTTGTCAATGTAGCCAGCTGGGATACCTGCAATAGATGCTGGGCGAGTGTCCATTGGGAAACGAGTTGCTTCATAGTGAGCCTTTGTTTCTTCAATAATCTTTTTAATATGAAGAGAGCGTTCAGTTGGACCTGCTAAGAAGCTTTCATCTCCATCGTAAGGAGTGTAGTTAGCTTGAACAAAGCGTGAAATACTTGCTTTTTCTTTCCAATCTTCACCTTTGAAGCCTTCCCAAGCCTTGTCAAAAATATCTTGTGCTTCGACAACAGTTTTAACAACCATGTTAAATTCCTCTTTTTCTTTCTAGTAACAAGTATCTGTTACATTTGTATAGTTAAAGTATAACACATAGTAATCGTTTACACAAAGTGTTTTCGGGATTTGTAAGCCTTTTCTTTTATAATACAGTTGTCTGAAAATCCGAAAAGTGTACTATATAGACGGATGAGAGAAATTTCTTAGCAAATAGTTGGGCAAAAATGAGAAAAAGGTTATACTAGAATTGGAAGACAAGAATAAGAGGCGACTAGAATGTTGATATTCCCCTTAATTAACGACACATCAAGAAAAATCATCCATATTGACATGGATGCCTTTTTTGCTGCTGTCGAAGTCAGGGATAATCCTAAGCTCAAGGGGCATCCGGTCATCATCGGCAGCGACCCACGCTTGACTGGCGGTCGTGGTGTCGTCTCCACCTGTAATTATGAGGCCAGAAAGTTCGGAGTTCATTCGGCTATGAGCTCCAAGGAAGCCTATGAGCGTTGCCCGCAGGGGATTTTTATCTCTGGGAATTACGAAAAATATCAGGCAGTCGGCTTGCAGATCCGAGAGATTTTTAAACGCTATACGGACTTGATTGAGCCGATGAGTATTGATGAAGCTTATCTGGATGTAACGGAAAACAAGCTGGGGATTAAATCCGCAGTCAAAATAGCCAAGTTGATTCAGCACGATATCTGGAATGAGCTGCAACTGACGGCTTCGGCAGGCGTTTCTTATAATAAGTTTCTGGCCAAGATTGCCAGTGACTATGAGAAGCCTCATGGTCTGACTGTTATTCTGCCTGAGGAAGCAGAGGCCTTTCTAGCGCCAATGGATATTGCTAAGTTTCATGGGGTTGGTAAGAAGAGTGTTGAGAAACTACATGAAATGGGGGTTTATACTGGTGGAGATCTGCTCAAGATACCAGAAATGACCTTGATTGATAAGTTTGGCCGCTTTGGTTTTGATCTCTATCGTAAAGCGCGTGGCATCAGTAATAGTCCAGTCAAGTCCAATCGCATCCGTAAGTCGATTGGGAAGGAGCGGACCTATGCCAAACTGCTCTATAGTGAGGAGGATATCAAGAAAGAGCTGACCCTGCTGGCACAGAAGGTAGAAAATAGCCTGACTAAGCATGATAAGAAAGGACGAACCATCGTTCTGAAAATCCGTTATGCCGATTTCTCCACCTTGACTAAAAGGAAAAGTTTGAATCTAACCACTCAAGACAAGGAGCAAATCGAGCGAACGGCTCATGAGATTTACGATAGCTTGGAAGAACAACCACGAGGCATCCGGCTGCTAGGACTGACAGTGACGGGGTTTGAATAAAGATAAAGGCTTGGTTCATTACCGAGCTTTTTTAGATATAGTTTTTAGTATGAGAGAGTTGCCTGTGACGATTTTCTAAGTTGTCTGATGATTTTCATTGACTAAAAATAATCTTTTTTGAAAAAATACTGGACAAAGTTTTCTGTGTCTGTTATACTAGGTCTATAAAATAAAAAAAACCGTCTGGTCGGTTTTTTGAAAAGAAAGGAGCAGAAATGAAGAAATCTGTAGTAGAAAAAACAAGCGAGCACATCCTCAAGTTGAATCAGGAGATGGATCGGCAGCTGGAAGGTCAGAAAGAGTTTTTGCAGCAGCATGCAGAAAAGCTGAAAAAGATGTCACAGGGTGAGAATGGCATACGCTATTCTAAGTGGGGAGTCAAAGCTGGATATGCTGTCCTTGCTGGTGGCTTGCTGACTTCTGTCTTTAGCCCATGGCGAGGACTGGGTATTATGGCAGTAGGGGGTCTGAGCATTGCCTCCAATCTCTGGCAAATTCGGCGATTGCAAAATAAAGAAAGGAGCAAGTAGCAGTGAAATGGCCTGTCTTAAGCATCAGAGTCAGGACAACTTAGAAACTAAAAGCAGCAGGCAGTAGCTAAACGGTGCTGACATAGCTTTTAGCATTATTTAGTCTATCTTTGCTTTTTATTTTAGGCAAAGACTAAAAGACTACGTTTTCTATTTGGCGCAGGTCTTTATTTTTTATAATAAAACAAACCGAATGGTCGGATATTAAAAATCTGCGTTTCAAAACAGGTAATCATCTGAAAGACTGAGAGTAAAGGATGCCTTTGTCCAGTTTTCGGATGACTTTTCACTATTCTATATTTGATAAGGAGTTATCGTATGAACAAACAAACACATGTAGAGCCAGAGACAAGGCATATCCTGCCCTTTCTGGCCTGGACTTTTGGCATTACCTGGGGAGCCTGGCTGCTTCAGTATATTTTAACCGCCCTGAAGCTGACCAGCGGGGCTGAGCCTTTGGGATTTGCTCTCAATTACATCGGGGGCTTCGGACCGACCTTGGGAACTTTTATCAGCCTCAAAATTTCTCATCCTAAGAAGATGCTGGACTTTATCTTCTCCCATGCCAAAGGCTGGTGGATTTACATGCTGGTCTTCTGTCTGGTTCGGGTTTTGACCCTTTTTATCGCCAATCCTGTATTACCGCCGCTCAATGCCGTTCTGATGTTTCCTCTGGGCTGGACCTTTGTCACCTTTGTTGGAGGCGGGAACGAAGAGCTGGGCTGGCGGGGAGTGCTGCAGCCGGCTCTGGAGAAAAAATTCTCCTTCCCTCTGGCAACTGTCATCACGGCTCTGGTCTGGGTGGCCTGGCATCTGCCCCTCTGGCTGATTCCGGGAACGAGTCAAGGTCAGGTTTCTTTGCTCTTCTATCTCTCCTTTGGTATCTTGCTCTGTTTCTGTCTGGCAGTTCTCTACAAGCAGACGGCCTCTGTCTTTGCCTGCATGGTCTTTCACGGCTGCATTAACTTTGCTCAGGCGACGATTGTCGGCAGTGCTACAAATGGCGGAAGGTATCTCAGCTTCCAGGCTGCTAATCTGGTCATGACCGCCCTGCTGGTCGGCTGGTGGTATTGGAAGGGCAACCGGAAAGGGGCTGAGAAAGATGCAGGCTAAAAATCTTGGCAATCGCTCTTCTGCCAAAGAAAAAGGAGTAATCATATGAAAACACAAACACATGTTGGGCCAGAGACAAGGCATATCCTGCCCTTTCTGGCCTGGACTTTTGGCATCAGCTGGTCTGCCTGGCTGGCTTCGGCTTTCCTGAGGATTCCTATTATTTCCCAGGTCCTAACCATCGCTGGTGTTTTTGGCCCGGCCATTGGGGCTAAACTGGTCTTAGGAAAATCGTTCAAGGAGCTCTTGACTTCTATCGGATTGGCCCGAAAAAGGACTTGGGTCCATCTCTTGATTTTGACAATTCTTTATACCCTTTCCATAGTCTTTTGGAGCCCGCTCCTGCCTGGTTTTAGCCCCCTCAGGATTGCTCTGCTTTTTCTCATGACGACTTTTCTGACAGGCGGCAATGAAGAGATTGGCTGGCAGGGCTTCCTGCAGCCAAGTCTGGAGAAGATCCTGCCCTTCCCTTTGGCAACTGTAACAACTGGGTTAATCTGGGCTGTCTGGCATCTGCCCCTCTTCTTTATGCCCGGCAGCAGTCAGGCAGGGACTTCTTTTCTAGTCTTTACTGCCGCCTGCCTGCTCGCCCGTTTCTGGCTGGCGGCTCTTTACAAGGTCAGTCAGTCCATCCTTTACTGTGTTCTTTTCCACGGGGCCATCAATACCATTGGTGAAGGCATTTTCCTGGGGAAGGGGACGGAAAATCCGCTCTTTTTCCTAGGCTATATCTTGATGACGGCTTACAGTATCTATCTTTGGTATCAAAGGGATCAGCAAGACAAGGCTTAAAGATATTTTTAAGATTTTGTATTTCTCCGGCTTTTTTGGTAGAATAAAGCTATACTAGAAACAAAGGGGAACAGAATGGCGCAGCGAAAAGACAAATCCCAGGCCATGAGAGAAAAAATTTTAAATACAGCGACCCAGCTCTTTATCCAAAAGGGGTCCGAAAAGACTAGTATGCAGGATATCGCCCAGACGGCGGGCATCTCCAAGGGGGCTATCTATCATCATTTTAAGTCAAAAGATGAGATTGTCCTGGCGGTGATTAGGAGCCGGCAGGAGCTGATGGAAGAAGAGATGAAGCAGTGGCTCAAGGCTACGGAAAATCTGACTGGCAGAGAGCAGCTGCAGACCATCCTCAAGTCTAATCTGGAAAGTCAGACAGCCCGGGCTACGGACGGCATTGTGGGTGAGTATGAGAAGGACGCAGGCTTTATTTTGACCATGATGCGGGACAATCTGCGGATAGGCGCCCCTCTGGTCAGTGACATTATCAAAAAAGGGATGGCAGATGGCTCCCTTCAAACCCAGTATCCGGACCAGGCTGCGGAAGTTTTTCTGCTACTGGTGAATTTTTGGATGCATGGGACCGTTTTTGAAAGCGATCCTGAAAAACTGCCAGAACGCTTCCATTTTCTGCAGTTTATGATGACCTCGGTCGGCATGGATATCTTTAATGATGAGCTCATGCAGCTCTTTAGCCAGAAAAATAAGCATTAAAAAAGGCGATAGGACAGAACTAAAAAATTTAATTCTGTCCTAGCCTTTTTATTTATGTGCTGAATATACTGTGGATATCTTCCTCGGTCAGGCCGATTAGGGGGTCGATTTTCAGAGAAAAGTTTTGAAAAGCAGGCTGAGCGTCTCCGCTTTATGCTGGAATCCATTGGCATTGATATTCTTAGTGATGAGCTGATGGAGCAGACTTTGACATACTTAAAACGAAGCTAAGCGATGATTGGCACACCGAATTTTCCAAATACAATTGTAGAAAGTTAATATAAAGATGACAGCAAACTGTCCTCTTTATAATTCAATATTTGGAAATTTTTCACTTATATAATGGTCCACCTGAGTTAAGGCTAGCTCTGTCTTAGAAGCGCTAGCTCGTTTCATAGGTAGTTTATCTTCCTTGCCATTGGTGTGTACAATACAAAGTTGATTTTTTCTAATGATTGGAATAAATAAAAAGCTGGTTGTGAACTTGGAATGATAGATTTTCTTTGCATCCTCTAAATTGCTGATTTTAAATGTCGAGTGATAGCTTACCAGATGATTCTTATACAAAAAGATTCGGATATCTGCTTCATTTTGGCAACCCAAGATTTCGATTTGTTCCAGTGAACCATGGAGTTCAGGGTAAAGATTGTAAAACTCTTTTAATTCTTTTTGACTGGATAGATAGCCCTTCACCCCTTTCAGAAAGAAGGGCATCCCAAGGAAGAAGAATAGAAAGAAGACAATTTGACCTCTATACCGTATGGAATCAGTATCTTCTAAGGTAATGTAGTAATCAAGTTGAGCAGATTTTTCATCATCAGAAAGTTTGGAAGCCATCATTTCCGAGTAATTCTTGATATTAGAAGAATTGTTGACGTTTGCTATCAGCCATTTGGGATTCTCTTTTAAGTCTTGAGTATTCCTGAGGTCATCGATTAAATCATAAAAATCTGAATCATCAGCGTGTAGTCCAATCTTGCTTTCCTTGCCACTTTCATCCTTATAGGTTACGGTATAAAAGAAGGTTGAGTAATCTTTTCCTTTTAATTCTGCTTCAGGTCCAGAAACATCCGTAATTTGTATGGCATAGTCTCCTGTATTAGTGACTTTTGAGGGTAGGGTTTCTCCTTTATCTCTTAAAGATTTTGTAGTGACATTCCTATAAGATAGAAGGGATATCAGTCCAAGGATAAGGAAGATAGAACCAAAGAATAGTCTGGTAAGCAGTCTGGGATATGGGTTGTATTTCATTATAACTCCTTTAAAAGTAAGATTTCCTAACTATAAATAGTAACTAGCGCTGCAAACTATTTTTTAAAAATATCTTTAATATCCTCTTCTCTAATTCCAATCATGGGATCAATACTGAGGTAGTTATCAAGAGTAAGGATAAAACCATCTTCAAGAATTGGATCGTCTGTGTCAGAATTAGTGGTGACAACTTCAGCAGGCTCTTCTCTTTCTAAAAGATCAGAAAAACGAGGAATAAGATAAGTTTTGCGGGCGGTGCCAGTGTTTTTTGCAGCATAGTCAAAGGCTGCTTTTTCCCCAAGCAGGATCAGCTTGCTCTTGGCCCGGGTAATGGCTGTGTAGACCAGATTGCGCTGGAGCATGCGGTGGCTGCTACGGGTGATAGGTAGGATGACCACGGGAAACTCGCTGCCCTGAGACTTGTGGATACTCATGGCATAGGCTAGGCGGATCTTGTACCATTCGCTACGTTGATAGACGATTTCATTTCCATCGAAGTTGATGGTTAGTTCATCCTGCTTAGAGTCGGTGTATTTTGCTGGCAACAAGTCCGTGATATAGCCCAAGTCCCCATTAAACACATTGCTTTCAGCATCATTGACCAGGTGGATGACCTTGTCTCCTTGCCGGTACTGGCAGTCTGGTGCTTCAAAGACCAGTTGGTCTTTTTCTGATGGATTTATCAGATCCTGCATGAGTTGGTTGACTTGGTCGATTCCCGCGGGTCCTCGATACATAGGAGCCAAGACTTGAACGTCCTGGGCGGGGATGCCACTGCGGATAGCAGCGGCTACGATTTTTTTAATCATATCAGGGATATATTCACTAGTTGCTTCAAAATAGGAACGATCCGCCTTTTTTTCAGTAAAATCAGCTGGCAGAATCCCTTGCTGGATTTGACTAGCCAGGGTAACAATTGTTGAATCTTCTCCCTGCCGGTAGATTTTTGTCAGCTTGGTTTGAGGCAAGATAGGTATTTTTAAGAGATCGGCTAGAACCTGACCTGGACTGACAGACGGAAGCTGATCAGCATCCCCTACAATGAGGATCTTACTGTTGGAAGAAATATTGCTAAGTAGTTGATTGGCTAGCCAAGTATCGACCATAGAAAACTCATCCACAATGATGAAGTCAGCATCCAAATAGTCATCTAAATGACTGATATCATCATCTCCAGTCATTCCCAGATGCCGGTGAATAGTAGCACTGGGTAGCCCGGTCAATTCATTCATTCGTCTGGCAGCTCGTCCAGTCGGAGCAGCAAGCAGAATAGGTAATTCCTGTTTCTTAGCCAAATCTAGTTTGTGAAGAGCAGCATAAGTAGCAATGATGCCGTTGATAACAGTTGTTTTACCAGTTCCCGGCCCACCCGTCAGAATAAACACCTTATGATTAATGGCATCGCAGATGGCCTTCTTTTGAATATGGTCATAGCAGATTCCTAAATCTTGCTCGACTTGTTCGATGATACTTTCGAGTTTTGGGGTATCAAAGGTTTCTTGTTTGCCTTTTTCTAGAATCCGAATCAGATTACTACGAATACCTTCCTCGGCGAAATAAAGACTGTTTTCAAAGATTTTTGTTTCAACATTTTTAATCTTATCTTCTTCAATGAGGTGGGCCAATTCATCCGCTACCAAGGCAGGGTTAAGTTCAACCTGACGGGCATTCTCCAGCAAATTAATGGTGTGGGATAGTAAGTCACGTGCTTCTATATAAGTGTCACCTGTCTCCATAGACTGGCTGAAAAGGGTATGAACAAGTCCAGCCCGGAAACGCTCTGGAGCGTCGCTTTCAATACCTAGTTGCTGGGCCAACTGGTCAGCTATTTTGAAACCAATACCTTGAATGTCCTCAACTAGTTGATACGGATATTTTTGGACAATTTCCAGCGTTTCTTCTTTGTAGGTATCTTGAATCTGCAAGGCTAATTTATTAGGAATGCCATATTCAGCGAGTTTAGAGAGCAACATCTCTGTGCCGTAATTTTGTCTCAGTTTGCTGACGAAGGCTTCCCGATTGGTTGAAGAAAGGCCGTTAATAGTTACGAGTCGGCTAGGATCAGCCAAGATCTGGTCAATCGTATTATCGCCATAGAGATCTACTATCTTTTGGGCGGTCTTAATACCGATCCCTTTAAAATGATCGCTAGCAAAATACTTGACTAGACCCTTACTGCTTGGCTTGGCTCTTTCGTAGCGAGTTACTTTTAGCTGTTCCCCGTATTTGGGATGTTGAACAAGAGTTCCCCAAAAAGTATAGTCTTGTCCTTCCATGATATCGGCCATGGTTCCGGTCACGATAATCTTAAAATCATCAAATTCTGCATCTGAGTCCTCGATATCCAGTAACAAAATTCGAAAGAAATTGTTGGGATTTTCAAAAATAATGCGTTCGACGGTTCCTGAAAAATAGAATTCCATATCTCTCATCCTAGAAAAAAAGGCAGACAAGCCAATGAAACCTGCTGTCCTGCCCTTTTTATTTCTTGCTTCTTATTTGCTTAACAAATGGTACTTAGAAGATACCAATCTTATTGAGTGGCCAGAAGCGTAATTTCGCTTCTCCTTCAATCTGACTGGCCTTGAAGTTTCCAACTTCTCGGCTATCTCTTGAAACGAGTCGGTCGTCTCCTAGAAGGAAATAGTGTCCCTTAGGAACTTCGACAGTGAATGTTGAGTTACCTAGAGAGTCCTGAGTGAAAGAGTTGGCTTGTTCAGCGATTTGCTGGAACATCTTCCGGTAAGAATAAGTCGACTGCAATTTGTCCTTTTTAAATTTAGAAATATATTCTTTTAAGTAAGGTTCATCAGTTTTCTTACCATTGATATAGAGTTGGTCGTTTTCATATTTGATGGTATCACCAGGCAGACCAATCACTCGTTTGACAATCCGTTTCTCGTTCCCATTTTCATCTGTTTCTTTAGCAACAACGATATCAAAACGGTCGATGGGTAGATAGCGGACTTCGAGCAGATACTCTCCATCAGCAAGGGTCGGGTCCATTGAGTGGCCACTTACCAAAAATGGAGACCAGAGGAAGAGGCGGGTGAGGAGCAAAGTAGCCATGAAGAGGATGAAAAATCCCCATTCTTTCATAAATTTTCTAAAACCAGACATAACTTACCTTTCTAGTAATTGTTTTGCTTTTTGAGTATTTTTAAAATGTAGTTTAGCACTTGTTTCAAGACCGGCCATACCATAAGCCTTCAAAATCTGACTGGCCACATGATCGCTCTTAGCCCCTGCTCCGCTTGGTAATTGGTAGCCTAATTCCTGGCTCAGAATCTCTAGATTCTCTAAGAAAAGATCGCGGGCTATGATGGAGCTGACAGCCACAGCTAAGTATTTTCCTTCAGCTTTTTCTTCTAAATGAATCGCCTGACTAACCTGATTTCGCTCTTGCTTGACATAACGCTGGTAATTGGTGCTGCTAGTGAAGGCATCAATTACGATTTGATCAGGTTTTATTCCTTTTTCTAGCAAGAGATAGATGGCTTGGTTGTGAAGGGCAACCTTGACCGAAACAGCATTGTAACCCGAAGCAATGACTTGATTGTACTTCTTAGGTGATAAGAGCAGGGCTTGATGGGTGATTTTTTCTTTTAGGATAGGAGCTAATTGGCGAATTTTTTGATCCGTCAGGGTTTTAGAATCTCCGACACCTAATTTTTTGAGAAAATCCTCCTGTTCTTTAGTGACAAATGAAGCCACAACAGCTAAACCACCAAAATAGGAACCATTACCAACCTCATCCGTTCCTACCATAGCTTGGTAGGTGATTTTCTGAGGAGGCTGAGTGAAATCTGCTGTCTCTTTGAAAAAAAGAGCATATTTACCTGCCTCTTCTCCCTGAAGGAGTAATTTACCAGAAGTATAGACGCTGGCTGTTGCTTGCTCCAAACGGAAAAAATAGCGGATATAAGGATTTTTACTAGAGCTGAGATATTTTTTATATTGCTTAAGAAATGCTTGAATCTCCTGCTCACTCGGTGTTAAGGTGAATTGTCCCATGCCTTCTATTTTAACATAAAAAAGAGTAAAGTTGAAAAAAAGATTGACGGACTTTTTATCTTCAAGTATATTTTAGAAAAGCAGGATAGAGGGGTGGCCCTGACCTGACAAAAGGCTTGATATTTGGTATAATATAACGAGGTGATTTTATGGCAAATTTGAATCGATATAAGTTTACATTTGGAAAGAAGACCATGACTTTAACAACAGGTTTTGATAATCTGTTTATGGAGGAAGTCGAAAAGGTCGCGACAGAAAAATACCAAGCAATCAAGGAAAGAATGCCCCAAGCGGATGATGAAACCTTGGCTATTTTGCTTGCCATTAATAGTCTGTCGACTCAGTTAAATCGTGAAATTGAATTTGATGACAAGGAAAGAGAATTAGAAAGTTTGCGTCGAAAAGCCCTAACTGAAATAAAAGAAAAATCTTTGCAAACAGAGGGGCCTTTATGATTATTTCACTACTAATTTTACTGATTTTGGCATGGAGTTTCTATATTGGCTACTCTAGAGGGATTGTCCTTCAGGCTTATTATTTACTATCAGCTATTGTAGCCTTTTTTATCGCTAGTCAATCTTACCAAGGTTTAGCCCGTTTTTTAAGTTTGTGGGTCCCTTATTCAAGTGCGACAGAAGGAGCTACAACGTATTATTTTCCTAACAATCAGCTCTTTCATTTAGATAAAGTCTTCTACGCTGGCCTAGCTTTTTTCATCATTTACACTTTTGTTTATGCGATTGGTCGCTTCATTGGGATTTTTATCCATTTAGTACCTAAAGGAAATACGGATTCTCGTTGGTATAATGTTGCGAGCGGTGTAATTGCTGTTTTCATTTCCTTATTTGCCATTGAAATGTTCCTAACGGTTTTCGCTACTGTACCACTAGCTTTTATTCAAGATCGCTTAAATCACAGTGGTTTAGCAAGCTTTATTATTAACCATACCCCAATCACATCTAGTCTCCTGAAGTATTTTTGGGTTACCAAGATGATTGGATAAAAGGACTCAGTTGGCCTACTAGCTGGGTTCTTTTTCACTAGAAAAAGATATTATCATGAATACAAAAATATTAGAAACCTTAGAATTTAATAAAATAAAGGACTTGTTCCAAGGCTTTTTGCAAACGGAGCAGGGAAAGTTGGAATTACAAGTTTTACAGCCGACCACAAAAAAAGAGGCAATTGAGAGAGCCTTTTTAGAAGTTGCAGATATGGAGCAGATTTTAGTAGAAGATCCGCATTTTCATTTGGCAGCAACCAAGGATATCACTGCTATTAGCAAGCGTTTGGAGCTTGATGGTGATCTGAATATCGAGGAATTGCTTGTTTTAAAAAAAGTTTTGCGCGTTTCGCATGACTTGGTTACTTTTTATAATGATTTAGAAAATGTTCGACTTCAAGAATTGAACCGTGTTTTTGAAAATCTAGTCGATTTCCCTGCTATTCAAGGGAGTCTGTTAGCTGTCAACGACGGGGGCTTTATTGAAAGTTTTGCCAGTGAGGATCTGGGGCGAATCCGTCGTAAGATCCAAGAGAATGAAAGCAAGGTACGAGATCTTTTGCAAGAAATTCTCAAAAACAAGGGAGACATGCTGGCAGATCAAGTGATAGCCAGCCGGAATGGCCGCAATGTGCTGCCGGTTAAAAACACCTATCGAAATCGGATTCCAGGAGTGGTGCATGACATTTCTGCCAGTGGAACGACCATTTATATCGAGCCTAGGGCAGTGGTTAACCTCAATGAGGAAATTTCCAACTACAAGGCGGACGAGCGCTACGAACTCTTGCGAATTTTGCAAGAACTATCTGCTATGATTCGCCCTCATGCAACTGAAATTGCCAACAATGCTTGGATTATCGGTCATCTTGACTTGGTGATGGCCAAATTGGCCTTTATGAGAGAACGAGGAGCAGTAGTGCCAGCCTTATCCGAGACACAAGCCATTCAGTTGCTACAGGTTCGTCATCCCCTGATTGAAAATGCAGTAGCTAATGACCTGCATTTCGGACCTGATTTGACAGAGATTGTCATTACTGGGCCAAATACAGGTGGTAAGACCATCATGCTGAAGACCTTGGGTCTGGCTCAGATCATGGCCCAGTCAGGTCTGCCGATTCTGGCTGACAAGGGGAGTCGCGTCGGGATTTTCAGTCAGATTTTTGCAGATATTGGGGATGAGCAGTCCATTGAGCAGAGCCTGTCGACTTTCTCCAGTCACATGACCAATATCGTCTCTATTTTGGAGCAAGTTAATAGCGAGAGTCTGGTTCTGCTAGATGAGCTGGGAGCTGGGACTGACCCGCAGGAGGGTGCAGCTCTGGCTATTGCTATCTTGGAAGATTTGCGGCTAAGGCAGATTAAAACCATGGCGACGACCCACTATCCTGAGCTCAAAGCCTATGGGATTGAGACGGACTGGGTGGAAAATGCTAGCATGGAATTTGATACTGATAGTTTGCGACCGACTTATCGCTTTATGCAGGGAGTGCCTGGCCGCTCCAATGCCTTTGAAATTGCTCGCCGGTTAGGCTTATCTGAACTTATCGTTAGCCATGCCCAAGAGCAGACCAACACAGACAGCGATGTCAATCGGATTATTGAGCGCTTAGAGGAGCAGACACTGGAAAGTCGCAAGCGCTTGGATAATATCCGCGAGGTGGAGCAGGAAAATCTCAAATTTAACCGAGCCCTCAAAAAGCTATATAATGAGTTTAACCGAGAAAAGGAAACCGAACTCAATAAGGCACGCTTGGAAGCTCAGGAAATCGTTGATTTGGCTCTATCAGAGAGTGAGAGCATTCTCAAAAATCTTCATGCTAAGTCCAGTCTCAAACCTCATGAGATTATTGAAGCCAAGGCCCAACTCAAAAAGTTGGCACCAGAAACCGTTGATTTATCAAAGAATAAGGTGCTCAAGCAGGCTAAGAAAAATCGGGCGCCCAAGGTGGGAGACGATATCCTAGTCACTAGCTATGGTCAGCGGGGAACCTTGGTCAAGCAGCTCAAGGACGGCCGCTGGGAAGCTCAGGTAGGTCTCATCAAGATGACTCTAGAGGAGCAGGAATTTAATCTTCTCAAGGCTGAAAAAGAGCAACAACCTAAGCGCAAGCAGGTCAATGTGGTCAAGCGAGCTAATACTGCTGGACCAAGAGCTAGACTGGATTTACGAGGTAAGCGTTACGAAGAAGCTATGAAAGAGCTAGATGAATTTATCGATCAGGCCCTTCTTAATAATATGGCTCAAGTGGATATTATCCATGGTATCGGGACTGGTGTCATCCGTGAAGGGGTGACAAAATACCTCCGCCGCAATAAGCACGTCAAGTCCTTCGGCTATGCTCCGCAAAATGCTGGCGGCAGCGGTGCAACGATTGTGATCTTTAAGTAAGAGGCCAGAAATGAAAATACAGACCTATGACTCGACTTATGAGAAAAGTTGGGTTTATACAAAAGCTTTGAGTTATCTCTTTTCGCCTTTCTTTGATGATATGAGCCGTTACAAGGACGAGTTTACTGAAGAACCTTACCAAGATTCGGTTGAGCTCATAGCAGTAGAAGATGATCAGGTTGAAGGTCTTCTAGATATTGGTATTTACACCGAAGAAGCAAGTCATTCTTATCCATATTATCCAGGAAAAAAGATAGCTTACTTCGCTAATCTGGCTGTCCATCCTGATTTTCAGAATCAAGGGATAGCCAGTCAACTCTTTCAAACTGCTTGGGAGCAGCTGCATGAAAAGAAAGTTGAGGCCTTGATCATCTTTACCAGAGACGGAGAGCAGGCAAATCACCTCTATCAGAAGTGGGGCGGCAAGCTGATTTGTCAAGATTATTTAGTTGTCGGACGCCCCAAAGATCAAACACCGTTTTCTTTCAGTGTTGATACTAAGCAGCAGACAATCTGCCTGACAGACAAGTCAGGAAATTCTTTAGGCTATTATCAAAGAGAAGGGCATTATATTGTCTCAAGGAAAGAAGATTTAGAGCATTTTGAGATTGATGAGCTTTACAAAGAACATACCTATGTCTTGAAAATCGAATAGGGCATTGGAAGTTTCAGCGTAGAGATAACAGCAGGTTCTTTTATGAGGGCCTGCTTTTTGCTATAATGTAAGTAGCATAAAGAGTACCGGAGGGAAAATAATGAGAATAAAGCATGCATCAGATTCCTGCACGACTATTTTGGTAGGCAAGAAGGCCAGTTACGACGGTTCAACCATTGTGGCTCGTACAGAGGATTCACAAAATGGGGGCTTTACGCCCAAGAAATTTGTCGTAGTGGAGCCACAAGACCAGCCCCGTCATTATCAGTCAGTTTTGACATCTTTTGAGATGGATTTGCCGGACAATCCAGTCCGCTATACGGCAGTGCCAGACGCAGTTCCCAAAGATGGGATTTGGGGAGCAGCTGGAATTAACAGCTACAATGTTGCTGTCAGCGCGACGGAAACAATTACGACCAACAGCCGCGTGCTGGGGGCTGATCCTTTGGTAGAGTCAGGTATCAGCGAGGAAGATATCCTTACGCTGGTTCTTCCTTATATCAAAACGGCTCGTGAAGGGGTTCTACGCTTAGGGAAAATCTTAGAGGAATACGGCACTTATGAGTCCAATGGAATTGCAATCTCAGATGTCAACGAAATCTGGTGGCTGGAAACCATTGGCGGTCACCATTGGATGGCGCGGCGCGTGCCAGATGATGCCTATGTGACCAATCCAAATCAGCTGGGCAGTGATTATTTTGAATTTGACAATCCAGAGCACTTCCTCTGTCATCCAAATCTTAAAAACTTTATCGAGGAAAATCATCTCAATCTGAATTACTCAGATGAGGGTTTCAATCCGCGCTATGCTTTTGGTAGCCAGAAGGACAAGGACCGCCATTACAATACACCGCGAGCTTGGGACATCCAGCGTTTTCTCAATCCAGAAGTAGAGCAAGAACCAAGGAGTTTCTTCATTCCATGGTGCCGCAAGCCATACCGCAAGATCACGATCGAAGATGTCAAGTATGTCCTGAGCAGTCACTATCAGGATTCGCCTTATGATCCTTATGGAGCAGAAGGGGACCACCACAGCAGACGGGCCTTTCGGACTATCGGGATCAAT
This sequence comes from Streptococcus sp. HMSC062B01, assembly GCF_001811085.1. Taxonomy (NCBI): domain Bacteria; kingdom Bacillati; phylum Bacillota; class Bacilli; order Lactobacillales; family Streptococcaceae; genus Streptococcus; species Streptococcus sp. HMSC062B01. The sequence goes on from NZ_KZ672780.1 coordinate 52,208, forward strand.
CGGACCAGTCAGACAGCTATCTTACAACTTCGTCCTAATCAACCGCAGGAAACGACTGGGATCCAGTGGCTATCCTACGGTTCCATGCCTTACAATACAGCTGTTCCTTTCTTTACTCAGATCTCAACTACACCAGACTACTTTGCCAATACAACAGACAAGGTTTCGACGGATTCCTTCTACTGGGCTAATCGCTTGATTGCAGGGCTGGCTGATGCTCATTTTAGCAGTCATGTCGGAGATTTGGATGATTATCAGGAAAAGACCATGGCTTGGGGCCATGAAATGATCGGTCGAGTAGATTGTGCTCTGGCCAAGGGCGAGGATGTTGACTTTGAAGCTGAAAATCAAGCTATGAGCGACAAGGTGCAAGAAGCTACAGACCAGCTCTTGGAGAAAGTCCTCTTGGATGCCAGCAATCTCATGGTCAACCACTTCTCATTGAGTGACTGAGTTCTTATCCGTAGCAAATATTTTTCTTTCTCTTGTTTTTGGTGTAAAATGTTAACAAAAGTAAGCTATTAAAGGAGAAAATTTATGGTAGCAGCAGTTACAGATGCAACATTCGCAGAAGAAACAAAAGACGGATTGGTTCTGATTGACTTTTGGGCAACTTGGTGTGGTCCATGCCGTATGCAGGCGCCTATTCTAGAGCAGTTGGCAGGAGAAGTCCATGAGGACGAATTGAAAATCCTTAAAATGGATGTGGATGAAAATCCAAATACTGCCCGTGAATTTGGCATTATGTCCATTCCGACCCTTCTCTTCAAGAAAGATGGTCAAGTCGTTAAGCAAGTCGCAGGTGTTCACACCAAAGACCAGCTCAAGGCTATTATCGCGGAATTGAGTTAATATCATAGCTAAAAAAATCGTTACATGTCGTAACGATTTTTTCATTTAGCCGATGACAGTAAAGGTTATACAGAAGAGCAAGTTGTGCAAAATAGCATTGAAGAAGTGTTTGCTCAGGCGTTTCCCTATTACTTATCATAGGTGCTTATTGTGAAATGTGTAAAATTTCAAATGTTGGTAGTTGTGTGTCGGGTTTATTGGTATAAAAAGTAAAGATACATTTTTTCCATTTATCAGGATTAAAAATAACAACTTTGCCGCTTTCGTTGGTTTGCATTTGCTCGTAAATGGTAAAGGATTTTAAACTTTCAGATACTTCTATATCAATGACTTCTAATGTAGCATATTTACTTGAGTCAAAATGATCAGATATTTCGACTGATGAAGTCACTCCGATTTCAATATTTTGCCAGCCAAACGAATTTAAAATATGATCAAAGTAACCATCAAATATGAATTTTGTCATTCCGTTGGTATTTTTCCAAATATATAGCGGACAGTAACTATTAAATAATTGGCCTTCAGACTTTTCAGAGATTAAATAAACTTTGAAAAACAAATCGTCGAATCCATCCATTAAATGACCTGTATTTCGGACACGTTGTCTAATGATATCCATATCATAATCTGATGGTAATTTTATAGTATATTGCATTGCTTGCATAGCAGTACCCCTTTTCTAATGAACTATTGACAGTATAAATGATTTATATCATGTTGAATAATACTTAAAAATGATATAATTATCACAAAAAGTGATAGGGTGTTTTAAATGAATTTTAATGATATGAGCATTTTTGTGACAATCTATGAGACAAGGTCAATAAACAAAAGTTCAAAGATCTTACAATATGCGCAATCTAATCTCAGCGCTAGATTGAAGGTGCTTGAAACTGAATTAGATACGAAATTATTTTACAGAAAATATAATGGTTTAATTCCGACAGAAAGTGGAGACTTATTTTATCAATTTTGTAAGGAAACTTCTAACAATTTAGAGAAATTAAAAAAGAAATGTGAAACCTCAAAAATATCCATCTTAATTTCAGAATTGTTATTCAATCACGATATTAATAATTCACAAACAATTGATTTGGATAAAAGTGAGATTAATATCCAAAAAACTTCGGATATACCAATCATTGCTCATCAGGAAGAATTTGATAAAATTTTTTGCTTTCAAAAAATTGAAAATTTGAAACATTATGATGAGACTATTGGACATATCGAGTCAGTTTATGTTTGTTCGAGTATCATAAGGACTAGTGAGGAAATGCCTATATTCGTCAATAAAGATGAAAATTGTCCTTTTAGAAAACAAAGCTTAATGAAGTTTGCTCATTTAAAATCAGTTGTAGAAATTGATTCTTTTGAGAACATTATCAGCTTAGTTGAAAACGGGAAAGGAATCGCACTATTGCCTAAATGGCTAAATAAGAGAGCGAAAATCAAGCCATACGACCAAGACATCGTTCTGATTCCATTTTATCAGTATGAAAAGAAGAGCCAAAGCAGGTAGCTCATTTAGAAGAAATACTAATGCTAGAGTGGAAAACCATTTGACAAATTTTATAAATACACCTATAATAAGTATACATATTATAAAGGAGATTTTGTAATGGAATTTAGTTTTAGTTTAACCATAAAAGCATCAAAAGAAGATGTATGGAGCTACTATGAAAATATTGAAAAGTGGTATGACTGGGAAGAAGATTTAAAAAATATTACATTAAATGGTGGATTTAAGACAGGTTCTTGTGGGACGATGGAACTCGAAGGAATGCCCCCAATGGAATATCAGCTGACACTTGTCAAGCCCTTTGAGGAATTTTGGGATAAAACAGCGACCCCGTTTGGAGATATCCTTTTTGGTCATCAGATTATTGAGAACAATGATGGCACTGTAAATGTTAAGCACACTGTAGCTTTAGATAGCAAAGATCAGCAACATTTGGGATTTTTAAGCCAAGTTTTCTCAGATGTTCCTCAATCGATTTTTATTTTAAAAAATTGTTTGGAAAAATAAGAATTCCCAAGTTAGCTAGGGAATTTTTTTTATTTTTTCTAAATGTTGAGAAGGGATCAGCAAGAGGTACAGATGATTTATTGTTCTTTTTATGCTCTTCTTTAATGGAAAAAATGAAACAGAAACGAAATATGGAAGCGCTTTATTTTATTTTTTAAAGTGTTATAATAACAGTGAAATATATTAACAAGTTATCCAACTGCTGCCTCTATTTGAGAGACAAAAAGAGCTTTTAACGATTGGAAGGAGGAAATCGTATGGAAGAAAAAGATTCTAAGCAGTTAAGTTGGCTCATGATAGCCTTGATAGCCTTTAATATTGTTTGGGGCTTAGGCAATGTCGTGAATAATTTTGCTCAGCAGGGAATTGTCGTGATCACTTCATGGATTCTGTTGCTGATTATCTATTTTATTCCTTACACATTAATGGTTGGGCAGTTAGGTTCAACATTTAAGGATAGTGAAGGCGGGGTTAGTGACTGGATTAAGTTTACCTCTACCAAACAGCTAGCTTTTTTTGCGGCTTGGACCTACTGGGTTGTGCAGATACCATATTTGGCTCAAAAACCTCAAACAATCTTAATTGCTTTAGGATGGGCCTTTCAAGGAAATGGAAGGATTTTGGAAAGTCTATCCATGCCCATGATTGTCTGCCTTTCTTTACTAACTTTCCTACTCCTTTTGTATATTTCGACCAAGGGTTTGAAAGCCTTGAAATTTTTGGGAACATTAGCCGGTGGAGCTATGCTGATCATGTCGGTTCTCTTTATTCTAATGGCTGTTGGTGTGCCATTGATTAAGCCAGATCTACAATTGGCCACTCAACATATGGACCAGTTATCGACTTATATTCCAAAATTTGACTTCTCCTATTTTACAACAATTGCACTCTTAGTCTTCTCAGTAGGAGGAGCAGAAGCTATCTCTCCTTATGTTAATAAAGTGAAAAATCCCGCAAAGGGCTTTCCGAAAGGTATGATAGCTATGGTTGTCATGATAGGAGCCTGTGCTATTTTAGGCTCTCTTGCCATGGCCATGATTTTTGATAGCAACCATATCCCAGACGATTTGATGAGGAATGGCGCCTACCAAGCTTTTGCTGTTTTAGGAAAGCATTGGGGAATAGGCAATTTCTTAGTTACTATCTATGCTCTTACCCAAGCAATAGGACAAGCGTCTACACTAGCCATTTGTATCGATGCGCCTCTACAAATCTTTTTGGGTAGCGCAGATAAAGATTTTATTCCAAGCTGGTTGCGTAAGCGTACCAAGTCAGGAATGCTGATTAACGGCTATCTTTTAACAGGGGTACTAGTAGCAATTATCATTGTACTGCCACTTTTTGGATTGAAGGAAATCGATGGTTTAGTCGTATGGATGACCAATCTCAATGCTATCGTTTCTCCCATGTGTTTCCTTTGGGTATTTGTAGCCTATATGTTCTTGTATCGTAAATGGGATAAATTTAAAAATGTTGAATACAAATTTATGAAAAATCGTAGACTAGGTTTTCTAATGGGAGCTTGGGGATTTGCTTTCACTGCCTTTGCTTGTATTCTAGGTATGGCTCCACAAGTCAAGATGGCAACTTATCCAACTGAGTGGTGGTTCACCCTCATCACGAATATTATCACTCCAATAGCCCTCTTAGGTCTAGGCTTGCTTCTGCCTATGGCTGCACGTCGAGAGAAGAAATAAAGAAAGTTGGGACAAGTCAAAAGACTGTCCCAGCTTTTTGTTGAGTTTTCTTAGGGTCCCAGCCTTTTTCAAGTATGGGCTTTGTGTTATAATAGATTATATTCCTTCTGGTACTGGAATAAATGGGATTGTATGAGGTAAGCAATGTTTTTTTCAAGCAATATTTTTTCTCGTTATTTTAAGCAGTTTGATTGGACGGCTATTGTAGATGATGCTGTTTCCAAGTTGATTTCTCTGCTCTTTTTATTTATCTTATTTTATATTGCCAAGAAGCTTCTTCATGTCTTTGTTAGAAGAATTATCTCCCCATCCTTAAAGTTTTCTAGTACTGACATCGCCAGACAGAAAACCATTAGTCGCTTGATAGAGAATGTTCTCAATTATGCCCTTTATTTTCTTTTGATCTATTGGATTTTATCCATTTTAGGTTTGCCAGTTTCTAGTCTGTTAGCTGGTGCAGGGATTGCCGGAGTAGCTATCGGAATGGGGGCGCAAGGCTTTCTATCGGATCTGGTCAATGGCTTCTTTATTCTTTTGGAGCGTCAGCTAGATGTAGGCGACAGTGTTCGCTTGACCAATGGTCCTATTAATATAGCGGGAACAGTCGTTAGTGTCGGGATTCGAACAACTCAAATTCGGGATGCAGATGGCTCGCTTCACTATATTCCTAATCGCAATATTATGGTCGTCAGCAATCTTTCGCGCGGAGATATGCGGGTTTTGATTGATATTCCGATTAATGCACAAACAGATTTAGATAATATTGCTCGTGTGATTGAGAAAGTCAACCAAGCATCCCTTAAAGATTATCCTGAAATTTTACAAGAGCCAGATATTTTGGGACCTCAGTTAGAGGAAAATAGCCAGTTTGTTTTTCGTGTTAGCATGATGGTTCAAAGTGGGACTCAAACTAAAATTTACCATTCCTTTTACAGACTTTATCATGAAGCTTTACTAAAGGAAGGCATTGATTTGCCAAATTAATATTCTAAAGCTAGTCCTTTAGTATAGAGGAGAAAATATGAAACATGATCCCCCACACGAAATGATTGATGCTGATGGGAATCTCTATCAAATTAAGAAGCCTTTACATAAACAGCCATTATTTTGGACCAGTGTCATCAGTACTGGCTTGGTCATTATTCTATCTTTGGTAACAGTTGCTTTACTGCTCATTAATTTCAGCCTTTCAGAGGATAGTTTGAAGATAAATGGCAGGATAGATAGTTCATATCGGGCTTACGATTATAAAAATGAGCATCCTAATCATTATTTTGGCGATGCTGTCTTTTTTCAAAATGGAACTAAAATCACTGTTCAGTCAGCAAAGATGGATACTAATAAAAAGATGAGTGACGATGCTGCTGGAGTTGCTGTTGTTGTGTCTATAAAGGTTAAGAATACTTCCAATCGGAGGATATTATTAAATCCCTATAATTTCGACTTATATGATGAAAAAGGAAATCTTTATATTTTAGATGGTTCTACCTTTGACCATGCTCAGGTAGGGATGGATTTAATTCCTGGGAAGACGATTAGCTTCGACTTGGTGTTTGATGGTGAGAAGGGGGATGAGCATTCCTATACCGTAACTTATGGTGAAGATAAGTGGATGAAGCCCAAATCAAAAAAATAGCGATCATTTTAATGAATGAACTAAAGATAAATAAAAAAAACCAAACTTTCCTATTGATAGGATGAGCTTGGGGATTTTTTATTAGAGTTTTTCTTTTGGCCAGCTGCTCATTTCTGCAACAGCAGTAAAAAGGACGTCTGTAGAGGAGTTCAAGGCTGTTTCGCAAGAATCTTGAATGACCCCAATCACGAAGCCAACACTAACGACTTGCATAGCTAAATCATTAGAAATGCCAAAGAGGCTACAAGCAACAGGAATTAGTAGAAGAGAGCCACCTGCAACTCCAGATGCACCGCAGGCAGAGACAGCCGCAACGATGCTCAAGACAAAAGCAGTCGCAAAGTCTACTTGAATTCCCAAAGTGTGAACAGCAGCAAGGGTCAAAGTATTGATAGTGATCGCAGCACCAGCCATATTGATGGTGGCTCCCAGAGGGATCGAGACAGAATAAGTTTCAGGGTTTAGATTTAAGTCTCGACAAAGTTTCATGTTAACAGGAATATTAGCTGCAGAACTACGTGTAAAGAATGCTGTGACCCCGCTGACTCTGAGGCAACGCCAAACAAGAGGATAGGGGTTTTTTCGAAGCATGGCAAAGACGATCAGAGGATTGATGATCAGGGCGACCATCAGCATAGTGGCAATTAGGACTAAGAGCAATAAACCATAACTTTGTAGAGCCTGAAATCCCTTGCCAGAAATGGTAGTGTAAACCAGCCCTAAAATCCCGAAAGGAGCGAGGTTGATGATCCATTCGACGATTTTAGAAGTAACTTCAGCTGAGGTTCGAAGCAGATCCTTGCTGTGATGACTCGCTTCGCGCATGGCAATCCCAAAAACTACAGCCCAAGAGAGAACGCCGATATAATTAGCTGAAATAAGAGCATTGAGAGGATTGTCAACCAGCTTTAGCAAGAGGTTGCTTAGAACTTGTCCGATGCCGTCAGGAGGTGAGAGGGACTGTTTAGCGTCTGCCAAATCAATTTCAAGCGGAAAGACAAAGCCAACAAGGACTGAAACAAGGGCAGCCGCAAATGTTCCCAACAGATAGAGCATAATCACTGTTTTCATATTGCTCTTCTCTCCCTTCTTCTGCTGAGAAAGAGCATTGGCTACAAGAGCAAAAACCAAGAGAGGGGCAATTGCTTTTAGACCGCCAACGAAAATTTCACCCAACAGACCAATTGCTGAAGCTTGGGGAAAGAGGACAGCTAATAAAGCCCCGCATAGGATACCCAGTGAAATTCGTTTAATAAGATTTGTTTTTTTCCAAGTAAGAATTATTCGATGAAGCATGGCTATTCCTTTCGTTACGATAGAAAGTCTGCTCCAACAGTTAAAGAAATTGCTGAAGCTTGGGTGTAAGAAAGCAGAGCTCTCTCGTTGATAGATATATTAGTTCAATGGCTTTTAAAGTGCTTAGAAAGCAGAAAAAATCATACTCATTAGATTCGTATTATCTGAATGTGCCACAGAGTATTTCTCCATTATACAATAGAAAGCTAGTGAAAGCAATGCTGGTCCTAGCTGGTCATTCCCTATATTCCCTAAAATCTGCAATTGGAAGTAGCTGATTTCATGAACGGTAAGAAGATTTTAGATAAGTTTTAAATCTTTTTCTTGACCCTGACCTTAGGGGAGGGAGTATACTAATAATAGATAAGAAAGGAGATTATTATGCAAATCAATATGATTCGTTCAGATAAAGTTTATCAAGAGATGCTCGAGCTTCCTTTAGAAAAGAGAGAAGGTTGCTTTCGAGCGAAAATATTAGCACCTTTTGCAAAGAAATACCAAACTCAACACATTCCTTTAAAAGCAAAGTATCCCGGAGGATTTGATGCTCTGTTTCTACTTGGCTTTATGAATCTGTTGCCCGGAACTCTATCAGAAAAGGATAGACCAGCTATCGACGCTCTGAGCTCTAATCAACTCTGGCAAAATTGTCAAGATACCATCAAGAGGAGTATTGGTCTTTTTGAGCAGGCTGGCTATGACTTAGAGGTTGAGGATTACCATTTTACTATTTTATTGGGCAATCCAGAAAAACCTATGCTACAGCTCAATAAGGGTTATAGCGGAGATGGCGGAATTCCAGGCTACCTCATGCTTAGTCTGCTACCAAATGACTATACTTTACCACGTGTGCAGGCTGCGTTGGCCCATGAGTGTAATCACAATGTCCGTTTCCAATTTGTCAAATGGAATCAGCAGACGACATTAGCAGACTGGGTAGTCAGTGAAGGATTGGCAGAGTCTTTTGCGGCTGAGCTCTATGGTAAGGATCTCATTGGGCCTTGGGTTACTTCAACCAGTCCAGAGCAGTTAGAAGAGATTAAGCCCATCATCTCCAGTCAGCTTCAGCTAACTGGGATGGCAGAAATGGCTCCTTATCTCTACGGTGATGAAATTGCTGAGATTCAAGGTCAAATACCGGTTGGAATGCCCTATGCTGCAGGCTATGCTTATGGTTATCATCTGATACAATCCTATCTGAAAAAGACAGGCAAGACTATTATTGAAGCAACAGTGACGCCTACAGAAGAGATTATAGAGGCGACTAAGGACTTTTGGAAATGACACTTTTGCTTGCAAATCTGCCAGAGTTTGATATAATGTAGGTAATTTTTGGAGGTGACTATATGCACTATAAAAGAGTTGAATTAAAAGTCAAAAATCAGGGTATCCATGAGCGCAAGATTTTTCAAGGTGTTAAGATTTTCAGTCGTAGCAAGCTGTCCAAAGATCAGAAAAGCATTCTAACACAGAAGCTTTACCTGACTCCGAAGCAAAACATTGTTTACTATCAACGTACAGATGTCAACTATGACCAGAACTGGCATCATCATAAGGACTATTACGAATTAGCTTATGGTCAGATGGGTAGAGAGACGGTTTTTGAGGTTTGCCAAGATTTTGACGAACTAAGTTCTTTCCTGGAGAACGAACTGCTGGAGAAGCTAAAAGAAAAGCAGTCTGCAGGCAAATTTTTTGAAAAATTAGATATATAAAAGTCCGACTGCTTTTATAAGCAGTCGGATTTCTTTGAATTTTAGTTTGATAATCTTTCATGAGGGAATATAGAACTATTGAACCAGCAGTATTTTTTTATTTTACCAATATACTGAAATTAGATCCATTTTTATCATGAGCAGCTTTTGTTAGAAGCTGTGGAAACAGTATAGTTGAAATCTATGAAGAATAAGTGTATAATCGAGAAAAATGATTGAGCACTCACTCAATTTTGTAGATGAGTAAAGGAGTTCATACAATGGTTGTTCAAGCAATACAATATAGTCGTTTCGGTGATGAAGAAGTGTTAGATTTAGTGAACATTAAATCTGATTCTTTGAAAGAGAATCAAGTTAGGGTAGAAGTTTATGCAGTTGGGTTAAATCCTATTGATTATAAGACTTATGAGGGGGCAAAGCCACTCCGATTTCTATCTTTTATGACAAAACTAAAGCAGCCAAGTCGTTGGTTTGAGTCAAAATCATCTCTTTTTCCAAGAGGTGTTGGTCGGGATTTTGCTGGAGTTATCACAGAAGTTGGTGAAGGAGTAAGTCGGTTTGCGGTAGGTGATAAGGTTTTTGGAACAATGATCAGTGACCCTGGATTAGGCACCAAGAGGGGAGCTTTGGCCACAGAAATTTGTGTCAATGAATCGGAAATTGTATTGAAACCAGATATGATTGATATGAATCATGCTGCTACTATGGGGGTAGCCTCTTTAACAGTGGGAGGTGCTTTTAGAAAAATTGAGTTAAGCTCTAAAGATGTTGTAGTTATTTCAGCTGCAGCAGGTGGTATTGGAAGTATTGCAGTACAGTACGCAGTTGCTAAGGGTGCAACAGTTATCGGAATTGCAAGTAAGAAAAATTCAGAATATCTGAAGTCCTTAGGTGCTATACCAGTAGCTTACGAAGAGAACATCCAGAATGCTCTTCTATCAGAAAGTCCAAGGCCGGTTACTAAATTCTTAGATTGCTATGGAAGTGATTACGTTAAGTTGGCTTTTAGTCTAGGTTTGAAGGGGAGTGAGATCGGAACTCTAGTACCTTCACCATATGTTATGATAAAAGGAGCTCAGTTCACGGGCCCGAGACATTCCACATATGATGATTTGAACACTCTGGCGGAAATGGTCTCAGATGGGAAGGTTCGGCTGAATATTGATCAGGTTTATGATTTTTCTCTAAAGTCTGTTAGAGAGGCATATCGTAGTCTGAAGTCGGGACACACTCGAGGTAAGAAAGTTGTAAAAGTAAGAGAGTAGCAGAGAGGTGCTAGCAATGGAAAGTTTAGAACAAAAGTATGCTCAGACATTAGAAAATAGCAACTTGAGTTTAAAACAACGTCAAGTGTTATTATCAAGTCTAAAGTTATTTTCAGAAATTGGCTTTGAGAATACAACAGCCAGCCTTATTGCTAAGGAGGCTGGAGTTTCAGAAGGGACCGTTTTTAGTTATTTTAAAACTAAGGAAGGTATTTTAGAAGCAATTTTATCGATTTTTCTAGACCAAGTTATTCCAGATGTGATTGCTGATTTTTCTGAGAAGAAATTTACAGCAAACCAAGAGAGTTTTCCAGTGTTTTTGAGAAGCATTGTTCGAGATAGACTGGTTTTCATTCAGGAGAATCAGATGCAAGTTAAAATTCTCTTGAGTCGTTCTTTTATTGATAAAACTATTTCTAGCCAGTTAGGGAATGTTATTGTTCACTCTATCATTAAGCCAATTAGTCCAGTTCTGAATCAGTTTAAAAAAAATGGTGTTATCCGAGATTGGTCAAATGAAAGAATAGTTCGTTATATTTTAGCTTTGAGTCTTTCTTATGCTCTTCCAATGATGCTAAATGATAAGGAAGATGTGAACATAGATGAAGCAGTAAACGAAATTGTTGACTGCCTGTCTTCTGCCTTAGTAGAAGTAAAGTAAATCTAGATTTTTAAGCTTACTATTTTAAATAGTAAGCTTTTTTGAAGCCAACATAAAAATCCCCAATCGTTGTGATTGAGGATTGAGCAAAGAATCTTAAACAATACCTTGGGTAATCATAGCGTTGGCTACATTTTCTTCGAAGGCAGCGATATTTTCTCCTGCAAGGTAGTCTTTGCTAAGTCTGTAAGTTTTAGCTGCGTTGAGGATCTTGGTCATGATGTCCTTGAGACGGCCAGAGTATACTGACATTTATTCATCTGATAAGAGGGATTTTATCATCCAGATATTCATAGCTGGGTGGCCGACGGCGTTAGAAAGTGGTTGTTGTAGTGCTGTAAAACCATAGTGTTGATAGATGGCCACAGCCGTAGCCAGCTCAGTAGAGGTTTCTAGATAAAGCTGTTCATAACCTGCTAGGCAAGCTTCCTGGAATATCCGCTTTATCAGTCGACTGGAATAACCTTTGCCACGACTATTTTTAGTGACATACAGTTTTTGTAATTCAGCAATCTTATCGGACACAGGTGCAAAGCCACCACAGCCAACCAGCTGCCCTTCATTTTCTAGAACAAAGTAAGCTGCCCTCTCTTGATGTTGATAATAGTCGGCCAAATGATCTAGATGAGAATCAAAGTAGACAGTTCCAGGTTTGTCAAGCCCAAATTCCTCTAAGCTAGCTCGAATGAGCTGCGCTACAGCTGGATTGTCTCTCATTTCCATTGGCCGTAAGTTCATGATTTGACCTCCGATAGGATGTATCGACTAATTAAACAATACCTTGCGCAATCATAGCATTGGCTACGTTTTCGAAGGCAGCGATATTTGCTCCCGCAAGGTAGTCAGTACCAAGACCGTATGTTTCAGCAGTTGTTTTAGCTGTGTTGAAGATGTTTGTCATTATGTCTTTGAGACGTCCATCAACTTCTTCACGGGTCCATGAGAGACGAAGACTGTTTTGGCTCATTTCAAGCGCAGATACAGCTACACCACCAGCGTTGGCAGCTTTGGCAGGTCCGTAAAGGATTCCGTTTTCTTTGTAGACTTTAATCGCGTCAAGGTCACTAGGCATGTTAGCGCCTTCTGATACACAGATAACTCCTTGAGCAACCAAACGTTTAGCTGCTTCACCGTTGATTTCGTTTTGAGTCGCACATGGAAGAGCGATGTCGTAGTTGCCAGCGTAAGTCCATACAGAACCTTCATGGTATGTAGCAGTTGCTTTCTCAGCTGCATACTCAGTCAAACGAGCACGGCGTTTTTCTTTAACATCTGTAAGAAGGTCGAAGTCGATACCATTTTCATCGATGACATAGCCGTTTGAGTCAGATACAGAGATAACAGTAGCACCAAGTTCAGTAGCTTTTTGAAGAGCGTATTGAGCTACGTTACCAGAACCTGAAATAACCACTTTCTTACCAGCAAAGCTGTTACCGTTAGCTTTGAGCATTTCTTCAGTATAGTAAACCAAACCATAACCAGTTGCTTCTGGACGGATTAAGCTACCTCCAAATCCAAGAGGTTTACCAGTTAAAACACCAGCGTCGAATTGGTTAAGGCGTTTGTATTGGCCATAGAGGTAGCCGATTTCACGTCCGCCGACACCGATATCACCAGCTGGAACGTCAAGAGATGGACCGATGTGTTTTTGTAATTCTGTCATAAAGCTTTGGCAGAAGCGCATCACTTCAGCATCAGTCTTACCTTTTGGATCAAAGTCAGATCCGCCTTTACCACCGCCGATTGGCAGGCCAGTCAAGACGTTTTTAAAGATTTGTTCAAATCCGAGGAATTTCAAAATCCCTTGGTTTACAGTTGGGTGGAAACGAAGTCCGCCTTTATATGGTCCAACAGCTGAGTTAAATTGAACACGGTAACCACGGTTAACTTGTACTTTGCCTTCACGGTCAACCCAAGGAACACGGAAAGAAATGACGCGCTCAGGCTCAGTGATACGTGCCAAGATGTTTTCTTCGATATACTCAGGATGTTTTTCAAATACAGGCTCTAAAGTGCTGAAGAATTCTTCAACAGCCTGGAGAAATTCAGCCTCATGCCCGTTACGAGCTTTCACAGTTGCAAACACGCTTTGGATATATTCTTTAGCAGATGTCATATCGTTCTCCTTTTTGTTGTTATATTTTATTACATGAGTCATTATAGCAGAATTTTTTTGGGGTGTAAAGAAAAAAGTTGAATTTTCTGAAAATTTGCAAAACTATCTTTCGGATAGATTCCCGAACGTTTATTGGAAAATTCCAGTTTAAAAAGCGAAAAAGTGGAGTTTGGTGATATAATGAGGAAAAAGAGATAGAGGCATTAGCCTTCATAGGGAAAAGGAGTATTTTACTATGGTTTCGACATCGACACAGATTGCTGGTTTTGCATTTGATAATTGCCTGATGAATGCAGCTGGGGTTGCCTGTATGACAAAAGAGGAACTGGCAGAAGTCAAAGATTCTGCTGCAGGAACCTTTGTGACCAAGACGGCAACGTTAGAATTTCGTCAGGGAAACCCAGAACCGCGCTATCAGGATGTTCCGCTGGGGTCTATCAACTCCATGGGCCTGCCAAATAATGGTTTAGACTACTATCTTGACTACCTGCTGGAACTTCAGGAAAGTGAAGCAAATCGCACTTTCTTCCTCTCTTTGGTCGGTATGTCGCCAGAAGAAACCCATACCATTCTTAAGAAAGTTCAGGCAAGTGATTTTAAAGGGATTACTGAGCTCAATCTCTCCTGCCCCAATGTCCCTGGCAAGCCACAGATTGCTTATGACTTTGAAACGACGGAAAAGATTTTGTCAGAAGTTTTTGCTTATTTCAAAAAGCCACTGGGCATTAAGCTGCCTCCTTATTTTGATATCGTGCATTTTGATCAGGCTGCTGCGATTTTTAACAAATATCCGCTCAAGTTTGTCAATTGTGTAAACTCTATCGGAAACGGTCTTTATATAGAAGATGAGTCAGTGGTTATTCGTCCGAAAAATGGCTTTGGAGGTATCGGTGGTCAGTACATCAAGCCGACTGCTCTGGCCAATGTCCATGCCTTTTACCAACGCCTGAAACCAGAAATCCAAATCATCGGAACTGGTGGTGTCTTGACAGGGCGGGATGCTTTTGAGCATATCCTCTGTGGAGCCAGTATGGTGCAGGTCGGAACAACCCTTCATAAAGAAGGAGTGGCAGCCTTCGAGCGCATCACCGCAGAACTCAAGACTATTATGGAAGAAAAAGGCTATGAAAGTCTGGAAGATTTTCGAGGAAAATTGAAGTATATTGAGGGGTAATCTTCTATACAAGCGTTGTTGTGATTTGAAATGAAGAATAAGGCTGGGTTGATAGTCATTAAGACCCAGTTTTTTCATATTATTTTGAAGAAAGTTCTAATCAAATTGCTATAATTTCGACTCCTTTTATGAGAAAATAGACGCAAAGAAATGAGGTGTTTTTATGGCTGAAATTTATCTAGCAGGCGGGTGCTTCTGGGGCTTGGAAGAGTACTTCTCCCGCATTGAGGGTGTGGAGGAAACGACAGTGGGATACGCCAATGGACAGGTGGAATCAACCAACTACCAGCTGATTCATCAAACGGACCATGCAGAGACGGTTCATCTAATCTATGATGAAAAGAGGATTAGTCTGCGGGAAATCCTGCTCTATTATTTCCGAGTTATTGATCCTCTGTCGGTCAATAAGCAGGGAAATGATGTAGGACGCCAGTATCGGACAGGTGTTTACTATACCAATCAAGCTGATAAGGCGGTCATTGAACAGGTCTTTGCTGAGCAGGAAAAACAGCTGGGACAAAAGATAGCTGTTGAGCTGGAACCTTTGCGCCACTATGTATTAGCTGAAGACTACCATCAGGATTATCTCAAGAAAAATCCCGGTGGCTACTGCCATATCAATGTCAATGATGCCTATCAGCCCTTGGTCGATCCTGGCCAATATGAGAAACCTACAGATGCGGAACTGAAAGAACAGTTGACGCAAGAGCAATACCAGGTGACCCAGCTCAGTGCGACAGAGCGTCCTTTCCACAATGCCTACAATGCCACTTTTGAAGAAGGAATTTATGTAGATGTGACGACTGGTGAGCCCCTCTTTTTTGCTGGTGACAAGTTTGAGTCTGGTTGCGGCTGGCCTAGCTTTAGCCGGCCGATTGCCAGAGATGTTCTAAAATACTATGAAGACAAGAGTCATGGTATGGAGCGTATCGAAGTGCGCAGCCGTTCTGGAAACGCCCATCTGGGCCATGTCTTCACAGACGGTCCAGAAGCAGCAGGCGGTCTTCGCTACTGCATCAACTCCGCAGCTCTGCGATTTATTCCAAAAGAAAAAATGGAAGCAGAAGGTTATGCTTATCTGCTTCAACACATGAAATAAAAGGCCGTTAGGCCTTTTTTCTGAGCGTTGACAAAAGTTTTTAGATAAGGGATAATGATCATAATAAAAATGAGGAGTGAAAGATGAAATTAAAAAGATTTTCGGCGATTTTACTTACTATTTTAATGATTGTCACTCTAACTGCTTGTAAATCTAATGGTAAAGGGCAGGCTAATTCGAATAAACCAACTGAAGAAAGTTCAAGCTCAAAATCAGAAGAAAAGACTAAGTCAACTAGTAAAGAAGAGAAAACTAGTAAAGAGACCCAGTCGTCAAGTAAGGAAAGTGGAGAGAAGGATAATTCTGGATTCTCAGAAAAAAGGGAAGTTTCGGACGAAGGAGGCCAGTCAACTCCAAAAGATAAAATCTATGCAAAAGGACATGGAAGTGTATCTTATAACTCTTCTGACGGGCAAATTAAAGCTCAAGTGCCTAGTTATGAAGGCTATACTGAGGAAACAGTCAAAGAAGCACTGGGGGAACCTGAGGCAGTGATAAGGGATCCAAAATACCTCACTGGAAACTTTAGAAACCAAGAAATTAAAAACTTAAAATCATTATATTTAGATCAGCATCTTACAAAAGAGCAACTGAGCGCCTTTGGTGCTGCAGTAGCAGATGTTGCAGTCGGAGTTGGACTGGCTGGGGGAGATGAATCTGCTAACAGCTACGTCTTATATAGTTACAAGAAGAATGAGGTCTTCCTCGTATTTTATAAAGGTCAATTATTATATATTACACCGGACCCTGATTATCTTAATTTCGAATAAACTATCAGAATCTCTTGAACTATTTTATAAGGCTTGTTATAATAGCTAAAATCTCCTGAGTGCAAGTATTTAGAAAGTGAGGATATATCGGATGAAAGCCTATATAAATGTCAATCTGGTGACCTGTGATAGCGAATTTCATGTTTATCGGGAAGGCCTGCTTGTGGTGGAGGACGACCGCGTTGCCTACTGCGGCCCCTATGACCAAGCATGGTTAGAGAAATGTAGTGAAACGGTAGACTATGAAGGAGTTTGGATCATGCCAGGCTTGGTCAACTGCCATACTCACTCGGCCATGACTTTACTACGTGGGATTCGTGATGACAGCAATCTGCATGAATGGTTGGAGGATTACATCTGGCCAGCAGAGAGCCTGTTTACAGCAGAAGTGACTACTAAAGCAGTTCAATTTGCTCTGGCGGAGATGTTGCTATCAGGGACAACCACATTTAATGATATGTATAATCCTCATGGGGTAGATATTAAGCAAGTTTATCAAGCCGTCCGTCAGTCGGGGATGCGCTGTTACTTCTCTCCAACCCTCTTTACTTCGCCAGCGGAAACAGCAGAAGAGACCCTGATTCGTACGCGGGCTATTATCGAGGAGATTCTCTCCTATGATGACAAAAATTTTCAGGTCATGGTGGCCCCTCATTCCCCCTATGCTTGTGATAAAGATCTGCTAAAAGGCAGTGTAGATTTAGCGCGTGAGTTGGATTTGAAGCTTCATATCCATGTAGCAGAGACCCAAAATGAAAACAAAATTATCCTAGAACGCTACGGTAAACGGCCTCTGGCTTTCTTGAAAGGTTTGGGCTACTTGGAACAACCAGCAATTTTTGCCCATGGGGTTGAGCTGAATTCGTCAGAGATTGCAGATTTAGCGAATTCACCAGTCAGCATCGCCCACAATCCTATCAGTAATCTTAAGTTGGCTTCTGGTGTGGCTCCGGTGACCAACTTACTAGCTGCTGGTGTGACCGTTGGCTTGGCAACAGACTCTGTCGCTTCTAACAATAATCTGGATATGTTTGAAGAAGGTCGGACTGCTGCTCTACTTCAAAAGATGCGGGTAGGTGATGCAAGTCAGTTTACGATTGATCAAGCCTTGAAAGCACTGACGATTGAGGGTGCTAAAGCGCTGGGCTTGGAGGACAAAATTGGTAGTCTAGAAGTGGGGAAACAAGCCGATTTCATTGCTATTCAACCAAAGGGGCGGATTCACCTTTATCCTTTGGAAAATATGCTGTCACACCTCGTGTATGCGGTTAAAGGTAGCGATGTCCAGGATGTCTACATTGCTGGCAAGCAGGTCGTTCGAGATGGCCAGGTTTTGACAGTGAATGTCAATATAGAAGATTGATTTTGAGAAGAAAATAGAGGCTGCATTTGCTTTCAGTCTCTTTTCTTTTAAGATACTTTCTAAAAACATTAAAAAATTTTTAGAAAACGCTTGCAATTTTAAAATCATATGCTATACTAGATACAAGGATTGTTACTGATCACGCAGGCAAAACCTAGATGAATACAAATAATGAGTTAGAACTCTGTTCTATCTTCTCATTTGGTATTCGTCTAGGTTTCTTCTTTTTTTCAGGAGTTTGAACAGGTCTAGCGTGATCAAAATAGAACAGGAGGATCCCAAATGGCTAAAGACTACACAGAATTAGCTAAGGACATTGTTGCCCACGTTGGGGGCAAAGACAATATCACCAAACTAGTACACTGCGTGACACGCTTGCGTTTTTCCTTAAAGGATGAATCAAAGGCGGACACAGACTATCTGATGAAGAGAGATGGGGTTGTAACGGTTGTCAAGGCCGGTGGTCAATATCAAGTCGTTATTGGCAATCATGTGCCTGATGTCTACGAAACGGTGCTCAGAGTTGCTGGTATTTCTGGAGAGGGCAGTGTCGATGCAGATGACGATGCTGTAGAAGGAAATCTGTTTGACCGCTTCATTGCGCTTGTATCAGGCCTCTTCCAGCCGATGCTCGGTACCTTGTCAGCAGCAGGTATGATCAAAGGTGTGGTGGCCATTATGGCAGCCTTAGGCGTTGCCAAAACAGATGGCGCTTATATTGTTCTCAATGCAGCAGGAGATGGTCTTTTCCAATTCCTTCCTTTGATTTTGGCTATTACAGCTGCTAAACGGTTCAAGATGAATCAGTTCACTGCTTTGGCTATCGGGTTTGCTCTGGTTTATCCAAATATCGCAGCTAGCTTTACGACGGAAAAACCGCTTTATACACTTTTTGCTGGTACACCGATTGAGTCTCCGATTTTTTCGACTTTCTTCGGTCTTCCAATTATCTTTCCAGCATCGAGGATCTTTCCAGCATCGAGCTATTTGTCAACGGTCCTTCCAGTGATTGCAGCTGTTTGGGCTGGAGCCAAGATTGAAAAAGGCTTTAAAAAAATCATTCCAGATGTTGTCAAAGTCTTTATCGTACCATTCTTTACTCTTTTGATTACAGTGCCACTGGCCTTTCTGGTTATCGGTCCGGTCATGAGTTGGGCATCTGATTTAGTAGGTGCTCTCTTTACAGGTATCTATGATTTTAGTCCGGTGCTATATGGTATCGTTCTAGGGGCTGCTTGGCAGGTTCTAGTCATGTTTGGTCTTCACTGGGGCTTGGTGCCACTAGCAATCCTGGAACTGCAAAAAGGTCCAGGTGTCATTCTTGTTGCCTCTATTGCTATCTGTTTTGCACAAGCAGGTGCTCTTATTAACATCATGATGCGAACCAAGGAAGAGAAGGTTCGTCAGCTTTCGATTCCAGCTTTCATCTCAGCTCTCTTTGGTGTAACGGAGCCAGCTATTTATGGGATCACACTCCCAATGCGCTTGCCATTCATCATGACCTGTATTTCTGGAGCGTTGACTGGTGCATATCTAGCTTTCTTTGATGTCAAAATGCAGGTTATGGGAGGTATGGGACTTTTTGCAATTCCATCCTTTATTGAAGCTGGCAACAGCATGACCTTGATTCACTTCCTCATCGCTATTGTAGCGAACTTTGTACTAGGTTTTGGATTGACTCAGCTGGTCAAGATTCCAAACCTTTTCGGCGGTCCGTCTGAAAAAGATGCTACTCCGTCTTTAAATGTTGAAAACGAAAGAGTCTCTGACGGAGCTACTGAGCAAGTCGTGACAAGCCCATTAGCTGGCGAAATAATCGCTCTTGAGGATACTCCAGACGCAGTCTTTGCTAGCGGAGCTATAGGTAAAGGAGTTGCCATTGAGCCAAGTGTCGGTGAAGTAGTGGCCCCTGCCGATGGTGTCATTCGCCTGCTCTTCCCTACCAACCATGCTATTGGTTTAGCTACAGATGATGGAGCAGAACTCTTAATTCACGTCGGTATGGATACAGTAGCCCTTGATGGAAAAGGTTTCACAGCTCATGTTGTCCAAGGCTCTAAGGTCAAAAAAGGCCAGCTTTTGCTCAGCTTTGATATCGATACTATCAAGGAGGCTGGTTACCCTGTGACAACTCCAATCATTGTCACCAATATGAGTCGCTTCAGAGATCTGAAGGTTTTGGCAGAAGGGGAAGTTGACCTAGGGGATACTCTATTTGAATTAAACTAAAAACCATATGAAAAGAGCAGGATGTGGATGTCACCTGCTCTTTTTAAGTTTCAAAAGGTCTTAAGGTTCAGATATTTTAATAATGACGATGTTTTTCTAGAGGATGACTGGAACATCTATTTTATGGTAAAATAGATATGGTAGGAGGCGACAAGGATGAAACGTTCGGATAGAAGAAAAGCTGAAGCCCAAAAGAAGTGGTTTGTTTTTGCTTTGTTTAGTCTGATTATTCTTTCAGCTAGTCTCATTTTATTTTTCCAAAAGGAAATAGATGCAAGAAAGCAGACGAGGCAGGCAAGTATAGAAAATAAAAGTTCAGCTAGGCCGAAGACAGTAGCAAACAAGCAGGTTCAAACGGCTCGTATCATGGCAAATGGTGATTTGCTTTACCATGATGCCCTATATATGAGCGCCCTACGAGAAGATGGTAGCTAGGATTTCTCAGAGAATTTTAAGTATGCTAAAGAATGGCTCCATCAAGCAGATCTTACGATTGGAGATTTTGAAGGGACCATTAGTCCAGACCTACCTTTAGCAGGCTATCCGCTGTTTAATGCACCTGAGTCAGTAGTAGGAGCTATTAAAGATGCGGGTTATCATGTGCTTGACTTGGCTCATAATCATATTTTAGATTCTCAATTATCTGGTCTATTTTCAACTGCTAAGGCTTTTGAAGACCAAGGAATTACACCGGTTGGTGTTTATACCCATGAACCACGTGGCCAAGCGCCTCTGACTATTAAAGAGGTAAATGGGATTAAAATAGCTATTTTAGCCTATTCCTACGGATTTAATGGAATGGAAGGAAATCTCAGTCAAGATGAATATGACCAACATTTATCTAATCTTGATGAGGAGAAAATGAAATCGGAAATCGAACGTGCTGAGAAAGAAGCCGACATTACGGTTGTTATGCCCCAAATGGGAGTAGAGTATCAGCTACAACCGACAGAAGAGCAGGTAAGCCTCTATCACAAAATGGTGGATTGGGGTGCCGACATCATCTTTGGTGGACACCCACATGTGACACAACCATCTGAAACTCTGGAAAAGGATGGCCAGAAAAAACTAATCATCTACTCTATGGGAAATTTCATATCTAATCAACGGATTGAGACCATGGAAGGAGTTGAAAATGCTCAGTGGACCGAGCGGGGGGTTCTCATGGATCTGACTCTTGAAAAGACGCTCAAAGGTACCCGAATCAAGAGCGCTCAGGCTCATCCGACCTGGGTCAGCCGTGTAGAAAAAGGAGGATTTTCTGCTGAAGGCTATCCGCTTTATAGCTACCAAACTCTGATTCTGGAAGACTTTATAGAAGGTGGAAAATATCGGGATAGGCTGGATGAAGCTACCAAGGAGCGGATTGATAAAGCCTACCAAGAAATGAAAGACCATGTTGGCTTGAATTGGGACTAACTATTTTCTTGTCAATCAACATTACCAGAGGAGCTAGGCTTTTCTGGTTTTTATTTGGTGATGAATATGACATTTGCTATAATGAACAAGAAAGGAGCTTAGAGATGGAAGGTATAGGGAGTGGATTGTTGATAGTAGGTTTCTTTGTTCCTGTGTTTTATATACTATTGATCCTTAGTCTGCCGGCTCTTTTGATAATTTTCTTTGGTCAGCCAGGCAAGTCTCTCTATTTGAAGTTCTTGGGACGTCTATGGCTCTTGTTTGGCTTGGGGCTTGCTTTATACTTTGTTTTTGGAATTATCTATGCTCTCATTACTGGTCATGCTTACTAGAGAATTAGGAGGAGTCATGTTCTTATATCAATTCATTTTCTTTTGGTTGCTTTTGGTGATTTGGTTGATTCTGGCTTTAGCAGCCATCGTTCTGCTGATTTTTGGCCTTTTTCTTCGACGCAATTTCTTTAAAGAGAAGCTAGGACATTTGCTTTTGCGAAGTTTGCTAGTGTTGGGACTTGTTAATATCATTCTGGCCTTGCTGACTTAAATGATTTGGATAAAAAGACAAGCAAGATAAAAAAGATAATTTTCAATATTTTTGACAAATAAAACAGCCTCGGATATCGTCGAAGCTGTTTTTTATGTGTTTCAATAAATGTCATTTCTTTCGATACTGTCTGGGAGTCATTTGATAGTATTTTTTGAACTGACGATTGAAGTTAGACAAGTTGTTGAAGCCAGATTGACTCGCAATTTCAAGGACTGAAAGATTTGAATGTTGCAGAAGCTCGGTCGCCTTTCTCAATCGAAACTGAATGAGGAACTCCATGCAGGAGATGCCAATTTGTTTTTTGAAAAAGTTCATAAAATGAGTAGCGCTGTAGCCGCAAATATTAGCCAGATGATCAATCGTTAACTCCTCCTGATAATGAAGGTTGATGTAATCAATAATTGTCCTGATCTTCTCTTCTTTGCGGTAGCCTTCCAAAGATTGCGTTTTGGAGACAACATAACCATTTTCAAAAAGCAGATAAAAGAGCTGGTTAAGCTGGGCCTTTATCTGAAATTCAAAGTAGTCCTTGCGATGATAGCCAGTCTCCATGGTCTCAATCAGACAGGAACGGATGGCTTGATAGCCCTTGTGATGGGGTTCAATCACGTGAACAAAGTCCAGCTCCCCCTTGTAGAGAGGTTGAAGGTAATCAATACTAGCCTGGTCCATGGCAGAGTAGCCCATTAAGTCCAGCTGGAAGTTCAAGGCATCCATGTAGTGTTTTTGATTTTCGATAGGATGAATGGAGTGTAGAGCATTGGGGCGGATCAGGATGATATCTCCCGCCTTGCTGTTGAAATATTCCTGGTCAATATGAAACTTAGCAGTCCCCTCATGGACATAGATCATTTCAACGTCAGTATGCCAATGAAAGAGGATGTCCGGTTGCCCATCTTCAGTAATAGTGCGGGTCAGTGAATAGGGGGTCCCTTGATTTTTATATACGGTATTTTTATGAAGTTGTCCAAGATCTAGCATTCCCTGCTCCTTGTAGTAGAATAGTATCAATATATAAGAGAATTGTGCAAAAAAATATTTTCATCTAAGATTATAATATAATCAAAGAAAAAACGAAAGTGAGAAATGCAATGGCTAAATTTCCTAAAAATTTCCTCTGGGGTGGTGCAACGGCGGCAAATCAATATGAGGGCGCCTATAATCTGGATGGAAAAGGACTGTCTGTTCAGGATGTGACTCCAAAAGGCGGAGTGCCGGCCTCGCCAGGTGATCGCAATCCTTTGATTACCGAGGGTCCGACACCAGATAATCTCAAGCTGGAAGGAATTGATTTCTACCATCGTTACAAGGAGGACATTGCCCTCTTTGCGGAGATGGGTTTCAAGGTCTACCGGACCTCCATTGCCTGGTCTCGGATTTTTCCAAATGGAGACGAGCTGGAGCCCAATGAAGCTGGTCTACAATTCTATGACAATCTTTTTGACGAACTGGCTAAATATGGAATAGAGCCGCTGATTACCCTGTCTCACTATGAAACGCCTCTACACTTGGCGCGTCAGTACAATGGCTGGGCCAACCGTGATTTGATCGGCTTCTATGAGCGCTATGTTCGTACGGTTTTTACCCGTTATAAGGACAAGGTCAAGTATTGGCTAACCTTTAATGAAATCAACTCTGTCCTCCATGCGCCCTTTATGAGCGGTGGCATTGCCACGCCAGCTGAAGAACTATCCAAGCAGGACCTCTATCAAGCGGTCCATCATGAGCTGGTGGCTTCTGCCTTGGCAACAAAGATCGGTCATGAGATCAATCCTGATTTTAAGATTGGCTGTATGGTTCTGGCTATGCCGGCCTATCCTATGACACCTAAGCCTGAAGATGTGCTGGCAGCACGGGAATTTGAAAATCAAAACTACCTCTTCTCTGATATCCATGCGCGTGGAAAATATCCAGCCTATATCAATCGTTTCTTCAAGGAAAATGGGATTGAGATTCAGTTTGCGCCAGGTGACAAAGAGCTTTTGGCTGAAAATACTGTAGACTTTATTTCCTTCTCTTACTATATGAGTGTGGTTGCAGCTCATGATCCGGAAAATTATTCTTCTGGCCGAGGCAATCTTCTAGGTGGCATCCTAAATCCTCATCTGGCTAGCTCAGAATGGGGCTGGCAGATTGACCCAGTCGGCCTGCGCTTAGTGCTAAATAGCTTTTATGATCGCTATCAGTTGCCTCTCTTTATCGTGGAAAATGGTCTCGGTGCCAAGGATGTCTTGGTGGATGGTCCAAATGGCCCAACGGTTGAAGATGACTACCGTATTGATTATCTTAAACAGCATTTGCAGCAGGTGGGAGAAGCGCTGGAAGATGGCGTAGAACTGCTAGGTTACACGACTTGGGGCTGTATTGACCTGGTCTCAGCCAGTACGGCAGAACTCAGCAAACTTTATGGCTTTATCTACGTTGACCGCAACGATGATGGTAGTGGAACTCTAGCCCGTTACAAGAAAAAATCTTTTGATTGGTACAGAGAAGTCATTGCGACGAATGGAGATAGTCTCTATCATTAAAGAGTAAAAAGTGGGTTTTCGAACCTGCTTTTTAATTGTTGGCGGTTGAATGTCTCTTTGATTTTTACTATATCAAGTAGTATAATGAGGGGGATTATTTCAATTGCTATTAAGGAGTTCTTATGTTTGATTCTTCTTTTAAAATCCTGTTCTTTATTTTAGGGATTTGTGTTGTGATTTATATTATTGGAATGGTGAGTCGCCACCGTTTCAAACAAAAATTGGCAGGCTACTGGGGAAGTTCTAATCGTTTGGCTAAAGCCGATAGCGAAGCGAGTCTATGTGAGTCTCTTCTGCTGGAAATGGAACTTCAGTCATACGATAGCTTAGTAGACGATCAAACCTGGTCGGATTTGGAT
Source organism: Streptococcus sp. HMSC062B01 (assembly GCF_001811085.1). Lineage (NCBI taxonomy): Bacteria > Bacillati > Bacillota > Bacilli > Lactobacillales > Streptococcaceae > Streptococcus > Streptococcus sp. HMSC062B01. The sequence continues at coordinate 76,959 of NZ_KZ672780.1, forward strand.
TTGTATGATATTTTCTCTAAGATAGATGCTGGGGCCCAGTCTAGTCTTGGTTCTGAGTACTTGTATAGTAAACTGAGGTTGCAACGCTTTGAAGCAGATCCGATTTTTGAACAATTGCAGAGCTATTTGAAAAACCATCCCAAGGAGCGCTTGGATCTGCAAGTTTTATTTGCTCAGTTAGGTAAGAAGAATTACAATCATGCCAAGAAATTAGTTTTACAGCCCATCAAGCCCAATTACTGGTGGCCTCTTTATATCCTCTTAGGTTTGTTGCCAATTATCTCCTTGGGTCTTATATTTGTAGCTGATTCACTAGGCCTAGTTTTATTTTTGACCAGCCTAGTGGTCAATATAATCTTTTCAGCCATGACACGCTGGTCTTTGTCCATGAAGCTGGAAAATATGAGTTACTTAGTCAGGATTTTCTATATAGCTGATAAAATGAAGGGCTTGAATTTCCCAGGCCACGAACATTTAAAGCCATCTATCAAACCTTTCCGTGCTGCTAGGGTATTTGGTTCAGTTTTTCAAAATCAATCAGGTGGGTCAGAGTTAGAAATCATCTTGCTCTATCTGAATATGATTTTCTTAATTCCTCAGATGGCTCAATCCTATATTTCCAGACAAATTTTTCACCATCAGCAGGAGGCAAAGTCTGTTTTAGATATTCTGGGTCGCTTGGAAGCAGCTATAAGCCTATTGAGCTACAAAGAATCTCTTCCCTTTTACTGTCAGCCGAGTTTTTGTGAAGAGGCGGGAATAGAGGGCAAAAAACTCTATCATCCTCTACTTAGTCAGCCAGTCAGCAATGATGTCAGCTTTACCAAAAACATCATGATCAGTGGAGACAATGCTTCTGGGAAGTCCACCTATCTGAGGACAGTTGCCATCAATGCTATTCTGGCTCAAAGCCTGAACTTTGCCTGTGCAGATAGTCTCAACCTAGCCTATGGTTCGGTCTTGACAGCAATGGATGTGAGCGATAGTATCGAGACAGGCGACAGTTATTTTATTGCTGAGAGTCGCACCATTAAGCGGATGCTAGAGAGTTTGGAACAAGAAGGAATCCATTATTTCTTCATCGATGAGCTTTTTAAGGGAACCAACACTCTTGAGCGGATTGGTGCAGGTCTAGGTATTATAAAATGGCTGGCTGAGCGTCACTGTCTATACATGATTTCCAGTCATGATGTGGAGTTGGTGGCTACTTCTGGAGATTTAAATGATCAATTTCACTTCGACAGCCAATACCGTGACGGAGAGATTGTGTTTGATTATCAGATTAAAGAGGGGAGTGCCCTGACCAAAAATGCAGTGAATACCCTTGAAAGCCTTCATTATCCCAAGGAAATAACAAATGGGGCTAGAAGAATTATAGAAGACTATGAAACGAGCGGTCAGTGGCATTTGCCAGAAGAAGGGGAAATTGTATGAGCATCAGAATGATTGCGACAGATATGGATGGGACCTTGCTGGATGGTCTGGGACAGCTAGATCTTCCTCGTCTGACTACTATTTTAGATGAGCTAGATAAGAGAGACATTCGCTTTGTAGTAGCTACTGGTAATGAAATCGGTCGGATGCGAAATCTTTTTGGTCCAGAACTGGCGAATCGTATTACCTTTGTCGTAGCTAATGGCGCCCGAATTTTCGAAGGGGAAGACAAGATTGTGGAGCAGCATTGGGATAGCCATCTGGTCCAGGATGTTTTAGAATATTTTGCTAGCAGAGAACGAAATTACCATTTGGTTGCTAATCTGCAAAATGGTCCTCACACCTTAGAAGGAATGGACTTTCCTATTGTAGATAGAATTATGACGGAAGAAAGAGCCAGGGAATTCTACCGGCAGATTCATTTTCTCAGTGATTTTCAGGAGCTGGATAAAGAAGCTGTTATAAAAATGAGTATCGTAGTAGATGAAGAGCAGACTAGTTCTGTGACACAGAGAATCAATCAAGATTTTGCAGGGCGACTCAATGCAGTTACCAGTGGCTACGGGGCTATTGATCTATTGCCAAGAGGAATCCACAAAGGCTGGGGACTGCGTAGTTTGATGGAGCGTTGGAAGATTGACGCTGATCAAATCATGGCTTTTGGCGACAGCGAAAATGATATAGAAATGCTTGAATTGGCTGGTTATTCTTTTGCTATGAAAAACGGAGAAGAAAAAGTCAAAAGAATGGCCAAATATATTGCACCAAGTAATGATGAGGCAGGTGTTCTTCAAGTTTTAGAGCAGTATTTAAAAGAAAGATAGGGAATATGGCAGTACAATTATTAGAAGAATGGCTCTTGAAAGAGCAGGCAAAAATGCAGGATAAATACCGAGAATTGAATCAAGTATCCGTTAAGGAACCAGATATTATTTTTATCGGAGATTCCATCGTAGAATACTACCCTTTACAGGAACTATTACAGACGAATAAGGTCCTGATTAACCGTGGAATTCGTGGCTACAAGACGGATTTGCTCCTAGACAACCTTGATGCCCACCTCTTTGGTTCTGCTTTAGATAAGGTTTTTATTTTAATAGGAACCAATGATATTGGCAAGGAGATGCCTCAGCCAGAAACGCTGGCTAATTTGGAAGCCGTTATTCAGGAGATTTCTCGTGACTATCCTCTGGCGCAGATCCAATTGCTGTCGGTCCTGCCGGTCAATGAAGCTCCAGCCTACAAGAGCACGGTCTATGTCCGCAGCAATGAAAAGATTCAGGCCCTCAATCGGGCCTATCGCCAGCTGGCTAACGCCTACATGAATGTCCAATTTATCGATCTCTACGATGCTTTTCTGGACGAGGGAGGCCAGCTGCGCCCAGACTACACAACAGATGGTCTCCATCTGACCATTGCTGGCTATGCAGCCCTGTCCAAGGCTTTGCAGGAGACGTTATAGAGATAAAAATAGGGAGCGAAAAAAGCCCAACCAGACAAATCTTTAAAGGAAGATTTGTTTTTTTTAAAACTTTTTGTTTACAAATGTAAATGTTAGTGGTAAAATAGCATCATAAGATTTACAAATGTAGATTTTGAAAGGAGAAGCTATGCAAATTTCCAATGCGGAATGGCGCATCATGAAGATTATCTGGATGGAAGGCAAGCAGACCAGCACGGATTTGATCGCCGTCTTGTCCGAGCGCTTTGATTGGTCGAAGTCGACCATCAAGACTCTCTTGACGCGCTCGGTGGAAAAGGGGTGCTTGACTAGAGAAAAAATAGGCAAAGCCTTTGTTTACTCGGCTTTATTGACGCAGGACCAGAGTTTAGACTTGGTGGTTGAGGAGGTGAAAGACAAGGTTTGCTCAAAAAGAATTGTCCAGGTGCTTGAAAACTTGATTCAGGCGAGTGACTTTACGCTTGCAGATCTTAATCAGCTGCAGCAGGTCCTGGAAGAAAAGAAAGCAGAGGCTGTCGAAACAGTCCCTTGCAATTGTATGTAATAGAAAGAAGGAAATTCCATGTTTGGATTGTTGATTAGTATTGTTTGTTTACTTGTGGTTGCTTTTATTGCTTGGTGGTTCTTTGCAGAGCATGAAAAGGTAAGCGGCCACGCTCGTCAGAAATCAGGTTATCAAGAAATTGAAGTCGAAGTCATGGGGGGCTATTCGCCTGAAACCATTGTCCTGAAAAAGAATGTTCCAGCCCGGATCATCTTTAATCGCAAGGATCCATCTTCATGTCTGGCTCAAGTGATCTTTCCAGATTTTGGCGTTCATGAAGATTTGCCTTTAGGTGAAAAACATGTCATTGAAATTACGCCAGAAAAAGCGGGCGAATATGGGTATTCATGTGGAATGAACATGATGCATGGTCACATGATTGTGGAATAAAGGAGTAGGTATGGTAGAAAAACAAAAAGCAGTTGTGGAAAACGGAGTGCAAAAGATCCGTATTACAGCAGAAAAAGGCTATAGTCCAAAGGAATTTCAACTTCAAAAAGGGATCCCTGCTGAAATCACCTTCCATCGGGTCAATCCTTCCGGCTGTTACAAGGAAATTTTGTTTGAAGATCAGGGGATTTTAGAGCCTTTGGAAGTCGGTGTGGATAAGGTGATATCCTTTACCCCGACAGAAACAGGGGACTTCGAGTTTTCATGTGGAATGAAGATGCAAAAGGGTTCCTACACGGTTGTAGAAAAAAGCCGTCGTGTCTTAGGTTTACTGGGTCGCTTTTGGATTACTAGTATCTTTACCCTTCCCTTATTGATCTTGATGATCGGGATGATGGCAGGATTTGTATCCCATACAGTCAGTCGCTGGGGGACTTTTCTAGCGACAACGCCGATCATGTTGGTAGCAGGAGTTCCTTTTATCAAGAGTGCCTGGGCCTCATTTAAGAAGCACCATTCCAATATGGATACCTTGGTAGCTCTTGGAACCCTGGTAGCCTATGTCTATAGTGTATTTGCCCTTTTTACTGGTCAGCCAGTATACTTTGAGGCTGCGGGTTTTATCATCTTCTTTATCCTCTTAGGGCAAATCTTTGAAGAACGGATGCGTAACAATGCCTCCGAGGCTGTGGAAAAGTTGTTGGATTTGCAGGCAAAAACGGCTCAAGTTCTCCGTGATGGGAACTATGTTGAGGTGGCGGCGGAAGATATCCAAATTGATGACTTGATTCGGGTCCGTCCTGGGGAAAAGATTGCGGTTGATGGGACGATTGTAGAAGGAAGTACGACCATTGATGAGTCGATGGTGACAGGTGAAAGCTTGCCTGTGGAAAAATCAGTTGGTGATGCAGTTATCGGCTCCACTATCAACAGCAATGGGACCATTCTCTTTAAGGCTGAAAAAGTCGGTAGTGAGACCCTCTTATCTCAAATTGTGGACTTTGTCAAAATGGCCCAATCCAGTCGTGCTCCTATTCAAGATTTGACGGATAAGATTTCAGGTATCTTTGTTCCAGTGGTGACGATTTTGGCCATTGCGACTTTCTGGGTTTGGTCCGTGCTTCTGGGCGCGTCGCTTCAAGAGGCCATGCTCTATGCAGTCTCTGTCCTCATTATTGCCTGTCCTTGTGCCCTTGGTTTAGCAACCCCAACAGCCCTGATGGTCGGAACCGGCCGTAGTGCCAAGATGGGGGTTCTGATTAAAAATGGAACAGTTCTTCAAGAAGTGCAAAAGATTCAAACCGTTGTGTTTGATAAGACAGGGACTATTACCATTGGCCAACCACTTGTAACCGATGTTGTAGGAGATGAAGCGCGTGTCTTGACACTGGCTGCTAGTCTTGAAACTTTTTCAGAACATCCACTAGCCCAAGCGGTGTTATCCCAAGCAGAAGAAAAAGGTTTGGTGTTATTCCCTGTGGAAAACTTCCAAGCGATTGAAGGAAAAGGGGTCCAAGGTCAGATCGACCAGCAGTTGGTGACCTTGGGAAATGGCAAACTTCATGACGGGACAGCGATGGATCCGGAGCTTGAAAAACGGATGGTAGAGTTGCAAGAGCAGGCCAAAACAGTGATCAGTTTGTCTGTGGATGGGCAAGTGATTGGCTTGATTGCCATTCAAGATGCTCCGAAGGCCAGCTCAAAAGAAGCGATCAAAAAGCTCAAAGAACGGGGCTTGAAAACGGTCATGTTAACGGGGGATAATGAACGGGTGGCTCAAGCTATTGCTAAGCAAGTGGGAATTGACACCGTCATTGCTGATGTCCTTCCTCAAGAAAAAGCTAGCGCCATCCAAAAACTGCAAGAAGCTAGCAAGGTCGCCTTTGTTGGAGATGGGATCAATGATGCTCCAGCTCTCTCGATCGCGGATGTGGGGATCGCTATGGGATCTGGAACGGATATTGCGATCGAGTCCGGTGGCATCGTGCTCACGCAAAATGATTTACTTGGCGTTGTGCGCGCCTTTGACATGAGTCAAAAGACCTTCCGCAGGATCTTACTCAATCTCTTCTGGGCCTCTATCTACAATATCCTTGGGATTCCAATTGCTGCTGGAGTCTTTGTAGGACTGGGATTGACCCTCAATCCAGAACTAGCAGGTCTTGCTATGGCCCTTAGTTCTTTGTCTGTTTTGACTAGCTCGCTGCTTCTCAATGTTGAGAAAATTGATTAAATGAAACAAAAAGAGAGTGGGACAGAAATCGGTAATTCGTTAGAATTCGATTTCGTCGTCTCACCTCCGCACATTTGAGTAGGGCTGTAAAAGCTAATGAAATCAATGTAGTAGAGCCCACTCAACCACTGCGTCTTGCTCGACAATCCAAAGACAATTAAGAGGCTAGGACTTTTGTCCCAGCCTCTTTTTGTTCGATTTCCTACAGCTACAAGTCTTAGAGGTGCATGCAAATTATAATAAAATATCCTATTCTACTATAGTTTGTGAAATTTTCTCAAAAAAGAGCATCTGTTATGTAATAGGGATTGAGCATCTCTGAGCATATTCTTATACAAGTGAGAAAAAACATGGTAAATTGATATAGTAAAGTTGCTTGAAGCGTTTTCATTCACAAGTGAAAATGTTTTCAATAACTGAAAATTTAATTTATTGAAGGAGAGTTATTCTTATGACTCAAGGGAAAATTACTGCATCTGCAGCAATGCTCAACGTATTGAAAACATGGGGCGTAGATACCATCTACGGTATCCCATCAGGAACACTCAGCTCACTCATGGATGCTTTGGCTGAAGACAAAGATATCCGCTTCTTGCAAGTTCGCCACGAAGAAACAGGTGCTCTTGCTGCGGTCATGCAAGCTAAATTCGGCGGCTCAATCGGGGTTGCAGTTGGTTCAGGTGGTCCAGGTGCGACTCACTTGATTAATGGTGTTTATGATGCAGCTATGGATAACACTCCATTCCTTGCTATCCTTGGATCACGTCCAGTTAACGAACTCAACATGGATGCCTTCCAAGAATTGAACCAAAACCCAATGTACAACGGTATCGCTGTTTACAACAAACGTGTCGCTTACGCTGAGCAATTGCCAAAAGTAATCGACGAAGCTTGCCGTGCTGCAGTTTCTAAAAAAGGTCCAGCTGTTGTTGAAATTCCAGTAAACTTTGGTTTCCAAGAAATCGACGAAAACTCATACTACGGTTCAGGTTCATACGAACGCTCATTCATCGCTCCTGCCTTGAACGAAGTTGAAATCAACAAAGCAGTTGAAATCTTGAACAATGCTGAACGTCCAGTTATCTATGCTGGTTACGGTGGTGTCAAAGCTGGTGAAGTGATTACTGAATTGTCACGTAAAATCAAAGCACCAATCATCACAACTGGTAAAAACTTTGAAGCTTTTGAATGGAACTACGAAGGTTTGACAGGTTCTGCTTACCGTGTTGGTTGGAAACCAGCCAACGAAGTGGTCTTTGAAGCAGACACAGTTCTTTTCCTTGGTTCAAACTTCCCATTTGCTGAAGTTTACGAAGCCTTCAAGAACACTGAAAAATTCATTCAAGTCGATATCGATCCATACAAACTTGGTAAACGTCATGCCCTTGACGCTTCAATCCTTGGTGATGCAGGTCAAGCAGCGAAAGCAATCCTTGACAAAGTAAACCCAGTAGAATCTACTCCATGGTGGCGTGCAAACGTGAAGAACAACCAAAACTGGCGTGATTACATGAACAAACTCGAAGGTAAAACTGAGGGTGAATTGCAATTGTACCAAGTTTACAATGCAATCAACAAACATGCTGATCAAGACGCTATCTACTCAATCGACGTAGGTGACACTACTCAAACATCTACTCGTCACCTTCACATGACACCTAAGAACATGTGGCGTACATCTCCACTCTTTGCGACAATGGGTATTGCCCTTCCTGGTGGTATAGCTGCTAAGAAAGACAATCCAGATCGCCAAGTATGGAACATCATGGGTGACGGTGCATTCAACATGTGCTACCCAGACGTGATCACAAATGTTCAATACGACCTTCCAGTTATCAACCTTGTCTTCTCAAATGGTAAATATGCCTTCATCAAGGACAAATACGAAGACACAAACAAACACTTGTTTGGTTGTGACTTCCCTAATGCTGACTATGCGAAAATCGCTGAAGCTCAAGGAGCTGTTGGATTTACAGTTGATCGTATCGAAGACATCGACGCAGTTGTTGCAGAAGCTGTAAAACTCAACAAAGAAGGTAAAACTGTTGTCATCGATGCTCGTATCTCTCAACATCGTCCACTTCCAGTAGAAGTACTTGAACTCGATCCAAAACTTCACTCAGAAGAAGCAATCAAAGCCTTCAAGGAAAAATACGAAGCAGAAGAACTCGTACCATTCCGCCTCTTCTTGGAAGAAGAAGGATTGCAATCACGGGCAATTAAATAATTCCTCTCGTCGAAAATCAAATGTAAACTGTGTTATCTTCACCTTGCCGTACTTCAGTACTGCCTGCGGTTCGATGCCTTGTTTATTCTTTGATTTTCATAGAGCGGAACTTGAAAAGATCGGAGCAATCCGGTATTTTTATGGAGGAGAGTAAATGAATTTAAATCAATTAGATATCATCGTGTCAAATGTTCCTCAAGTCTGTGCTGACTTGGAGCGTATTTTGGATAAAAAGGCAGACTATGTTGACGACAGTTTTGCTCAGTTCACGGTTGGCAGTCACTGTCTCATGTTGTCCCAAAATCATTTGGTTCCTTTGGAAAATTTTCAGTCAGGGATCATTCTCCACATCGAGGTTGAGGATGTAGACCAGAACTGCAAACGGTTGAAAGAGTTTGGTGCCGACATTTTACACGGTCCAGCTGTAACTGATTGGGGGACAGAATCCTTGCTTGTAAAAGGCCCTGCTGGTCTAGTGATTGATTTTTATCGTATGAAATAGGACGCGTAGTCATTTGAAGTTAACCTTAGAGGAAGGAATAGAGAGATTGTGTCTCTACGAACAGAAAAGTGATAGTACGGCATGTATAGTGGTAGATAAGGGAATTTGAAATTAGTTTGTACTCGATTGAAAATTATTAAAATGTAGAACTTTTCTAATATTCTGATTTTTCTTGAGTTATTATTTTAATAGTTGTATAATGTATTTAAAATAAAGCAAAGATAAAGAGGTGGTAATATGAAAGTTATCACGATATGTCTTAAGGTATGATACTGAAGATGGTAGTGTATATTTTAATACCAAAAATAATCATTCATTTTTGATTACGAATGAATTGAAGAAGAATATACAAGAAAATAAAACAACGGAAAGTGAATATATTGCCTATTTGGAAGAGAATAAATATTTACTTGAAGAAAATGAGGTAAACAAATATTTAAAACAGATAGAAGATAGGAATAATGAGATTGTAATATTTGTTAAGTTTATATAATAGAAATGGAGAGGAGTGCTAGCCTCTCTCTTTTTCTAGGAGGGCATTATGAATAAAATATTTCACTATCTGGACAAGAAAACGAAGTTTTATACTATCATTGGTGCACTGGCAAATGGAGGTTTGGCTCTTGCTCAACCCTTAGTCGTATCACAAGCCTTGTCCTTAAATCAAGGAGAATTGACTTATTCTAAAATTATACAGTTTGCTGTTTTTGGCTTTACAGTATACTTTGTCCTGTATAGCTTAATGCTCTTTTGTAATCATACACATAATGTTTTTCGTCGTGAAATTCAAATGAATATGAGGGCAGATTTATTTGACAAGCTGATGACAAATAAAGATTTTAGCGAAGATGAAAAAATCACCATGCTCACACAAGATATGGAGTATTTGGGGGATAATTACTTAGAAAAATACGTCAATATCATTTGCTGGAGCTTTGTTGCATTACTAACAGCGATTTATATTATTTCGCAAAATTTGTTGCTAGGTAGCATTTTTGTCTTTTTCACTATTTTACGTCCTATTCCTCAGTTCTTGATGAATAAAAGACTCAAACATACTGGTGATGACATGGCGCAAGGCAGAGTAGAAGTTCATAATCAAGTATCTGATAGTATCCGAGGAGCACATACTCTACTCATGAACCAAGCAATTTCTGAAAATCAGAACAGATTTTGGAAGATTAATCAAAATTATCAACGAGCAATTCAAAAATTTTGCTTTACCCATAATATTATTTTCTTTTGCAACGGTTTCATGGTCTTTTTAAGCCAAGTTTTACCACTTGTTTTAGGTTTTTACTTTGCTATGGCTGGGCAGAAAGTGTCAGTGGCAAGTCTTGTTGCCATGTACATCGCAGCAGGTCAGCTAGTGAGTCCTATTCAGACTATTATGTATGATGCTGTAGATATACAAGGGGCAAAAACGACAGCAGATAAGATTTTTGGAATATTAGAAATTGGAGATGTAAAACAGATAGATAAAAAAGATGCGCAAGAATTGCATGCCCTGCACATTAAAAATTTAAGTAAATCCTATGGTGACAGACAGCTTTTTACTCATCTAAACTTGGATGTTCAAGCAGGTCAGAAAGTTTTAATCAAAGGACCGAGTGGTTGTGGTAAGTCAACCTTGTTCCGACTTATTACTGGAGAAGAAATAGCAGATGAGGGAGAAATTATCGGCGTGACATCTGTTAATGAATGTACATCAAGTTTTGTATCCAGTATAGGAATTATTAGCCAACACCCATTTCTCTTTAACGATACAGTGCGTTACAATTTGACCTTAGGACAAGAATTTTCTGAGGAAGAGTTGTTTGCTGTTTTGAAACAAGTCAAACTAGATTTTGAATTGACAGATGGGCTGGATTTTATTATCAAGAATAACGGGGAGAATATTTCTGGGGGACAAAGGGTGCGGATTGAATTGGCACGCTTTCTTCTTCGTAGAAAAAATCTATTATTAGCTGATGAAGTGACAGCAACTCTAGATAAAGAAAACGCCCTCATGGTACATGAACTACTATTTTCTCTTCCTGTTATGATGTTAGAAATTGCCCATCATATTGATAATGAAAGTAGATATCAACAAGTTGTAGATTTAGGAAAATATTGATTCTGGTCCAAAAGTCAGTTTTTTCATAAAATGAAGTAACTATTTCAGCAATAAAAGACCCAGTATCAAGATTTTTCAGAACATAAAAATATGCGTTATTCTGCTTATAAATACTTTTCCCAACTTCACTCTTATTTCTTATCACAAGATTGTGATAGTTTACATCTTCATAACAAAAACTTCAAAGTCTTGATTGTTTTGAAAGAAGATTATAAAATAAGATTCAGCAAAAATGAAAGAGGTTTCGAAAATGTCTAAAAAACAAATGAAAATTTTAGGTTGGGTAGCGACCTTCATGTCTGTTATGATGTATGTGTCTTACTTCCCACAAATCATGAACAACTTGGCTGGTCAAAAAGGAAACTTCATCCAGCCCTTGGTTGCAGCGATTAACTGCAGTCTCTGGGTCTACTATGGACTTTTCAAAAAGGAAAGAGATATCCCTCTTGCAGCAGCCAATGCACCCGGGATTGTTTTTGGTCTAGTAACTGCTATCACAGCTTTGATTTAAAAGGAACGGAGGAGACTGGTTTTCAGTCTTCTTTTTTTTTGTTTCAGGGGAGGCTATTTGCTTTTTCGAGAGGATAATTTTTTTAGAAACGATCTGATTAACTTAAATAGTAGAATAGTATCAGTATGTCACAGTATTTTATAAGAAAAGGTTTACAGAATGAGCTATAATATAAGTAAATAAACAAGCAATTAGAAAGCGAGTAGAAATATGACTGAAAAACTGACTTTTCCTGATGGTTTTTTGTGGGGTGGAGCGACAGCTGCCAACCAGTGTGAGGGAGCTTATGATGCGGATGGTCGCGGGCTGGCCAATGTAGATGTGGTGCCGATTGGTGAGGACCGTATGGCTATCATAACGGGTAAGAAAAAGATGTTTGACTTTGAGGATGGCTATTTCTACCCAGCCAAGGAAGCCATTGACATGTACCATCGTTTTAAGGAGGACATTGCTCTCTTTGGTGAGATGGGCTTTAAGACCTATCGGCTGTCCATTGCTTGGAGCCGGATTTTCCCTAAGGGGGATGAGCAGGAGCCCAATGAAGCTGGCCTGAAATTTTACGAAGACCTATTTAAGGAATGTCACAAGTACGGAATTGAGCCCCTGGTGACCATTACTCACTTTGACTGTCCCATGCACTTAATTGAGCAATATGGTGGTTGGCGGAATCGTCTCATGCTAGAATTTTACGAGCGTCTCTGCCGCACTCTCTTTACCCGCTACAAGGGCTTGGTCAAGTACTGGCTGACCTTCAATGAAATTAACATGATCCTCCATGCACCATTTATGGGAGCGGGGCTCTGCTTTGAAGAAGGCGAAAATGAGGAGCAGGTCAAATACCAAGCAGCCCATCATGAGCTGGTCGCGTCAGCCATTGCCACCAAGCTGGCTCATGAGATTGACCCAGAAAATAAGGTCGGCTGTATGCTAGCGGCGGGTCAAAATTATCCTAATACCTGTCATCCACGCGATGTATGGGCTGGTATGGAGGAAGACAGGAAAAACTATTTCTTCATTGATGTTCAGGCGCGTGGCGAATATCCCAACTATGCCAAGAAAGCTTGGGAGCGCGAGGGCATCACTGTCGAAATGACAGAAGAAGATCTGCAGCTGCTCAAGGAGCATACGGTGGACTTCATTTCCTTCTCATACTACTCTAGCCGAGTGGCTTCGGGCGATCCTAAGGTCAATGAGCTGACGGAGGGCAATATCTTTGCTTCTCTCAAGAACCCTTATTTGGAAGCTTCTGAGTGGGGCTGGCAGATTGATCCGTTGGGCTTGCGTATTACGCTTAATACCATCTGGGATCGTTATCAAAAGCCTATGTTTATCGTGGAAAATGGTCTTGGTGCAGTGGATAATCCAGATGAAGATGGCTATGTAGCTGATGATTACCGGATTGACTACTTGGCGGCCCATGTCAAGGCTATGCGGGAAGCCATCAATGAAGATGGGGTAGTTCTGTGGGGTTACACGACCTGGGGCTGTATCGACCTAGTATCAGCCGGAACTGGCGAGATGAAGAAGCGCTACGGCTTTATCTATGTGGACCGGGACAATGAAGGCAAGGGAACGCTCAAACGTTCTAAGAAGAAATCCTTTGACTGGTACAAGGAAGTCATCGCGACTAACGGAGCATCTGTAAAATAGGGAAAAGGCTGAGATATGAGTGTCTCAGCCTTGTTTTTGATTTGTCCCCATTCCGATCTTAGACTGAATCGGATGAGAACTGGGAGAATCCAAGCATTATGACCCTAAAAAGAAATAGTGTAAATAAATTTTCTTTTATAAATCCTCAATAGCGAATCTTATACTCCTAAAGATAACTCTACAAAATACTCTAATCATTCTTTGCTTCCTTTCTACATGCGATCCAGAAATATTGCTTTCTTTCATTGTAAGGAACAGGTTTCAAATATTCTTCAAGAAATTCTAAAATATTTCTAAAGATTTGTCAGAAGATGGCGTTTCATTGACTTACGGCTTTTTACTTGCTACACTAATAGTAAAAATGGAACAGAGGAGAAGGACTGTGGCTAGAATTCTGGTGATTGAAGATAATAATGATATTCATGCGATTCTGACAAGTCTGTTTGAGAAAGAACATGAAGTTTACTCAGCCTATTCGGGAACAGAAGGGCTGGCTGTTTTTGAGCGAGAAAAGCCTGACCTGGTCTTGCTGGATATCATGTTGCCTGGTAAGAATGGTGACCAAGTATTGAAGGAAATTCGCAGGACTAACAGCCAAGTGCCTATTCTGATGTTGACGGCTTTGGGAGAGAAGTCTTTGGTCAGCGAGTACCTTTTAAATGGAGCCAATGACTATATTGTCAAGCCCTTTAATCTGGATGAGGTCTTTGCCCGTGTGACAGTCCAGTTGCGTAGTCAGCATACCTCATCGGCTGAGGAAGAAAGTCTTTGTTTTAAGAATATTCAATTGTTGCCAGCAACTTTCCAGGCTGTTTGTGGAGAGCGAGAAGTTCGTTTGAGTAAAAAAGAATTTCAAATTTTTCAACTCTTGCTCCGCCATCCTAAAAAGATCTTTACTAAAGAAGCTTTGTTTGAATCTGTCTGGGAAGAAACCTATCTTCCTGGGGATAATACCCTCAATACTCATCTTAGCAACCTACGTAAAAAGCTGGCTCAGCTGGATCCATCCGAAGAGTATGTTGAAACAGTTTGGGGCCTAGGTGTAAGACTCAAGGAGGACTGAAATGGGAGTTCTTGCATTTTTATTGGCCATTATCTGCCTACTTTTAGTCCTTGTCTTGATACGTTATCATATAGCAGTTAAGGATGTAGCCCAGCAAATCCGGCAAAAGCGTCAACAGGCTAGTTCTAGTAGGCTAGCTCCATCGGTCCATCTAGCAAGTATTTTAGAGCTAACTGAAGAGGTTGAGGAGATCTTTCAGGAGCTGGATAAGACGACCTTTGTGGTACAGCAAGAAAAGAAGACTCTGGACATGGCTATCAGTAATATTGCTCACGATATCCGGACGCCTTTGACCATTGCTAGTGGCTATACCCAGCAACTATTAAAAGAAGATAACCAAGAGAGTCAGCAACTAGTCAAGATTGCGGATAGTCTAGGAATGGTGTCCAAACGATTGGAAGCCTTGATGGAGTATCGTCGGCTGATGGAGGGAGCCATTCGCCCGAGCTTTGTTAAGACGGATCTTTCTCAGCTGGTGACCCAGCAACTTTTTGCCTATTATGATGCTTTTCAAAAGGCTCAGATTGACTTGGATCTTGATTTGACTGAAGGTTTGACCTTGACAACGGATCCTGATATTTTGGAGCGTATTGTCCAAAATATGATAAGCAATGTCCTTAAACATGGTCAAAAGGCTGCCAGTATTTCTCTGAAAAAAGACGGCGAACACTGTATCTTTACCGTCAAAAACATCGTCCAACAACCAATCTTGCACCTGGATAAATTAACCAACCGTTTCTATTCGGAAAATCTCTCTAGTAGTGAAGAGTCATCTGGTCTAGGGCTTTATATCACCCAGCAGTTAGTCGAAATCCTAGGCGGGGACTTGACCATGAAAGCCGAGGATGACTGGTTTGAATTGAGGGTTAGTTTGTAATAGTTGTGAAAATAGAAAAATGAGAGTGGGACAGAAATCGGTAATTCGTTAGAATTCGATTTCGTCGTCCCACCTCCGCACAGTTGAGTAGGGCTGTAAAAGCTGATGGAATCAGCGTAGTAGAGCCCACTCAACCACTGCGTCTTGCTCGACAATCCAAAGACAATTGAGAGGCTAGGACTTTTGTCCCAGCCTCGTTTTTACTTTTATAAGTCTCTCTTCTTCAGTGTAACCAGTCCTGCGATGGTAAAGACCGTGATCAGACTGAGAGCAAAGATAGCTGTTTTGGTGATGACACCTGGTATTGAAGCGTCTTCGTAGAAGAACTCCATCTTGATAGCCTTGAACCATTCATTATTGGCATCGAACATTTGACTAGGGAGACCGAGTAAGATATAGGTCATGATATAGGTGATAAAGACGACACTATAGTTTCGAGTCAAGTAGAGGACAAAGCTGGTAATGCAGTACCAAGCATAGGTACAGATGACCTGCATGACAAAGAGTATTGCGAATTGTCCCCAGAAATTAGCTGGCAGGGTTCCCATATTACCGCCGGTTCGGACAAATTCGATGACAATACCAAAAGTATAGAGCAGTATGAATTGTAGAGGAAGCAAGCTTCCGATAACCAGTGCTTTAGAGAAGTAATACTGGGTCCGAGTCTTGCCTGTAGTCAGGTTATTGTGATAAAGTTTGTCATTGAGATCAACACCGAGAAGCAAGCTAGTCATGACATTGCAGGCAATAAAGAGCATGCCGATGTTGTAGGTGACGGCATATATGGCAAAAAAGATACCGTTGTCGGAACTGACGGCTTGGGAAGTGAAAATGGCGAGGAGAATTCCAAAGATGCAGAAAGCCTGCACTCCCCAGAATCCTACGGAGCGGAAGATACGGTAGTAATCCGCCTTGATACTATTAAACATGAGTGTTTCCTCCTTCTTGGTTGATTAAGTCTGTAAAGTATTTTTCTAAGTCTTTGTGGGCGTAGTAGATTTCCCCGATTGGGATGTCGGCTAGGACTAGTTCCTTGGCAATCTTGCGAATTTCATGTACTTGGCCGGAAATATGCAGCTCATCTTCCTTGTTGGTTGGCTTGATTTGGTAGCCGAGCTTGTCTTGCACTAAATGAGCAGCTTGCTTGATATTATCCGTTTTGAGGATGATATAGTCGCCGCTTTCTCGGTCAAATTCTTCCTTAGGCAGCTCTTTGATGAAACGCCCTTGATTGATAAATCCAAAGCGAGTGGCTACTAGATAGAGCTCGGACAGGATATGGCTGGAAATGATGATAGTGATGCCCAGTTCTTGATTGAGGCGCTTGACCATTTCTCTAAATTCCTGAATCCCAACTGGGTCTAAACCATTGATGGGCTCGTCCAAAATGAGCAAGTCGGGACGCCCCAAAATGGCAATGGCAATGCCCAACCGCTGTCTCATCCCCAGAGAGAAATTGCGGAATTTTTTCTTTCCAGTATCGGTCAGGCCGACATATTGAAGGGTTTCTTTGATGACTTTGTCAGCATTTGGAATGCCCCGGTCGGTACAGTAGTAGCGCAGATTTTCATAGGCCGACATGTGGGCATGAGCTACAGGGGCCTCGATGACAGATCCAGTATGGCTGAGGGCTTTTGTCCATTCTTGTTGGCTCTGAGAGCCCAGGACAGATACGGTTCCTCCGCTAGGATAGATGACTTGAGTGATAATTTTGATCAGCGTGGTCTTACCAGCACCGTTTTTACCAATGAGACCGTAGATCTCTCCTTTTTTGATGGAAAGACTGACATCTTTCAGAGCATATTGATCCCCGTATTTTTTAGTCAGTCCTTTCACTTCTAAAACATTTTGCATGGTGTTTCTCCTTTAATTCCTTTGTTTATAGTTTTAGTATACAAACTAATTATCAAATATTTCTCAAGTCTTTTTAAAGTATTTCTAAAGAAATACGAAATGAAAAAATTAAAAGGAACCAGTTAAGAACCAGCTCCTTTTTTTACTATAAATCTTTTTTGTGGAAAGTATAGAGACTTGCTACGGTGAAGACGGTTCCTAAGACCAAGGCGATGAGAATAACTCTCAAGGTTACACCGTTGCTTTGAAGCGTCCCAAAATCAAAGCTCAGGGTGAAATGCTGCAGCCATAAAGATTTGGGGTATAATTGCGCAAGAGCTCCAGTTAAAGATGCGCAGAAAAGATAACCTCCCAGAGCAGCAATCATAGATTTACTCAGATAAAGAATAAAGGAAATAATGGCTGTCCAAGCCATGACAGTCAGGCACTGCATAAAGAATAGAAGAATAAACTGAAGCAGGAAGGTGGCGGATAAATCACCAATACCGTTTAGGATAGCCGCTAGGATAAAGTTGATGCTATAAAAGAGAGCCAACTGCAGGAAGGTTACGCAGACCATGACTAGGGCTTTAGAGATGAAGAAACTGGTACGGGAAACGCCACTGGTTAAAGTATTCTTGTAAAGCTGCTTGTTCAGATCTGTCCCGATGACGACCATAGAGAGGATAATGATGATAAAAGTATTATTACCGATTGCGCTGGAGCCAGCTTGTATCAGCTGGACGGCATTTAATTTGCTAAAGACTGTGCTCAAGGTCGTTAGTAGAAAGATGAATTCGGTAATCCAAACAGCCTTGGAACGAAAGAAACGGTAAAAATCTGCTTGAAAAGTATGTAACATGTTTTTTCTCCTTACTGGACTAAATCTGTAAAGTATTTCTCTAAATCTTTGTGAGCTGCATAGATACCACTGACATGAATATTGGATAGGACCAACTCCCTGTTGATGTCATTTAGTTCCTGTTCTTGGGCGACAATGTGCAACTCGTCAGATTTATCAGCGTCCTTAAGCTGATAGTGGAGCTTGTCTTGGATGAGGTTTGCGGCCTGGTCTCTATCGCTGGTCTTGAGGACGATATAATCTTCGCTGGCTCGGTCAAAGTCATCCTTGGTGAATTCTGCGATAAGGCGTCCTTGGTCAATCACGCCAAACTTGGTGGCTACCAGATAAAGCTCAGACAAGATGTGGCTGGAAATGATAAAAGTAATCCCCAACTCTTGGTTGAGCCGCTGAATCATCAGGCGAAATTCCTTGATGCCAAGCGGATCTAAGCCGTTGATGGGCTCATCTAAAATCATGAGTTCAGGCTTGCTTATAAGGGCAGTAGCGATCCCCAGACGCTGCTTCATTCCTAGCGAAAAGTTGCGGAATTTCTTTTTACCAGTATTGCTCAATCCGACATAGGCTAGGGTTTCCTTGATGAGCTGGTCGGGCTGGGCAATCTGGTGGACCTTGCAGTAGTAGTTGAGGTTTTGATAAGCAGTCATCTGATTGTAAGCGACTGGTGTTTCGATGACGGTTCCTATCTTGCGAAGGGCTTCGTTCCATTCCTTAGAGTTCTGCGAACTAAAGACAGACACGGTTCCGCTGTTGGCATGAATGAGCCGGCTAATGGTCTTGAGAAGAGTGGTTTTGCCAGCTCCGTTCTTGCCAATCAGTCCATAAATATCGCCTTTCTGGATCGAAAGACTGACATGGTCAAGGGCGTATTGCTGGCCATATTGTTTGGTAACTTGCTTTACTTCTAAAACAGTTTGCATAGTATATTCTCGCTTTCTTAGGTTTAACTATAGTATACAAGCCAAAATTCAAATATTTCTCAAATCTTTTTAAAGTATTTCTAAAGAAATACGAAATGCAAAAACAAACAAAAAGAGCTAGTCAGGGACTAACTCTGTATATTTATAAGTCTCGATGTTGGAAGGCCTGATAGCCACCCCAAAGTGATCCAGCGAGGATCAAGAATGTGAAGAAATCAGAATTTAGTTGAGGGAAAATAGCGTGGAGGCTAGCCTGAAGCATTATCAGGACGAAAAAAATTAGATAGCTGGCTAGAGTGGAGTGGGTCAGGTAGAGTAAGCAGGCAAAGGCAGAACTACAGGCCATGATAAAGACAAAGGCACGAAAGAAGGATAGTGAAAAATTCTCAAAGAAATCCTTTGGCATGATCCCAGGCCCATGAAAGATACTTCCCAAGATAAAAGCTGTGACAAATACGGTAGCTAATTGAATAAGACTAGTAGTTGTAAGGGTAGCAGTTTTAAATAGATAAAAATCTTTTCGCGAAAGGCCACTAGCCAATGTATTCTTGTAGAGTTTTTTGGTCAGGTCTCGCCCCAATAAAGAGGTAGTGAGGACAAGAACTGCAATCATGACAAAAGGGAGGAAATCGTGAGCGACTTGATTGAGGGCTTGAAATCCTGTCCATCCTTGACGGACTATTTCATCTTGTCCAGAAGGTGTAGAGACATACAAACTAAAGTTAGCTTCTCCAAAAGAGCTAACGAAGATGAGGAGGAAGAGCAGACCCTCTATTATCCAAAAAAGTTTGGAACGGGTGAGCTGGAAGAGTTCCGCCTGAATGGTGTGTAACATGGAATTTCCCCCTGTTGTTTAAAATACTACTAGTATCTTATAAATTTTTTGTTTTAAAAATCTTCAGTCCCCCAATGAGAAAGAGGAGGGTAACAGCTGATGTCGTAAGGATAGCCTTGATAACAGTTCCTCCATCAGCTGCCATAGCAGTGTTGAAACGTAGAGTGAGATAGGGGAGCCATTCATTATCAGGATAAAAGATAAGAGGAATAGATAGTAGGGCTCCGCCGATAAAATAGGTTAAAAAGCTAGATACGATAGAGTGACTGGCATAGAGGACCAAAGAGATGATACTAATCCAAGCGATGGTGCTGAGAAATTGAACGAAGAGAGCAGCGCCCAGCTGAGGCAAAAAAGAGCTAGGTGCACTTCCAATTCCGTTGGACAGACTGGCAGTCGCAAAGGAGATAGCTTGAATAAAGAGAAGGTGTAGAAGTGCGATACTAACGCAGACAAAGAATTTAGAAAAATAATAGCTGAGTTTAGAGATGCCATAGCTGAGACAGTTTTTGTAGAGCTTTCGTGATAGATCCACTCCAAGGACCATACTGATGATAATGATGGTGAAAAAGAGCAGACTGTCTGTATTGCCTGCAAAGTAGTTCAGGGCTTGAATCCCAGTTAATTTTCCCAAGGCTTGAGTAGCGGTTTCGTGGTTGGAAATATTTGCTCCAAAACGGATATTTGATTGAAATAGGGTTCCCAGAGAAATGACACAAAATAGTGCAAATTCTGTAATCCAAAAACCTTTTGAATGTATGAGTCGATAAAAATCGGCACGAATGAAGTCTTTCATAATGAGCCTCCCTTTGTTATTCAACTAAATCCGTAAAGAAATTTTCCAGATTTTGACGTGCATAGTAGATTTCTTGCACAGGTAGACTTGCACCTACAAGTTTTTCTACAATCTTGCTGATTTGGTGCGAATGAGTGAAAATATGAATTTCGTCAGAAGCATTGACCACCTTAATACGATAATTGAGCTGGTCATGAATAAGCCGACTGGCTTCTTCTAATTTGGAAGTCTTAAGAACAATATAGTCTTCGCTTTGCTCTTCAAACTCAGACTTAGAAATTTCTCGAATCAGTCGGCCTTGTTCGATGATGCCAAACTTTGTTCCCACTAAATAGAGTTCAGATAAGATGTGGCTGGAGATGATAAAGGTCATCCTCAATTCTTCGTTGAGCCGTTGGACCATTTGACGGAATTCTTTAATACCGACTGGGTCTAAACCATTGATTGGTTCGTCTAGAATCATCAAATCTGGCTTAGATAGCAAGGCGATAGCAATACCCAAACGTTGCTTCATACCGAGTGAAAAATCTCTGAATTTCTTCTTGCCAGTATCTGTTAAGTTTACGTATTCCAAGGTTTCTTGGATAACCTTGTCAGCATGAGGAATATGGCGAAGTTTACAGTAGTAGTTGAGATTTTCATAGGCTGTCAAGTGGTTGTGAGCAACCGGAGTTTCGATGACAGACCCGACCCGCTTGAGGCCTTGCGTCCATTCTTTTTGATTTTGAGAACCAAAAAGAGAAACACTGCCACTATCTGCCTCTAGTAACTGAGCGATAATCTTGATGAGGGTCGTTTTTCCGGCTCCATTTTTCCCGATAAGACCGTAAATGTCACCTTTTTTGATGGTCAGACTCACGTCGGTCAGGGCATATTGTTGGCCGAATTTCTTGCTAACTTGCTGGATAACCAAAATATTTTCCATGATGAGTTCTCCTTGTATAGATAGGGAGAGGAAGCTCTCTTTTCACTATCCAGTATAGTACCAATCTTTCAAATAATTCTCAAGCATTTCTAAAATATTTCTAAAGTTTTTTAGCAAAAAAATTCCTGCAAATAGCAGAAATTTTTCAGGTATATCTAGCTTATGTAAGTCCTTTATCAATCATCGAAAGCTTTGAGATACAAGGTTTTAATGCTTGCTTTTATAGTGATGACTTGCTGTCCAATTCCAGCTTATACAGTTCTCTAACTGCATTGCAGGCGTAGATTTTCGATGCTTGATCTAGGTCAGACAGAGTCAGAATCTTCTCAGTAACCTGTCCCTTATCCAGTAATTGCTGGCGGTAGATACCCTTGAGCAGGCCAAGTTCAGCTGGAGGCGTGTAAAGCTTGCCATCTAGCTCCAGCAGCAGATTGCCGATAGAGGTTTCCAGTAGCTGGCCTTGGGCATTGTAGTAAATCTGCTCTTGCTGCTCCAAGGTCAGATGTGGCCGATGGCTGGTTTTGAAATAGGTGAAAGGCTGGGCTAGATTGGCTGTCTGCTCGACTAGTTTTGCCTTTCTGAAAGTCTCCGTCAGAGGTAGTAGAGGAGTCGTTTCTAGCTCAATGCCGCCGCCTTTTTTAAGAGCTATATGCAGCCTGTAATCCTGCACTTTATCCAGCTGAGCGCAGGTCTCTTCTAACTCTTGCTTCAGTTTGTTTTGGTCAAAAGGAAAGGCAAAGTAGCTAGCTGCTTCTGTCAGTCTTTGCAGGTGTTGGTCTTGCAAGGTCAGCTTTCCGTCCGTTACTTTTCCAGTAGAAATCAGGTCGAATCGCGGATTTTTTCGATAGAGGACGGCCGATTTTTGCTGGGTTTCGATGTATTCAGATTTCCACGTGCTGTCCCAAGTGATGCCACCGCCAACGCCGTAGATGGCGTTTCTTCCCTCTAGCTGAATGGTGCGGATGGCAACGTTAAAAATCCGTCTCTGGTCTGGTAGGCAGATGCCGACTGTACCGCAGTAAACCCCGCGAGCAGCTTTTTCTGTCGCCTTGATGATAGCCATGGTCGAAATCTTAGGAGCGCCTGTAATGGATCCGCAAGGAAAGAGCGCCTTGAAAAGCTCTGCCAGCCCAATTCCCTCATGTAGCTGACTTTTGATGGTAGAGGTCATCTGCCAGACCGTAGAGTATTGCTCGACGCTGCAGAGATGCTCAACCCGCTCGCTACCTGTCTGAGAAATGCGGTTCATGTCATTGCGCAGCAAATCGACAATCATCATATTTTCTGCTCGGTTTTTGGCATCTTGAGCTAACCATGCAGCCTGCTCTCTATCCTGCTCTAAGGTCAGTCCCCGATTGGTGGTCCCTTTCATAGGGCGAGTGGTCAGTTGACCTCGGTACTCCTCGAAAAAGAGCTCGGGACTGATGGACAAGATGGCGGTCTCATCATGCTCTACATAGGCATTGTAGGCCGCATTTTGCTCAACGACCAGTCTGTTATAAATAGCCAAGCTGTCCTCATGATTGAGCTCTGCGCACAGCTGGACCGTGTAGTTGACCTGATAGGTGTCGCCCTGGCGGATATGATGATGAATAGTCTCGATAGCCTTCTGGTAGTCTTGCTCAGAAGTCAGCCCCTGCCAAGTAGCTGGCATCTCCACTTCCTCATAGGTCAAGGGAATGGAAGCCTGCTCGGCCTTATCGTGGATAGTAAAGTAGAGGAGGTATTCCTTCTGGAGTGGAGCGGAATGAACTTGGAACTTTTCCTCAAAGGCTGGAGCTGCTTCATAGCTGACATAGCCGACAGCATAGTATCCTTTCTCCTGCCAGATCTCAATCTCTGTCAAAAGTTCCTCCACTTGGTCAAGACGGCGAGTCTTTAGCTCCTTGATGGGATTCGTAAAAATCAGGCGTTGGCCCAACTGCTTAAAATCAATAATAGTTTTCTTGTGCATAAAGTTATTTTATCACAAGATAATTTGAATGAAAACGGTTTTATCTGGTAGATCATCAATTCTTTCAAGAAAGTTGACAGATTAGAAAGTGGTTAGGTATACTATTTTAAAAAAGAAAGAAAAAGATTTATATGAAGTCGAATAAATTGTTATTGGTAAATGGAATTACCAGTATCTTAGGAGGTTTCTTAATCCTTTACGCTTCTTCTGAGAGATGGGACTGGAAAATAGTTGATTTAGTTCCCAAACTGGTCGAAAACTATGGCTGGGGTGGCTTGGTAGTATTAATCAGCCTGCTGTTTTTGGCGCTTTCTATTGTCGGAATGGCTCATTATAGCGAAGACTCAAGAGTCAATAAGACCAGCCATAAGCTTCTCTTTTGTGCCTCTATTGTTGGATTTATCCCTTTTTTGGGTAACTTCGCTGGCCTTTTATCTATAGGAGGAGCTCTATACCTTTTAGATTTGCCGAGGTTTAAGAGTGATGACAAGGCTGAGTAAGCTGTGTCGCGTCCACTTTTTCTCATTCAAATAGCTTAGAAAATGATGGTAAAAGGTAAAATAAGAAAAACCAGCGAGAAAATCGCTGGTTTTTCTATTTTGAATTATAGTTTTTACTTATATCAAACAATAATTTCAATCAATGTCAGTTGAAAAATAAGGTTTTATAGTGACATAAAAAATCAAGGTATAGTTTTAGACTATATCAAAATTAGGGAAATTCCAATTATACAGGGGGTGGATTTTCTGATAAGATAAAATCAAGAAAAATTTTGGAGGACGCATATGTCAACAACTATCATTGGTTTCCCACGTTTGGGTGAATTCCGCGAATTGAAATTTACAACTGAAAAATACTTTAGAAAAGAAATCTCAGCAGACGAACTCTTGGCTGCAGCTAAAGAGCTCCGTGCTAAGCATTGGAATATTGTTAAGGAAAAAGGAATTTCAGAGATTCCGTCAAATGACTTTTCTCACTATGACAATGTGCTAGATGCAGCTTTTCTCTTTAATGTAGTACCGTCATCTGTGCAAGGTTTGGAATTGACTGACTTGGAGCGTTATTTTGCCTTGGCTCGTGGCTACCAGGGCGAAAAAGGGGATGTCCGTGCTCTTCCGATGAAGAAATGGTTCAACACCAACTACCACTATATCGTTCCTAAATTTGAAAAAGAAACTCAAGTAAAACTTGCAGGCCACAAGATTTTTGATGAATTTGCAGAAGCTAAAGAGTTGGGCTTAGTAACCCGTCCAGTAGTGGTAGGGCCATTCACCCTCCTGCAAGTATCTGACTTTGAAGATGGTGTGGCACCGGCTGACTTTGTAGATGCCTTGGTGGCAGCCTATCAAGAAGTCTTTGCAAAATTAGCAGAGCTGGGCGCAAAGCGTATCCAGCTGGATGAGCCAAGTTTGGTCAAAGATTTGTCTGCAGAAGAAAAAGCTCTCTTCTTGGATCTTTATAAGAAGCTTTTGGCAGACAAGAAAGGCTTGGAAGTCTTGATTCAAACCTACTTTGGTGACGTTCGTGATATCTATTCTGATCTTGTAGAGTTGCCAGTGGATGCGATTGGTTTGGACTTTGTTGAAGGTAAAAAAACTCTTGAACTTGTTAAAGGTGGCTTCCCAGCTGACAAGACTCTGTATGCAGGTATTGTCAATGGTAAGAACATTTGGCGCAACAACTACGAAAAGAGCTTGGCTGTTCTTGAGCAAATCCCAGCTGAAAACATTGTCTTGACAAGCTCATGCTCACTTCTTCATGTGCCATTTACAACAGCTAACGAAGAATTTGAGCCAGCTATCTTGAATCACTTTGCCTTTGCAGTTGAAAAATTGGAAGAACTTCGTGACTTGGATGCTATCCGCAATGGTCAAGGTGCAGAGGCTCTTGCTGCTAATAAAGAACTCTTTGCGACGGAGCGTGTGGGTGAAAATACAGAACTTCGTGCGCGCATCGCTGGTTTGACAGATGCAGACTACACTCGTTTGCCAGCCTTCGCAGAACGCGAAGCCATCCAAGAAGAAGCCTTTAAACTTCCAGCTCTTCCAACAACAACAATCGGTTCATTCCCTCAAACAAAAGAAGTTCGTGCCAAACGCTTGGCCTTCCGTAAGGGTGAATTATCACAAGAAGAATACGATGCCTTCCTTGCTGAAACCATCGACGAATGGATCAAATGGCAAGAAGAAGTTGGATTTGACGTGCTGGTACACGGTGAGTTCGAGCGTAACGACATGGTTGAGTACTTCGGTCAAAACTTGTCAGGTTACCTCTTCTCTAAGAATGGTTGGGTACAATCATACGGTATGCGTGGGGTGAAACCACCAATCATCTGGGGTGATGTGACTCGTCTCAACCCAATCACTGTTAAATGGTCTAGCTACGCACAAAGCCGTACTGATAAACCTGTTAAAGGTATGTTGACTGGACCTGTTACCATCCTCAACTGGTCCTTCCCACGTGAAGACATCTCTATCAAGGATTCTACTCTTCAAATTGCTCTTGCTATCAAGGATGAAGTTCTTGACCTTGAAGCTGCAGGCGTGAAAATCATCCAAATCGACGAGGCTGCTCTTCGTGAGAAATTGCCACTCCGTCGTAGCGACTGGTATGAAGACTACCTTGACTGGGCAATCCCTGCCTTCCGCTTGGTACACTCTACAGTAGCGCCAGACACTCAAATCCACACTCACATGTGTTACTCAGAATTTACAGATATCATCCCAGCTATCGACAACATGGATGCGGACGTTATTTCCTTTGAAGCAAGCCGTTCAAATCTTGAAATCTTGGATGAACTCAAAGCGAAGAACTTCCAAACAGAAGTAGGACCTGGTGTTTACGATATCCACTCACCACGTGTGCCGAACGAAGGGGAAATTGACCACACCATCGAAGCGATCCTTGCTAAAGTACCAAGCAAGAAAGTTTGGATCAACCCTGACTGTGGTTTGAAAACACGTGGTATTCCAGAAACCAAAGCTAGCTTGGTTCGTTTAGTAGAAGCAGCCAAAGCGGCTAGACAACACTTGAAATAATCCTCCTCTGACATATTCGTTTATTTTTATGGAGGGCAAACCGAAAATTTAAACCGGAGCTGACAATCCTGCAGAAATTGTTCCTGTAGGATTGTTCTCAGCTTAGCGGTATATCACTGAAAGGAACTTTTTATTTTATGGTTCGTCACCACACACCTAGTCTCTCATTTGAAGTATTTCCTCCCAATCCAGCAGTAGGCAATGAAAAAATAATCCAAGCTCTTCGGGAAATGCAGGATATTGCACCTCACTATATTAGTGTGACTGCTAGCAATAATAAATTTAATATAGAGGAGACAACGGTACGTTTGGCTGACTTCATCTATAATGATTTGAAGATTCCTACCATCGCTCACCTTCCAGCAGTCTATCTAACCAAGGAAATGGTCTCAGATACACTCCAGGCTTTGGACAAGGTTGGGGTGCATAAGATTTTAGCTCTAAGAGGGGATATTTTCCCTGATGTAGCACCCAAGGATGATTTTAAGTACGCGACTGACTTAATTGAGTACATCAAAGAAGAAGCACCGCACTTTGATATTGTTGGTGCCTGCTACCCGGAGGGACACCCTGACTCGCCAAACCAAATCTCGGATATTCAAAATCTCAAGAAGAAAGTGGATGCAGGCTGTTCTAGCCTTGTAACTCAGCTTTTCTTTGATAATGAGCGTTTCTATGATTTCCAAGACAAGTGTACCTTGGCAGGGATTGATATTCCCATTCATGCAGGGATTATGCCAATTCTTAACCGTAATCAAGCGCTTCGTCTCTTGAAAACGTGTGAGAATATCCATCTTCCACGTAAATTTAAGGCCATCTTAGACAAGTATGAGCATGACCCTGAGTCACTCAGAGCAGCAGGACTTGCCTATGCAGTGGATCAGATCGTGGACTTGGTAACTCAGGATGTTGCTGGTGTTCATCTATATACAATGAACAATGCAACAACTGCCCATCATATTTACCAGGCAACGCATACATTTTTCTCTTAATATTAACCCCCTATCCCTTATTCTTCTCAGACTGATAGATATTCAGCATGTCTTGAGTTAGGTCTGGAAGAGAGGGGATTTTTTAGTCTCTGTAAATTTTTATTTATGCATGTTCTTGGTTGTTTTTGATCTCGGAGTATGAAATTGCTTACATTTCTTATAAATCAGCTGAAACAGATTATTTTATATAAAGTTAATTAAATTGTTTCATATTCCAAAAAGTATGGTAGAATGGTAACATAGGAGTTTTAAATCTTATTGATTAACTTCTTTTATATCACACCTATACTTCTACTAGATACAACCTCCTGACCCAATAGAGTATGGAAGTGAAAGAGGGAAAATTAAACAGCTAAATGTTTTATTTTTTGCACTTTTCAGGGGAGATCTTGGGAGAGACCAGGTGTAGATTCATGTTTAGGGACTTAGCTATGGCTAATCAACCCAAATAGAAAGGCGAGGAAACATGACAATAGATTATAATTCTAAGGCTTATTTAGAAAAAGTTGATGCTTGGTGGCGTGCTGCTAACTATATTTCAGCGGCTCAAATGTACCTAAAAGACAATCCACTTTTGAAACGCGATGTAGTAGCTAATGATCTAAAGGCTCACCCAATCGGACACTGGGGAACTGTTCCAGGACAAAACTTCATCTACGCTCACTTGAACCGGACGATTAATAAATATGACCTAGATATGTTCTACATTGAAGGACCTGGTCACGGTGGTCAGGTAATGGTTTCAAACTCATACCTCGACGGCTCATATACAGAGTTAAATCCAAATATTCCTCAAAACGAAGAAGGCTTCAAACATTTGTGCAAGATCTTCTCATTCCCAGGGGGGATCGCTTCTCACGCGGCTCCTGAAACACCAGGTTCTATCCATGAAGGTGGAGAACTCGGTTATGCCCTATCTCATGCAGCAGGAGCTATCTTGGATAATCCAGATGTGATTGCAGCAACTGTTATCGGTGATGGTGAAGGGGAAACTGGTCCATTGATGGCAGGTTGGTTGTCAAATACTTTTATCAACCCTGTTAATGACGGTGCTATTCTTCCAATTTTCTATCTTAACGGTGGTAAAATTCACAACCCAACTATCTTTGAACGCAAAACAGACGAAGAATTGACCTTGTTCTTTGAAGGTTTAGGTTGGAAACCTATTTTTGCTGACGTAACAGCTATTTCAGAAAATCATGAAGCTGCTCATGCTCTTTTTGCGGCTAAATTGGACGAAGCAATCGAAGAAATTAAGAAAGTCCAAGCTGAAGCTCGTAAAGGATCAGCTGAAGAAGCAACTCAAGCTATCTTCCCAGTTTTGGTTGCTCGCATTCCAAAAGGATGGACTGGTCCTAAGTCATGGGAAGGTACTCCAATCGAAGGTGGTTTCCGTGCTCACCAAGTGCCAATTCCAGTAGATGCTCACCATATGGAGCATGTTGATGCCCTTCTTGATTGGTTGAAATCTTACCGTCCAGAAGAATTGTTTGATGAGTCTGGAAAAGTCTTGCCTGAAATCGCTGCGATTGCACCGAAAGGTGACCGCCGTATGGCTATGAACCCAATTACTAATGCTGGTGTTATCAAACCAATGGACACTGCTGATTGGAAGAAACACGCCCTTAAGTTTGAAACTCCAGGTGAGATCGTGGCACAAGACATGATTGAGTTTGGTAAATACGCTGCTGATTTGGTAGATGCTAACCCAGATAACTTCCGTATCTTTGGTCCGGACGAAACAAAATCAAACCGTCTGCAAGAAGTTTTCACTCGTACTAGCCGTCAATGGTTGGGCCGTATGAGACCTGAATACGATGAAGCTTTGAGCCCAGCAGGTCGTGTTATTGACTCACAATTGTCAGAGCACCAGGCTGAAGGTATGTTAGAAGGTTACGTCTTGACTGGACGTCATGGCTTCTTCGCTTCTTACGAATCATTCCTTCGTGTAGTAGATTCAATGGTGACACAACACTTCAAATGGTTGCGTAAATGTAAGACTCATACTACATGGCGTAAGAACTACCCAGCCTTGAACTTGATTGCAACTTCAACTGTATTCCAACAAGACCATAATGGATATACTCACCAAGATCCAGGTATCTTGACTCACTTGGCAGAGAAAACTCCAGAGTACATCCGCGAATACTTGCCTGCAGATACAAACAGCTTATTGGCTGTTATGGATAAAGCCTTCAAGGCAGAAGACAAGGTTAACTTGATTGTTACTTCAAAACACCCACGTCCGCAATTCTACTCAGCTGAAGAAGCAGAAGAATTGGTACGTGAAGGTTACAAGGTTATTGACTGGGCTTCAACTGTGTCTAACAATGAAGAGCCTGATGTTGTCTTTGCAGCAGCAGGAACTGAGCCAAACTTAGAAGCTCTTGCTGCGGTATCTATTCTCCACAAGGCCTTCCCAGAGCTTAAGATTCGCTTTGTTAACGTGGTTGATATCTTGAAATTACGCCATCCATCTGTAGATGCGCGTGGACTTTCAGACGAAGAATTCGACCAAGTCTTCACAACAGATAAGCCAGTTATCTTTGCATTCCATGGCTATGAAGGAATGATTCGTGACATCTTCTTTAACCGTCACAACCATAACCTTCGTGTTCACGGTTACCGTGAAAATGGAGATATCACTACTCCGTTTGATATGCGTGTTATGTCAGAATTGGATCGCTTCCACTTGGCTCAAGATGCAGCAAAAGCAGCACTTGGTGCAGCAGCAGCTGAATTCTCTGCTAAAATGGACGAGACAGTGGCTTACCACAATGCTTACATCCGTGAAAACGGTGATGATATCCCAGAAGTTCAAAACTGGAAATGGGAAAACATTAATAAATAATCTTTGAAAGGCTAGGAATTTTTCCGGCCTTTTTTGTGTATTTGAGAAGCTAATTATTTAAATAAATCATAGAATAGTATCAGAATCTCTAATTATTTCACAAGAAAAGGCTTTCAAATAAGTATACAATAGAAGAAAACTAAATAACTTCACTAAAACAAGTTAATTTAGAGTGAGAAATATACAAATTTTATGTCAAAAACGAGAAGGAAGGGGCTTTATGACGAGAAAAATCATCTTTTTGGATGTGGATGGGACCCTTATCGACTATGATAATCATATACCGAAGTCTGCTGTGGTCGCCATTCGATGGGCGCGGGAAAAGGGGCACCTAGTCTATGTCTGCACAGGTCGCAGCAAGGCTGAGATGTCTCCGGAAATCTGGGATATTGGCTTTGATGGCATGATTGGTGGCAACGGTTCTTATGTGGAGCATGAGGGGCAGGTTGTTCTGCACCAGCTGATTCCGCGAGATGTCGCTAAGAGGCTAGTGGACTGGCTTCAGGAGCGGGGGCTAGAGTTTTACCTAGAGAGTAACAACGGCCTTTTTGCAAGCAGGGGCTTCCGCGAGGCAGCACGACCAGTGCTTCGGACCTACATCCTTGGAAAAGGAGCCAATCCAGAAGAAGTCGTAAATATGGAGGCAGAAGAAGCCCTTCATGGTTTGGTTTATGGTGGAGAGCTCTATCGGGACGACTTGAACAAAGTCAGCTTTATCCTCAAGAGCTACCAAGACCATCTG
Source organism: Streptococcus sp. HMSC062B01 (assembly GCF_001811085.1). Classification (NCBI taxonomy): domain Bacteria; kingdom Bacillati; phylum Bacillota; class Bacilli; order Lactobacillales; family Streptococcaceae; genus Streptococcus; species Streptococcus sp. HMSC062B01. Next base: position 107,716 of record NZ_KZ672780.1, read on the forward strand.
GACTCTAAGGTGGCTTTTCCTGAGCTCAAGGCGGGTACTTGGGGTGGCAAGGGTGAGCATGCCCTCTTTGGTGACTTGGGAGTCAAGGACATTACCAAGGCGCATGCTATTGACGTTCTGCTGAAGCATCTGAATGCTGACAGGGAGGATACTCTGGCTTTCGGTGATGCCAAGGTTGATATTCCTATGCTGGACTATTGTCAGATCGGAGTTGCTATGGGAAATGGTGGAGAGGAAATCAAGGCCATGGCCGATATGGTGACAGATCCGGTCAGCCAAGACGGTCTCTATAAGGCCTTTGAAAAGTTAGAACTCATCTAAAGGAGATGTGAATGATGGCAAAAACACTTTATCTGATGCGGCATGGGCAGACGCTTTTCAACCTACGCCATAAGGTCCAAGGCTGGTGTGATGCTCCTCTGACCGATTTTGGTATTTATCAGGCCAAGGTGGCAGGGCAATATTTTAAGGATGCCGGTATTACATTTGATGATGTATATAGCTCTACTCAAGAGCGGGCCTGTGATACTTTAGAATTAGTAACAGATGGTAAACTTCCCTATAAGCGTATCAAGGGACTCAAGGAGTGGAACTTCGGGACCTTTGAAGGGGAAAGCGAAGACCTCAATCCACCCCTGCCTTATAAAGATTTCTTTGTGACCTATGGTGGTGAATCACAGGATCAGGTGAGGGAGCGTATGACAGCGACCGTTCTCAAGCTCATGCAGGAGACGGATGGTCAGTCTGTGCTTATGGTTTCTCATGGTGCAGCTATGGCTAATTTTGCTAGGGCTTGGCAGAAAAATTGGCGTCTGGATAGTCTAGGTCACATGACTAACTGCGGGATTTTAAGGTTTACTTTTGAAGATGACCAATTTTACCTAGAAGAGGCCATTGGTCACGATTTTAGCGATTGGGAGGGGAAATGAAAGATTTATATTTGATGCGGCACGGTCAGACCTTTTTCAATCAAGAGGGCTTGGTACAGGGAGCTTGCGATTCTCCTCTGACAGAACTGGGACAGGATCAGGCCCGGCAGACAGGAGCTTATTTGAAAGAGCGGGGCATTCGTTTTGGTCAGCTCTACTCGTCCACCCAGGAGCGGGCTTCTGATACCTTGGAACTTGTCTCTGGCCGGACCGACTATACTCGTCTCAAAGGCATTAAAGAATGGAATTTTGGTCTCTTTGAAGCCCAGCCTGAACGCCTGCAGCCGAAATTTCGACCAGGAGCGACCTCTTTTGAAGACCTCTTCGTCCCTTATGGCGGAGAAGGTGTGGACCAAGTCGGTGAGCGCATGCTGGTCACTCTGACTGAGGTCATGGAGCAAGCAGGAGCAGAGCCAGTCTTGGCTGTTAGTCACGGTGGTGCCATGTGGGCCTTCTATCTCAAGATTGTAGCTCAAGCTCTGGACCCAAAGGTTCGCTTTGGCAACTGTGCCATCTGCCATTACCATTATGAGCAGGGACATTTTAGACTGGCAGAAGTCATTGACCCGTTGACGGGTAGTGCGTATGAGTGTGAAACTTCTCTTTGACAATAAAAAGAGAGGATAAGAAAGGGAAAAGATCAGACTCAAGTTCCTTTTCTAGATATGAAATACAGTCCTTAGAAATATTTTTCAGAGGACTTTTTATTTATCATTCGTCAAAAATACAATATGAAAACAAGCGCTAGACTATTTTCATACTATTAACAATCTAACTAGCCAAATATTTTTTGGAAAGGAACTTGTAGTTGATCTAGATTCTATCTAATGGATTTGTAAAGTCAAATGAGAGGAAAATAGCGAGAAATTCCTTATTTATGAGGGTGTTAGGAGGATTTCTGAACTAATTTCTATTATTTTTCTAAGAGCAATTGTCAGAAATATTAATATTATATTACACTTATATATTTCTACTAATTTTCATTGACTTTAAAACATAGAAAGACTACAATGAAGCCGAGGCAAGCGCTTACAATTTATATAGGAGGTCCAATTATGAGAAACGACAGACAGCAACGCTTCTCTTTTCGCAAATATTCAGTTGGCTTAGTATCCGTGGTAGTCGGATGCCTTTTTTATAGTCCAACTGTCTTGGCCCAAGAATCAGGAGTAAATCCACAACTGGAGCCACCAGCAATCGTCGAACAGAGTTCCGAACTTGTGAAGAAAGAAGATTCAAAGTTGGAACAGCCAGAGTTAGCACCTTCAGAGGCAGATACAAGGAGCCAGGAGTTGCCTAACTCTGAAACGAAGAGTGAGACAAGGAAGACAGATGATGAAGGAGAAAAGACTCAGGTTGTTGATTCTGTCGCAAATGAAAATGGACAAGAAAATAAAACATCGGAGGAAAAGTCAGGAAAGGAAATATCGCCTAATCAAAATAAGATAGATTCAGAGACTCCAAAGAAGGAAGTGCCACTGGACCCTAAAAAGAACGATTCAGAAGCAAGAAAAAATGATGCAAATGTTGAGTCAGATATTGCGAATAAAGTAGATGAGGAAGCTCGTGTTCAAGCCGTAGTCCGTCTGGCAGGAGAAAAAAAGGAGACACCAGTAGGAACTACACAAATTGAAGCTCGTATGCATGAAAATCAACCAATCAAAGCTGCGGTCTTAAAAGAATTGGATGAAAAAGGAATCCAATATAAGAAATTAGCAGATTTTGATCTGATTTTTAATGGTTTTGTTTTAGAAACAAGCTATAAGGAAGCTTTGAAGATTCGTCAGGTAGCCAGAGTTGAAAAAGTTGACATCACACCTCTTTCAACTGCCAACACTCCTCAAGATCTTCCTAAGAAACAAAATACCTTGTTGCCAACCAAGGTTAGTGATGAAAATGAACTAATCAATCTCCAACCATTATGGGATAAGGGGATAAAAGGACAAGGACGTATCGTCGCAGTTCTTGACACTGGTCTTGATTACGAGCATAACTTCTTTAGTTTAACAGATAAAAGCAAGGCCAAATACCAAAATAAAGAGCAGATGGATGCTGCTATGAAAAAAGCAGGAATCACCTATGGTAAATGGTATAACGACAAGGTGGTTTATGCTTATAACTATTCTGATATGAATGATGAGATCAAAGAGGACGATCCTCGCTCACACGGAACTCACGTAGCAGGTTCAGCAGTTGGAAATGCGACCAAACCAGCCCCGACTGGAGAACTACTTAAAGGGGTGGCTCCAGAAGCGCAACTGATGTTTATGCGGGTCTTTTCAGATAAGAAAGGAATGACTGAGCAGGGCTTTATCGTTGCAAAAGCTGTGGAAGATGCCGTTAAGCTTGGAGCAGATACAATCAATATGAGTTTCGGTGGCATTAGTGGTTCAGAAGCTGATACCAATCCTCTTACTCGACAAGCCTTTGAATTTGCTAGAAAGTCAGGTGTTGTCATAAATGCTGCAGCAGGAAATTATGCTGTGAATGGATATTGGCAAGCCAAACCAAAAGCAGATGCTCCTGATACAGGAACAATCGACGAACCAGCCATTGAAAATGGCGTTTTAGCAATCGGAGCCTTTAATAATAAAATCGACCATGTGACAAAGATTCGCTTGGAAATCCCTGCCTTAAAAGATAAGAAAGAATTCCAGAATGGTCTTGTTGATTTACCGGTCTATCGGCTCATTTTCCCTGTTGAAGGTCCGCAGTCTTATGTCCATGTTGAAAAAGGTGGTGAAGAAGCTTACCGGACAGCTTCTGTCAAAGGAAAAATTGCTTTAGTTGAGAGTGGTGGCGATGTTACGGATGAAGATAAGGTAAACTCCCTTCGTCAAGCTGGTGCCAAAGGGGTTTTGGTTTATCAAAATGAGGAACAAGGAGACCAGCTACAAAATCTTCCAATGGGCTATTGGGGTTCCTTCTATCCTGTCAGTGTGCTAGGACATAGTTTAGGTAAAGAATTAGCTGCGCATGCAGGTGAGTATAAGCTGACTTTCCATCAAGAGGTCAAAAAGGTTCCTTATAGTGAAGCCGATAAGATGCTCTACTTCACAGGTTGGGGACTGTCAACAGAAGGAAAACTGAAGCCGGATGTAACCTTGCCAGGTGGCATGATTTATTCTGCTATTCCGAACGGTTCTTACGACATGGATGGCGGGACTAGTATGGCAACTCCTCATGCTGCTGGGGCAACAGCCTTGATTAAGCAGGCATTAGAAGAAAGATTCCCGCAATATAGCCCAGAGCAAATTCATACCTTGCTTCGTCAACTGGTTATGAGTACAGCTAAACCTCACAAGGACAAGGAAAGCAATACCTATTCTTCAGTCCGCCAACAAGGTTCTGGTCTAATGGATGCTGCGGGAGCTGCTTTTGGAAATCTGTATGTAACTGGGAAAGGAACAGATAGTAGTCTGACACTTGGAAATGTTAAAGAAAGCTTTACCTTCGAGGTGACTGTTCATAACTTGTCTAATCAGGCCCAAGAACTCAGCTACCATACTGTTGTCAATACAGATCAAGTTGAAAATGGTCGGATTACACTTCAAATGCGTCAGCTACTGGACCAAAAGGGTGATAAGACTGTCCTTGTACCTCCAATGGGTAGTGTGACAATTCCGATTAAGATTAATACGAGCGCCTACACCAAAGAATTATCCCAACAAATGAAGAATGGTTATTTCTTAGAAGGGTTCGTCTTCTTCAAGGATGCTAAGACGCAAAAAGATTTAGTCAGTCTTCCATATATTGGCTTTAAAGGACATTACCAAGACCTACCAGGTATCGAAAAGCCAGTCTATGAGTTTACAGGTAAGGAAAAACCTTTCTATTACTATCAAGATGAGAAAGCGGAAAATCCAGTCAAGGATCCGGGAAATCATTTTACTGCTTTAGTTAGCTCTATTCGTAGAGATGGCAAGAAAGAGCAGGTTGTTCTTGGTGAAACAGACGGTAAATACGATGGTAACGCCTTGGTATTCTCTCCAAATGGAGATGGGCATTTTGATACGGTTAAACTAAATGCTGTTGTTTTAAGAAATGTTGATAATATCCATTTAGCAGTCTACAAGTCAGACGATACGAAACGTGAACATCCGATTTTTGAACAAGGAAACGAAAGTGAGAAAAAAACTGATTACGGCTGGAGGATTAACGATAGAAGTAGAATCCTTTATGCTAGTCGTTGGACAGGAAAAGACCAAAATAATCAGGTCGTTCCTGATGGGGAATACCAATACGTCCTTACCTACCGTCCAAGTACTCCTGGAGCAAAACCTCAAGAAATCGTTTTGAAGGTCAAGGTCGACAATCAGGTCCCTCAATTAGCGTCAACCAAAGATCTCTATGATCCAAAAACGCGTATCTTTAGACCGGGAACCATTATCGAGGAAGGAAGTGGTCTGGCAGGTAAATACCTATCCTACGAAAAAGATGGGCAAACCATTGAAATCAGCCCGAATCAAGATGGTTCATATTTGATTCCAGAAGGAGTTGATCCAGCAACTGTTCGTTTTTATATTTGGGATAAGGCTTATAATACCAATACTTTAACCCTTGATGGTCAGAACGCTTATAAGTCGGCTGAGAAGGAATCAGGAAAATCAAGAGGAAAAAGAAGTTCTGAGGACGGTCAAGCAGAAGCAACAGATGGAAGGCTGGAAGTTCGTGTTGTTGATGAAGAGGGAAATCCAACCTCTCAATATCCTGAGATGATGCGCTACCAAGTATTCGACAGTAAGGGCAATCGAATTGATAAAGAGTTTAATACTTATTATGAAAGTGAGTTGCCAAGATTGCCATTTGGTAGCTATACCGTCAAAGTAGTTGCACAAGATGAAAACTATTCATGGGTATCTCCAACAACTGTAACGGTTGAGTTGACGAAAGAACATCCTGAAGGCCTAGTCAACTTTGTTTACCATTACAAATCTAAGAATCGATTTAACGTAGTCTTTGATAAGGATTTACCATCTGGAACTAGAGTATTTGCTATTCGTAAGGATAACGGAGAACAGCATGAATTAGAACAAACCCTCTATGAACCAAAGACTTTTGAAAAGATTTTATTAAATGGAGATTATCAGATTCATATTGAACTGCCAAAAGGTTATCGTGCAGTAGAAAATGATGTTTTCTATTCAGTAGGAGAAAAAATCAATCGCTTCTTAACAACATTTGTAGAAGTTGCAGAAGACAATCCGGTTAATCCGAATCCAACACCGAATCCAATCCCAAATCCAGTACCAGATCCAAAACCAGATCCACTCATTCCGGATAAGACATCCGATCCTGGTAAAGGAAAAGAAGTGGATAAAGAAGATCAGCTAATTGCGAAAAAAGCAGACTTGCGTCCAATGTATGTCAAACCAAGTGAAAAGAAGGAAGAGGACATACGAGAAGTCTCTGACTTAGATGCAAAAGAAAGCCTGCCAAAGACTGGACAAGCTGGGGATGGCATGAGTCTGTTAGGCTTGTTCTTGTCACTTTGCACCTTTGGACTCATTCGTAAAAGAGGAAAAGAAAGTCAGGATTAATCACTTAAAGATAGGTTAATAATTAGACAACAGCTGGAAGCAGTCAGGTTTCTTGCTTCCAGCTTAAAAATAAAGGAGTTTTGTATGGAGTTTCACCGAAAACAACGTTTTTCAATTCGAAAGTATGCTATAGGGGTAGCATCTGTATTGATTGGACTGGCTCTTGTTGGACCAATGGTTGCGGCAGATACAGTAACCTCTGAAGAACAAGCCATTACAGCGTCTGCAGTGGATACTGCACAGACGACGGAAGAAAATCATCCTGTCAAAGAGGAAGAAGTAAGAAAACCGGAAGAACCGTCTCTTCCTTCTACTCTTGACTCGGGTCAGACAGAAGGTGTTCAGCCATCTGATAAGGGTAATGAGCCTGTAAAAGAAAGTGGCAATGAGCCCGACAAGGTAAGTGCTGGAAAAGAAGCAGGAAGCAATGTCACTCCTGAACCTGAGAAGAGAAGTGAAAATGATTATAAGCAGCCTGTCCTTGATACCTCAAAGAAAGTAGCTCAGGAAAATATAGAAGAAAAATCCTACAAAGAAGTAGCTGAAGCTCCAAAAAATGAACTGGATGAAGCGACTCCTGTAGAAGCTCTTGTTCGCCTAAAGGAAGAAAAAACACCTGGTGAAAGTCCTCTTACATCTGCTGCAGAAAAGGCTAGACGGATTGAGAAGACAAATCGGGAACACGAGGAATTTTTAAAAGAATTAGAAAAACAGTCTATTCGCTTTAAGAAACTCTATGATATTAATCTTTTGTTTAGTGGACTTGCTTTAGAAACGACTTACGGTGATGCGAAGAAAATTCGAGGTTTGGCGCGTGTCGATGCTGTGGACTACGCTCCGCTTCGTCGGACCAGAGTGGAAGAACCACAACCAGCTGTCGCTTCCCCAACTTCAAGTCCTGCCAAAGTTAGCGAAGAAAACAGTTTAATCAATTTACAACCTCTCTGGGATAAAGGGATTAAAGGTCAGGGTCAGGTTGTAGCTGTGATTGATTCAGGAGTTGATCCTGCCCACGATGCTTTTCGGCTGACGGACATCAGCAAGGCAAAATTCAAAAGTGAAGCTGATATCGAAGCAGCCAAGAAAAAGGCTGGTATTACCTATGGTAAGTGGTACAACAACAAAGTCGTCTATGTTCATAACTATAGTGATATGGATGATAATGTAAAAGAAGAAGATCCGATTTCACATGGTGCCCATGTGGCTGGGACTGCCGTAGGAAATGCTTCTCAACCATCTCCAAACGGGGAAATTTTCCGCGGGGTAGCTCCAGAAGCTCAGCTCATGTTTTTGCGCGTCTTTTCAGATACGAAAGGTGGACAAGTCCAAAACTTTATTTATACCAAGGCTGTGGAAGACGCTGTGAAGCTTGGGGCTGATACTATTAATATGAGTTTAGGAACTGCCTCAGGCTCCATCTATGATGTTGGTGAAATCACCCGTCAAGCCTTCGATGAAGCTCGCAAGGCGGGAGTGACCATTACTGTTGCTTCTACCAATATGGCAACCAATGGTTTTTGGCATAGTAAGCCACTTGCTACAACACCTGATTACGGGATGACAGGGACACCGTCAGTCAATCCAAATGTCATTTCTGTTGCTTCAATCAATAGCTTGACTAAACACGTTTCAACGGAAGCAAGCTTAACCGTTAAGGAGCTAGTCGGTTCTACAGAATTTCCTGATGGTAAAATTCCAATGCATTCTTTTGTTGAACGAGATGGTTTCCGGACGACCATTCCACAAAGTTATATCCATGTGGAAAATGGTGGGCTGGAAAACTATCAAGGAGATCAGATTAATGGCCGTTTGGTTTTGACTGAAAGAGGCGGTCAGGTCTCAGACGTTGAAAAAGTCAAACAGCTGAAAGCAGCTGGAGCGACTGGAGTGGTCTTCTATCAGACAAAAGAGCAAGGAGAAAGGCCTACTCCATTTGATTTAGAAGGTTTAGGGGAGCGTTTCCCTGTTGGTGTAATCGGCCACCGAGCAGGAGAACTTTTATCCCAACACGCCAGTGATTATCAACTGAACATTGCCAACAAGTTTAAGCGTGTACCGTATGAAGCAGCTAAACAGATGTCAGACTTTTCATCCTGGGGCTTATCAGTTGATGGTGACTTGAAGCCAGATGTGACCTTGCCAGGTGGAATGATTTATTCATCTGTTAATAACGGTGAATACTATATGGACAGAGGGACAAGTATGGCATCTCCTCATGCTGCAGGGGTAACAGCTTTGGTCAAGCAGTCTTTGAAAGAGCGCTTCCCTCATCTGACACCTGAACAACTCCAAATCCTCGTCAAGCAAATGACGATGAGTACAGCAGTTCCCCATGTGGATGAAGAAACAAAGGCTTATTCTTCTGTCCGTCAACAGGGGGCTGGAGTCATGGATGTGACAGCGGCTGCTCTAGGTGATTTATATGTCACTGCAAAAGGCGAAAAGAGTAGCTTGACCTTGGGAAATGTCAAGGACACTTTCGAGTTTGATGTGACAGTTCATAATTTATCTGATCAGGAAAAGACGGTCACCTACGAAACAACTCTTCAGACGGACCAAGTTGAAGATGGGAAATTTACGCTCCACCCGCGTCTTTTAGAGACCTTGACTGGTAAAGAAACCGTCACTGTTCCAGCTCATGGTCAACGGACTATTCGTGTCTCAGTTGATGCCAGCAAATATCAATCCGAGCTGAGCAAACAAATGCCAAATGGTTATTTCCTAGAAGGATTTTTCCTTGTTAAAGATGCTAAGAGCAACCAGCATTTGGTCAGTCTTCCTTATGTAGGTTTCCGAGGGGAATACCAAAATCTACGAGGAATTGAAAAACCGATTTATGAATATACTGGCTCTGACAAACCTTTCTATTACTATAAGGACAAAACAGACTATCCAGATGGCAAGATTCCTGATGTGGAAGAGCGACATCCAGATAATCATTTTACATCCTTGATCAGCTATGTGTACGAAAACGGCGAATCTGTAGCTAAAACACTGGGACAGGATGGCGAAAAGTTTGATGGGGATCAACTCTACTTTTCACCAAATAACGATTCTAGTTTTGATAGTGTGAAGGTAAAAGCTGTTATGCTCCGCAATGTCGAAAATGTTCATCTGACAGTTTACAAGAAAGAAGACACAGAGAGAAAACAACCCATTTATGAGATCGGAAATGAAGTTCATAGAAAAACGGACTGGAGCTACCGAAGCGGAAACAGAAGTGAAGAATTCTATGAAATTTCTTGGGAAGGTTTGGATAATGATGGGAATCGGCTTCCAGATGGAGAATATCAATTTGTCATTTCCTACCGTCCATCAGCCTCAGGTGCTAAGAAGCAGGAGTTGAATTTCAAAGTTAAAATTGATAATACAGCTCCAAGCATCGAGACGGGTAGCGCCCACTATGATCCTAAGACAAGAGTTTTCCGTCCTGGAAAGATTATCGAAACAGGAAGTGGAGTCGCAGGTACCTATCTGTCATACACTAAAGATGGAGAAACGCACGCCTTGACTCCAGAAGAAGATGGAAGTTATGTCATTCCTGAGGGAGTGGATCTTTCAACGATTCGTTATTCAGTTTGGGATAAGGTATACAATACAGCTGAACTAGACTTGCAAGGAAATAAAGTAGAGACTAGCGAAGACCTAACAGCTCAGGCAGCGTCGGTCGCTGAAGAGCCAACATCAAGTCCAGAAAACAAAGAGACTCCTGACAAGGGGACCTTGGAGCTTGTCTTTACAGACAGTAGTGGAGAGGTAATTAATTATTATCCATCAATTGTGCGTTACCAAGTCTTTGATGATCAGGGGCGTGCTGTAACTGGTGAGTTTAATTCGTCCTATAATGGTGGCAGCTTCCCAGAGCTTCCATTCGGCACTTATACAGTCAAGATTACCCTTTCTGATTACCATTATGATTGGGGAACTGATCTAGTGAAAAAAGTGACAGTTTCTCCTGAGGATCCTCATCCAAAAGTCACCTTTGCTTCGCGCTACTTATCTGAGAATAAGTTGACAATAGGGTTTGACAAGCCAGTGCCAGAAGGAACTGTTGTGAAGACTATTGATGAGAAAGGGGTTATCCGTACACTTGCTCATAGTATTTATGATCTTCTGAGTTTTGAAAGCATGCTGATGAATGGAAACTATCGTATTCATGTTGAGCTTCCAGCAGGATATCGTGCAACTGAAAATGACTTTATCTATGAAGTCACAAATAAGATTAATCGTTATGTTTTATCCTATCTGAAGGAGATGGTGATTCCGACGCCTGATCCAGATCAAGATAGTGGAATAATTGTAAAACCAGATAGGAAACCAGGAGTCCCGGCTCCTACAAATCCGGATAGTCGTCCTACTTTTGAAACAAATAAAGCTAGTGAAAAAGTTGCAACAGCTATGCCACTAACGATTAACTATAAAACAGCTTCTAGTAAGCAAGAAGAATCTGGTGTCCTTCCGAAGACAGGACAAGAGGACCAAACTTCTCTAGCACTCAGTCTCTTTGGAATAACTTCGCTAGCATTGGCCGGAATGGTCATTCACAAAAAGCGTGAAGAAAGCGAATAATCTATAGGAGAATTAAAAATATTTTAAGTTAGCTTACCTACATAAGAAACAACCGGAGTCATTTTAGACTCCGGTTGTTTTTGTTATATATTTAATCAATAAGATTATTTTCTTCTGTCCAGACGCTTCTAGTAAATAATATTGAGAGTACAGCTAATACAAGAAAGGCGATGCTAGTATAGATATAGGGCTGATCCAGCTTCGTGGAACGTCCAGATAGATTAACAATGCCTCGGAAAAGGACACCCGCCGTGAGAGTAGCAACTGCTGAGTTCCAGAGGTTGAGGCTGAGCCTTGAGAGGTTGGGAATAATCTTGAATAGGATTAATAAGAGGATGCCTCCAACTAAAGGAACTGCATAGAGATAGTGCATATAGGTAGATGTTTCGCCAAAGCTGAAAGATTCATAGATACGGCTAAAGGCAAAGAAGAAAATACTTAAGAGAGTATAGACAAGAGCTGTCTTCTTGAAACGTTTTTTGCTTGGATTAGTAACCGATGTAGACAATGTCGCTCACCGCCCTTTCTGAAATATTTCCATTGGTCGTTGGTTTATTGATTACTTGACCGTTAAAGTAGAGTGTAGAAGATCCGCCACCGTCAAGGTTATAAGCAGTCTTGACGCCATAAGATTTCATAACTTCAGCTAACTCATAGAGGGATAGTCCCTGACTTTCTGAGGTCCGGCCATCTGACACGATAATAATATAGTGGTTTTCGTCGATAATACCGATGGCTGTACGTGGGTTAGAAGACATGGATTGACCAACTTCAGAATTAGTGTCAACAACAATCTCACCGTTTTCTACCAAGGATGGACCAAAGGCTAGGAGGTTAACAACTCCGTCTTTCACCAGTTGTTCTGCAGATGTTTCGTCCTCATAAATGATCTTAAATGAGCCGTCCTTGTAAATCGCCAAATCACCATTGCTGGAGTCTTCTCGGACAGTATCACGGTAGACAACTCCGTTTCGGATTACATAGCCAGTAGAGTTAGCTCCGTAGTAGTCACCGTTGACAGCTAAAATAGCATTGTTGTTGGCAGCAGTGATTGAGGTTTTGGCAGTGACATTGGTTCCATAAGTATTTTGAGCCAAAGCAGTTTTCAGATATTCAGCAGAGCTGACCGTTATATCAGCAATATAAACCTGAGTATTGCTGACTGTTTTTTCCGTCAGTGTAATGGAGATATTGTCATCACTATAGCTAGTATCAGACGTGCTAACATTGGTTGCCGTTGTACTGGCGCTACTACTTGTAGTATTGGCTTTAACAGTTGTGATGGACTCTGATAAGACAAAGGTTTTGAGCATAGAGTAGCTGAAGGATGCAGTCAACAATAAGCCAAAAAGACTAGCATAAACATAAGATTTTTTAAATAATTTCATGATACGGTGTGGGTCCTTTCTTTAAAAATAAACTTCTTTTGGATAAGCCAAGAGAGAGAAAATAGCAGAATGCCGACCAAAATCTTAACGAGTAGAAGGTTGACTCCAAAGACAGCGTAGAAGAGTCTGATTAGAAGGGTGTCTAATATAAACAAACCTAGAGCCAGGCCAAAATAGCCACTTCCTGTTTTTGCAATGCTATCCTCATTTTTAAAGACGAGCTTTTTATTGGCGGAGTAATTAAAAATAGAGCTGGTAACGCGGGCAATCCCATTGGCAAGTAGAATACGCAGAGTTGTCGGCACAGCTACCAGAAAGAGTAGGGCGACAGCGTAGACTAGATAGTCCACAATGAAGCTACTTAGTGAGGATAGAGCAAACTTAAACATATCTTTGTAAATCATTAAGCCATCTTGAATGGGTCTAAAATGGGAAGTTTTATTATCATTGATGTAGACGGTCTCGATCGGAACTTCCACGATTGGATAAGCCTTGCAGGCTTGCAGAAGCATATTCATTTCGTATTCATAGCGTTGACCTTCAATGGAAAGCATAAAAGGAAGCATATTGCTAGTGAAGGCACGAAGGCCAGTCTGAGTATCCGAAACAGCAACGCCAGTTTGTTGCTTAAATAACAGACGGGTCAGACTATTTCCAAATCGACTTCGTAGAGGGACCTTTCCGGTAAATGAGCGTGCCCCTAAGATTAATTTTTGAGGTTGCTCATGGGCGGCATTGGCAACACGCAGGATGTCCCAGAGCTTATGCTGCCCATCTGCATCTGCTGTGACAATGACACCGTAGTGACCTTGAGACTGAATATAGCGAAAAGCTGTTTTCAGAGCTTGTCCCTTGCCTTGGTTAAGAGAATGATGCAGGACCGTAGCATACGTTGCTGCTTGTTCAAAGACACGATTACATGAGGCAGAACTGCCGTCATTGATTACGATTACTTCAAAGTCACTCTTTTCACGAACTTTTTTTATTAAGCGAATGAGATTGTAATCTGGCTCATAAGCTGGAATAACGAGATAATCCATAAGCTGTACCTCTTTCTTAGATGTTTGATAGATAAGATACAGAACAGTATAAAGAGCAGCCCTTAAAGCTAACTGATATCAGTTTTCTTTAAGTTTGGCTTAATATTTGTTTAAGGAAAAATGGTCGAGAGGCAAGAAAAAAGAGGGAGGCCAGACTACTTGTTTAAACAGTTAGTCTGGTCTCACCTCGTTAAGAGACAGAAGTCAGAAATTTTGTACTTTTGATCCATTATTCCAAAATTAACATGCCTTCTTTAATAGCAAATGGATCTGTCTCGTTAATCCGATCGTAGAACATGATACCGTTGATATGGTCAATTTCATGTTGGACAACGATAGCCTTGTAGCCCTTGAGTTTGACCCGATGCTTCTCACCATTTTTATCGAAGTAATCTACAGTGATACGCGCATGTCGAACTACATAGCCAGGGACGTCGCGGTCGACTGATAGGCAACCCTCTCCATCAGCCAAGGCCGCATCTTGGACAGAATGGGCTACGATTTTAGGATTGTACATAACCTCTTTCAGAGCATAAGCTTCTTGGGGTGAATTGCCGTTTTCATCCTCAGGGTTAGGTAAGAGAACAGCGATGATCCGGCGGGAAATATCAAGCTGTGGAGCAGCCAGTCCCACACCACCACGCAATCCAAGTTTTTCAGCCATGACTGGATCTTGTGAGTTGTGTAGAAACTGCATCATTTTTTCACCCAAAAGAATATCTTCGTCCGCTAAGGGAAAAGAAACTTCCTCAGCAACAGCACGTAAGGTTGGATTTCCTTCGCGGATAATATCCCTCATATCAATCAAATGAGCTGGTTTAATAAGTTTTTCAATAACAGACATCTTCTCTTTCCTCGTTCTTTCTATAAGATACTATATCACAAAACAGACTAGAAATAAAGAAGACGACTTGATGATGAATTTTTCTAAATAAACAGATTGCGTCTTTGTGCAAAAAACTGTATGATACTAATAGTGTGTTATTGAAGGGAAAGAAAATGAAAAGAACAATGGAAAAAATCAGTATCTTGAGTCTATCTTTGGTACTGACAACCTCTTTTTCAATCTCCAGTGCCTTGCCGGCCATGTTTGATTTTTATAAGGACTACCCAGCTGATAAGGTTGAGCTTTTGGTGTCCCTGCCCTCTATAGGGATTATGGTCATGCTCTTGTTGAATGGACTGATTGAGCGTTTCTTATCTGAGAGGATCATGATTGTGACTGGCTTGCTGATTATGTCTGCTTGCGCCTTTGTCCCCATTCTGAATCCATCCTATAATCTAGTCTTTCTTTCCCGTTTAATTTTTGGCTTGGGGACAGGCTTGATCAATGCTAAGGCTATTTCAATTATTAGCGAGCGTTACCAAGGTCATGAGCGCATACAGCTCTTAGGCTACAGAGGATCAGCAGAAGTAGTGGGGACAGCCCTTCTGACCCTGGCAGTCGGCCAACTTTTGCGCTTTGGCTGGACAGCAACCTTCCTTGTTTATACCTTCTGCTTTTTGGTTTTGGGACTTTTTCTCCTCTTTGTTCCTTATGAAAAAGGGGAAGTTCATCAACATAAGCAGGCCAAGAAAGAAAAAATGACAGCTGGTCAGTTCCGCTTTACCTTATTATCAGCTTTGGTGGCTGGGGTAATTGTACTCAGTAATACAGCCATCAACTTGCGCGTGCCTAGTCTAGTGTTGTACCATCAAATAGGGACAGCGCAAACAGCCAGTTTGATTTTGAGTGCTATGCAGTTAATTGGAATTGTGGCTGGTGTTAGCTTTGCTCCGATGGTTGGGATTTTTAAGGACCGTTTACTGACGATTATTGGAATTTGTTTTGGCTTGAGCTTGATTTTGATTGGTCTTTCCAGCAATATATGGCTGTTAGCTTTTAGTGCCCTTTTTGCAGGCTTTACCTACAGCATCACTTTGACGACCGTTTTTCATACAGTGTCAGAAAAGATCCCCCCTCATCTAATTAATCAGGCTGTTTCAATTACTGTTTTAGGTTGCAGTGGTGGTGCCTCTGTGACGACATTTATCCTTTCTTTGATTGGTCATCTATCTCAAGCTCCGCTTTTCATTTTCTCTGCTCTAGGGGTCATCATGATGGTCATAGCAATGCTAAGTTACAATATCACAAAGGAATAATATGCGCCTAGATAAATTTTTGGTAGAAAACGGTCTTGGTTCTCGAAGCCAAGTGAAGGAAGTTTTGAAAAAAGGTTTGGTTTTGGTCAATGGCAGAGAGGAAAAATCTCCCAAAACTCAGATTAACGAGATGGCAGATGAGGTTGTTGTTTCTGGTCAAAAGTTGACCTATGAAAAATTTGTTTACTATCTTCTTAACAAACCCAAGGGCTATATCTCAGCAACAGAGGACGAACGGCATAAAACTGTTCTGAATTTGTTGGATGAGACTGCCCGTCAGAAGGAAGTCTTCCCTGTCGGGCGCTTGGATATTGATACCCATGGTCTGCTCCTTCTGACCAATAACGGTAAGCTAGCTCATGCTATGCTGTCACCCAAAAAACACGTAGAGAAAATCTATCGAGCTCAAGTAGTTGGCTTGATGAATCAATCAGATGTGGAGAGGTTTGCTAGAGGGATAGAGTTGAAAGACTTTACCTGTCAACCGGCTCAACTCAAGATTGTAGAGCTGGATGAAGAAAAAGAGACCTCTCTCGTAGAAATTACCCTAGCTGAAGGTAAGTTCCACCAAGTCAAGCGCATGGTGGCTGCCTGTGGAAAAGAAGTTACGGATCTTCAGCGCCTCTCGATGGGACCCCTGCAATTGGATCCTGAGCTTGCCCTCGGAGAATGGCGTCGTTTAACGGAGGAAGAGCTAAAATCTTTGGAGAGATTTCAGCTAGAGCTATAATGAATTTAATTTTATAATATTGTCGCACCTTCGAGGTTGGAATGAAAATCTGACTTCGAGGGTGCTTTTGATTTTTGCAAAATTTTTGCAAAATAGTGGGAAGTTTCCAATTATTTGAAGATGAGAATTTTTTGTAAGATTAAGTCTGGATTTGAGACAGGTGAATAGTGTTCATTGATCGCCTTTTGTGGTATAATGAGGGTGAATCTTTGAGCCCTTCTAATGTTTTTTTATGTTGCATTATAATCCTCGAAGATGTTTTTTTGTATATAGCAAATGTTTGATCTGATTCTTAAATTTATAAAGTCATTGTTCTTTCTATATTTTATGTAAATTATGGGGTGATATACTTGATATTTTTACCAAAAAATTATATGATTTTAAACTGAGTGTGAAATAATACGATATATGAAAGTATTTTCGACCTAGATTTTGTTCTTAAGGAGAACAAAGGATATAAAAAAAGGAGAGAAATGTGAAGACTTTACTATTCGGAAACACAGGTTACATAACTAAAGAGTTCATTGAGGAGGCTTTCCCCAATAGCGACGTCTATATTTTTGGAGAGACCAACTTAACTGGCTTAAAGAGAGTAACAGTTTTTAAGAAGACAGAGGCAATAGGGATTGCTGAAATCCTAAAAAATTATCGCTTCGATCAGATTTTGTATCTTTCAAATTTCTTGACCTATAAAAATCAACAGATTGGGGAATTGGAAAGACTACAGGATTTCTTAAAAAACACTTCTAAATTGACCTGGTCTAAGATTATCTATCTGACCGGACCAGAAATCATCAATCTGCCTCAGGATTTAGAAAGAGCAGCAGAAAATCTTTGCTTGCATTGGGCTCATACCTACAGTGGCTCTCTTAAGATTATTAGAAGTCCTTATGTTTATTCTGCAACACAGCCAGAGGACTACTTCTACGGTTTAATGTCTAACATCCGCCGCAATCAGCCAATTCGTTTCGATGAGCAGCCTGATGAAGTAGCAAACTTTATTAATTCAGAAGACCTAGCAGAACTTGTTTATAAGGTGTTTAATAGTTGGACAGATGAGATTGAAGTTTTAACAATTCCTAGTCCGTTTCAGGATACCTTCCAGCAGTTGGCGACCAAGCTACAAAACTTAGAGCTTTCACACAGTACGATTGGCTTCCAATCATCCAATAAGCTATCGCCTCTCTACCAAACAATGGACAAGAATAATCTGCGTGGTCGGTATGGTTGGTTTATCCATTATTCTATTTTGGATGATTTGTCAGATCTTTATTGCCAATTTGCTTCTGAAAGTAAGCCTTTAAGACGGCTTGAATTCCGCGGTTTGAAGAAAAATATCTATAGACTGCGGGGCCATAATGATTTCCAAAAAACAGCAGAGATTTTACTGGCCTTTCTCTTGTCAGAAGTCCTCAGCTTTGTCGTCGCAAGATTTAATCAGCTGGGAATGATTGATGTGCGCCTCTTGTTTGTAACCTTAATTAGTACTATTTTTGGGACAGTATATGGCGTATTTGCTGGTGTTCTGTCTGTTTTAGGCTTATTTGTAACAAGCATAGCAGCAGGTAATAAGTGGCAATCAATTGTATATAACACTGATAGATGGCTCCCATTTGCCGCCTATATCTTCGTGGCTCTGATTTGTGGTATTATCCAGATGAAATACCAAGATGAGAAGGAATTGCTGGAAAAAGAAAACCAGTTGTTGAATGAGCAAAATGACTTTTTGACTCTTTCATATGAAGACGCGGCTCATGATCGAGATGCACTAGTTCAAAAAGTAGTGAGCAGTAGCAATGGCAACAGTCAACTATATGCTGTTCACAAACGTTTAAATAAGAAAACAGTTGAAGAAGTGATTGCTGAAGCTGAAAAAATCATTGGAGAAGAATTTTCAACTGATGAAGTTCATTTTTATCCTTTGTCTCCTTTTTCTAGCTTTAAGATAGAGCTCTATCCTCAGTTGAAAGAAGGTTTGGAAAAAGAAGCGGTTTGGATTAACAAAAAAATGCTTCCAGACTATCCTGTTTTTGCAGTAGAAATGAAGAGTGCTTCTGGACTTCATTATTTGATATGGGTCGACGAAGTTTCTTATGATCAATTGACTTTTTCAAAACTTCATTTCCTACAGATGGTAAGTGAACTGACAGCGTCTATGGTTGACAAGGCCGGTTACTATCAAGTCTTCTCTAGCATGAATAAAGATTCTGGTCTGACAGCGCATAGCAGTCCCGGCGAAATGAGGCAAGGAAACTAAAATGGAATGGATGATTACTAGTTTTTGTGTCTTTTTAGACCTAGCTTTATGCCTGCATTCGTTTATCTTATTAAAAACAAAACGGATGCAGCTGCCTTTCTTTTACATAGTCTTTCCTATTGCTCTACCCTTTTTAGGTTATATCTTACTTTGGGGCTTGAATCGTTCTATTCGAAAGGATGAATCTGACCTTTCGCTGGTTCAAGGCGATTTCGAAGAATGGTTTGACGTAGATGACACTCAGAAAATGAGTAGGGTTGAAAGTGCCTATGATCACGTTGAAGAAATTATCCCTCTAGAAGAAGCTCTTGTCTTACAAGACAAAGAAGTTTCACGGTGGATGTTGATGGAGATAGTCAGTCGGGCTCCTGCTAAGTTCATTGACTTATTGTTCCTGGCTCGTCAAGATGAGGATACGGAGGTTGTGCATTATGCAACGACCTTGATTGCGGAAATATCTCGACAATATGATATCCGTCTACAGACACTGGATAAAAAGCATCAGGAAAATCCGTCGGACTACCGGACTCTAGCAGAATACTGTGCAGTTTTAGCAGCATACCTGCAAAAGAATCTGGTGACTAAGCGGATGGAAGAGGTCTTGCGGAAAGATTATTCCCATCTCTTAGAAAAGAAACTTCAACAAAAAGAGCAACTTTCTGATTATGTGAAATTGATAGAGAATGAACTCTTGTTGAAGCGATATGAAAGTGTTGAAAAATACTTGAATACTATTTCTCAAAAATGGCCTCAACAAGAAGAGATTTATATGCTCTATCTCAGATATTATTTTGAAACGAGACAGGGAGAAAGGTTAGAAGAATTGGTAGAAGCTATCAAAAATGGTTCTATTTATATTTCTAAAGCGAATCGAGAACGCCTAGCTTTCTGGCAATCGTAGGTTTTTAAGATGACAAAGAAAAAAAGAAAAATCTTATATTCAAAAGAATCCATTATTGTAATTGTAATCTTTCTTTTGTTATCTGCAGTTTTGTGGATTCAAAAGAGTGGCGAACAATATACAGTTAATCCTGAAAAAAACATTTATCTAAAAAATGCTCCTTCGTCTAATGCTGTATTTAACAGCTTAGCTCAGGATAATCTGGTTCTTTATGATGAAAACAATGATACAAGTCGAAGGGCAAAAGAGCAATTTACTCAGATTCTCAAAGATATGAGAATGGGGTACCGCTTGGTTGATATTTCAAAAGAGACGATTCCTAGTTTTTCTGATTATAAAAAAGTCGTTGTGCTTCTGAGCGATTTGGAAGGCTTGGGAGACAAGGCGCTTGAAATGGTGGATTGGGTTGAGCAAGGAGGAAATGTTCTCTTTGCTGTAACCCTCTCCAAGGACAGCAAATTAACAGAAATCGAACAAAAATTAGGCGTTTCAAGTTCTAGTTTTGAAAATGCCTATGTTAAGAAAATTTATATTGATAAAGACTTTATGATTGGTGGTGGGAAAAGCTATGCCATCGACGGCGCTTTCCATTCTGCTTGGTCAGTTACACTATCATCCGATGCCAAAGTTCACGCCTGGACAGATGATGAGGCAAAAACTCCTTTGGTCTGGGAAAAGAAACATGGTCAAGGAAAGTTTGTAGTTGATAATTTTGGCATTTATGAAAGAGCAGTACGTGGCCTCTATGCAGCTTCCTATAGCTTGATGACGTCCGCAACAGCTTATCCAGTTATTAATGGGACAACTTTTTACCTAGATGACTTCCCATCTCCAGTCCCTGCAGGAGATGCGACTTATATTAAACGTGACTATAATATGAGCATCTCGGACTTTTATACCAATATCTGGTGGCCAGATTTGCTGAAGCTGGCTGAAACTTATGGAATTAAGTATACAGGTGGGGTTATCGAAAATTATGAGGATGACACGTCAGGAAATGTTCATAGCCAAAAAGACGTAGACCGATTTAAATATTTTGGTAAATCACTTTTGGCTAATGGAGGCGAGATCAGCTACCATGGTTATAATCACCAGCCTTTAACGCCTAAGGGAGTTGACTATGGCGATGAATTCCCAACCTATAAAACTTGGAAAGATAAGAAAGCTATGGCTTCTGCAATCAGTGAACTGCTTCGCTTTACAAAAGAACTCTTTCCAAAGGGAGAAAAGTCGATTTATATCCCGCCTTCAAACGTTCTATCTAAAGAAGGAAGGGAAGTTCTACGAGAAAAATTCCCAGAAATCAAGAGTATTGCTAGTAATTATTTCCCAGGCAAATTCACCTATTCACAGGAATTTGAAGTGGCAGATGATGGCATGATTGAACAACCCCGGATTGTTTCGGGTGCTTCATGGGATGCCTATTCAAAATTGACCGTATTTTCTGAGTTAAACATGCACTATGTCACTACTCATTTCCTTCATCCTGACGATGTCATGGATGAAGATCGAGGTGCGAAACTAGGCTGGTCCAAACTCTATAAAGATTTCCAAAATGAAATTGAGAGCCTATATAAAGTTGTTCCAAATATTCGACGCCTGACGGGTTCTGAAATGGCTGGAGCAGTCCAACGCTATGCCATCTTAACCATTAATCAGAATCGAACAGATACAGGCCTAGAGCTAGAACTTGGAAACTTCCATAATCAAGCTTACGTAATGATTCGATTAAACGAGGGCGAGCCTGGAAAAGTCAAGGGTGGCAAACTAGAACATTTAACAGGTAATCTCTACCTGCTGGAAGCAACATCAACCAAAGTATCTATTGAGGTCAAATAAACATAGAAGAGAAAAGAAAAATGAGAATTTGTTTGGTTTTAGAAGGTTCTTATCCCTATGTTCACGGAGGTGTATCTACTTGGATGCATCAGTATATCACCGAGATGAAAGAACACGAGTTTATCGTGTGGGTGATAGGGGCGAACGAGGAAAAGAAAGGCCAATTCGTCTACGAATTTCCTCCTAATGTAGTAGAAGTTCGAGAGGTTTTCCTAGATAGTCTAGCCTGTTCAGAAGCGGGAAATAAGGTATCTGAAGAATTAACAGATGCTGAATACGAAGCCCTAAAACAATTAGTTTTTTGCGCAAAACCGGATTGGTCTTTGATTTTTAACTTGCTTCAAGATGGAAAAATCCAGCGGGATAGCTTCTTAGCTAGCGAAGAATTTTTCCAAATGATCCAGCAATTGTGTACGGAAAGATACGCCATGCAGCCAATGTCGGATGTGTTTCATACCATCCGCTCCATGCTTTTTCCGCTTTTGACCCTTTTATCTAGTGATATTCCGATTGCAGATGCATATCATGCAATTTCGACAGGATATGGTGGCATCTTGGCCACACTAGCGAGCGTTCGGACAAAGAAACCCCTTCTTTTGACTGAGCACGGGATTTATACACGGGAGCGTGAGGAAGAGATCATCCGAGCAGATTGGATTTTGCCGTCCATGCGAAAACAATGGATTGATTTTTTCTATACTCTTTCAGATGCTGTCTATTCAAAAGCAGACTGTATTACCAGCCTATTTTCAAAAGCTAGAGAAATTCAGATAGAAATGGGTTGTGATCCAGAAAAGTGTCGAGTCATTTCAAATGGAATTGATTACGAAGCTTTTTCAACAATTCCTCATGAGGGGGATGGCTTTATCAACATTGGTGCAGCGGTCCGAATGGCTCCAATAAAGGATATTAAAACCATGATTTATGCCTTTTATGAAGTGTCTGCCCAAATGCCTAATGTGCGTCTCTATGTTATGGGAGGTGTAGATGATAAAGCGTATGCTAATGAATGTTATGATCTAGTTCGAAAATTGAAGCTAGATAACCTGATTTTTACCGGCCGGGTTGACATCAAAGAATACCTCAAAAGAATGGATTTTATGATTTTAACCAGTATTTCTGAGGGACAACCTCTTTCTGTCCTAGAAGCAATGGCAGCTGGAAAAGCGTGTGTAACGACAGACGTTGGTTGCTGCAGAGAATTGCTGGAGGGAAGAGAAGACGATAATTTGGGACCAGCAGGGTATTGTGTCCCCCCTACTGATCTAAGTGGCCTAGCTGATGCTATGCTACGGATGGCTTCTGTGGAAGAAGAAAGGCTGGTGATGGGGAAAACTGCTAAAAAACGAGCCGAGCTATATTACCAATATGATCAAATGATTGACCAATATAGACAAATGTATAAGGAGTATGT
Source organism: Streptococcus sp. HMSC062B01 (assembly GCF_001811085.1). NCBI lineage: Bacteria > Bacillati > Bacillota > Bacilli > Lactobacillales > Streptococcaceae > Streptococcus > Streptococcus sp. HMSC062B01. The sequence continues at coordinate 130,465 of NZ_KZ672780.1, forward strand.
GAAGTAATGGCAGGATTGGGATTTGAACTAAGAAAGGTATATAATAAGGGAAGCTTCCTGGCCAAGCAAAAAGCATATGGCTATGCAGGCATTATTTATGTTGGACCGATGATTCTTGGGATTTTACTGATTCTTGCAGTTGTTTATCTCAGTGTTTTTGGTCGTTTTGGCAACAGCGAACGCGACCATCTGTTGGGGTTGATTTCCTACTCAATCTTAGCTTCCTTAGCCATTACCAATATTTTTTCTATGGTTGTGACCCGCTATGTCTCCGATATGCTCTATGAAGAAAAGTTTGAAAGGGTTCTGCCCTCATACTTTTCTTCTGGTGCCATGATGTTGGGGATTGGCTTTGTGTCTTACGGCTTGTTCTTATTCTTATCAGGCATTCCCTTGCTGGAGATTGTTTTAAATTTGCTACTGTTTAGTGAATTATGCTTGATTTGGCATGCTGTCAATTACCTAACAGCTGTTAAAGACTATCGCAGTATCTTAAAAACATTTGCAATGGCGATCCTGATTACGCTTGGAGCAGGATTCCTCGCTTTATCCTTGTCGATCCCTTATGGTTTGCTTCTGAGTACCTGTATCGCTTATGCATATATCCTAATTCAAATGATTCGCATAATGTATCGGTATTTTCCGAAAAGCTATGAGGCCAATTTCGAGTTTCTGATCTGGTTTGATGAATATTTCAATCTTTTTAAGGTTGGAATCTATCTTTTTATTGGGCTCTTTGCCCATATTGTGATTAACTGGTTCGGACCATTGAGCAAAGGGATTGGAGGGCTTTTTCGTACGGCTCCTGTCTATGATGTGTCAGCTATGTTAGCCTATCTCGTAACCTTGGTGTCAACAGTGAGCTTTGTGGTTTCGGTAGAAGTTGTATTTTATCCGAAATTTAGGAAATATTACCAGCTGTACGATGGGGTCGGAAGTGTTGATAAAATCAACCAGACGGAAGTGGATATGCTTCGGACTCTCCGAAATGAATTGAAATATTTATCTTGGAAGCAACTCTTAGCAACCTTGCTAGCGATGTTTGTGGGGATAGTTTTGTTGGGGGTTCTACCCCTAGGCTTTAATAGTCAGATGAAAGGCTATTTTCAGACCCTTTGTTTGGGCTACGGGCTTTATGCTGTAGGAAATGTTAACTTACTCTTACTTCTTTATTTTGTAGACTATGAGGGTGCTAAGGATTGTGCCAAGTGGTTTGCAGGAATTTCAGTTATCTTTAGTATTCTGACTCAGTTTATGGATACATCTTTTATCGGTTATGGCTTTTTATTAGCTTCATTAATACTTTACTTAACAACAAGTGCTCGTTTGACTGAATATACCAAAGATCTTCCTTATCGTGTTTTAGGAAGTCAGGATGTCGTTTCACGTGAAGAAGTAGGATTCTTTACTAAGCTGTATAATACGTTGGAAGCGAGGAGAAATGATGAATAATAAGTGGGGTAAATTTCTACTAGTCTTTGGATTGATGTCCCTCGCCTTTATTCTTTTAGCAGTTTTTGATAACACAGGAAATACTGGAAAAGACAAAGTGACCCAAAAGGTGAAGAAGGAAAAGGTGCAAAATATTAATGACTTGCATCTTTATGACAAAGAAACCTTGTATAACCAAGGGGATCCGGATGTGATTACCATGTATTTGACTGTTAGACGGGGGAATACAGTCGAAAACACCAATCATTCTTGGAGTGAAGTCAACCAATATTCAGCTTATGACTATGAAAAAATGGGTGTGAAACGCTATCAAGTCGAAGGTCTCCTTCAAGTGGGCAATGAAAAAGGACCTGAGTCAGGACAGTTCGGTTTTGGAGAAGAAGTTCCCAATGCTACGGTTCAGATCCGTGGGCAGAGCTCTAGTAGAGCCAGTCAAAAGAATTATAAGGTTGAGATAAAAAGGAGCAAGGGAAGATGGGAAGGCCAACGGACTATTAACCTGAATAAGCATCCCTATGACTATCTGCGTTTCCGTAATAAGCTGGCTTTTAAGCTAATAGAAGGAATTCCGCAAATTGTAGGACTACGAACCCAATTTATCCATCTCTATGTCAAAGATGAGACTGGAGAAGAATCGAAGGGGTTTGAAGATTATGGAATCTACACGCAAGTTGAACAGTTAAACAAGACGGCTCTTGAAGCTCATGGTCTTGACCAAAGCGGTCACCTTTATAAGATTAATAATTTCGAATTCTACAGAGAGCCTGATGCTATTCGAAAAGAAGATGATCCTAAATTTGATAAGAAAAAATTCGAGTCTCGTTTAGAGGTTAAAGGAGACAAGGACCATACCAAACTGATTGACATGTTGGATAAACTAAACGATGAGTCAGTCTCAAGTGATGAGTTCCTAGAAAAATATTTTGATGCGCAAAATGTCCAGTACTGGATGGCCTTTCAGATCTTGATGGGCAATATTGACAGTCAAAACCGGAATATGTTCCTCTACAGTCCAAAGAATGGAACACGTTGGTATATCTTACCTTGGGACTTGGACGATTCCCTACACAAAAGTGAGTATGCAATTCGTAAGCCAGATGCATTGGGAGAAAATAGTTGGCAATACGGAGTCAGTAACTACTGGGGAAATCACTTATTCCAACGCTTGCTCAAATCAGAAAGATTCAGAACTGGTTTGGAAAGAACAGTTGATGAGTTATATAAAAATCAGCTGAAACCAGAAAATATTGGCGATTTGAGTAAGAATTATGCTAAAATAGTAAAACCATATCTGTCTCGTATGCCAGATTTGGGCCATTTGTATTTTAATGAAGACCAGTATAATCAAGTTTTGGATGCTCTACCAAAAGAAGTAGAGGAAAATTATCATGGTTATAAGAAGAGTCTGCAATCGCCTCAGCCATTCTACATTGACCAACCTAAAGTAGAAGGAAAGAAACTTGTCTTAAGATGGCTACCATCTTATGATTTTAATAATCAAGAGATTACCTATCACGTAGAACTTGCCAAGGATCCAAGCTTCAAAGAAAAAATACTAGATAAGAAGGGGATCAAGGAACTCAGCATTAAGACAGACCGTTTACCTAAGGGGCAATACTTTATCCGAATTTTTGCTACAAATGAAACAGGCAATTCACAAGCGGCCTTTGACTACTATCGGACAGACACTACCAAACAATTTGGTGTCTCAGGCTTCTATGTAATGGAAGATGGGGGAATCAAGGTTGACACTTATGAAAACAGATAAAAAGGAGCAGTTTCGCCATGAAGCGAAATATCTCATCGGTTTAAAAGAAAAAGCCTTACTGACCCAACGGTTTGAGTCTATTCTGAATTTGGATAGACACGCTCAAAACGGAGGGTACACCATTCGCAGTCTTTATTTTGACGATTACTGGAATAGTAGTTATGAGGAAAAGGCTGCAGGGATTTTGATGCGAAAGAAATATCGAATTAGGATTTATAATTTTAGCGATCGTAGCATCAAGTTGGAAAGAAAGAAAAAGTTTGAAAATTATATCTATAAGGAAGCAGCACCTTTAACACGAGAAGAGGTGGAAAAAATTATTGAAGGTGACTATGGATTTCTACTCCATAGTCCCCATCCTCTTTGTCGGGAATTTTATTTTGAATGTGTGACAAATGTTATGCGTCCTCGTGTAATTGTTGACTACGAGCGGGAACCGTGGGTTTACGATGCAGGGACAGTACGCTTGACCTTTGATTCAAATGTTCGAGCAGCTGTTGGTAGCTATGATATATTTGACCCTAACTTACCGACTATTCCAGTTCTTCCGGAAGGCAAGTTGGTTTTTGAGGTGAAATATACAGAGATGCAACCACAGATTATAAAAGATATTATTCCCCCCGGAGCTTCAGAGTTTATCGCGGTATCAAAATACGTTCTTTGCTATGAAAAGACAAGATATTTGCATGATTTTGAGTACTGGTTTGACACAGATTATTAGGAGAGATAGGAGAAAAGAATGAGTGTTCAAGATATGATTAAAAAATCAATATTAAAATCAGAGAATTTTACTTCCCAAAATGCTGTAAAAATTCTTGCCACTCTTTTATTAGCAATCGCATTAGGAGCTTTTATTTACTTTGTTTATCAGCGATTTTTCACTGGAGTTGTCTATTCAAGAAGTTTTGCCATGACCTTGATTGGTATGTCGATCTTAACAGCCATGGTTACTTTGGCAATTAGTACCAACGTTGTTATCTCTTTGGGGATGGTCGGTGCCCTTTCCATTGTACGTTACCGGACGGCTGTAAAAGATCCCATGGACCTGCTTTATTTGTTCTGGGCCATCACCACAGGAATCACAGTTGGCGCAGGTATGTATATCTTAGCCATTGTGACAGCTGTTGTTATTTTTGCAATGCTACTCATTTTTAGTCGGATGCAGCACCAGGGTAAGGTCTTCATTCTCATTATTCATTACCAAGGAGATGAAACAGGAGACCGCATCATCCAATCTTTTGGTAAGATCAAGTACTTTGTGAAATCCAAGACCCTTCGAGGAGATGCTGTTGAAATGGCAGTTGAAGTCCTCTGCAAAAAAGACGATTTCACATTTGTAGAACGCATTCGGAATATTGAACAGGTTTCAGACGTGACCCTTATCCAATATAACGGTGAGTATCACGGATAGCATGATTGGAAATGGAATGAATAAAAAGTTGCGATACAGTTTAATTATTTTAGTAGTAGCCACGATTTTTGGTAGTTTTTTCTTAAGTTCCTTGAATAATAAAAAACAAGTAAACCGTACTTTTACCTACTCTGAAGAGGCAATTCCAAATCCCTTGATGGGCTATGCACCATCCGCAGAGGAATCGGAGCTTTCGGACGATGTTCAACTGGTATATATGGATGTCACTTGGAAAGAATTGGAAGCCCAAAAGGGTGTATATGATTGGGACAAGATAGAAGAAAGCAACCAGATGGAACGCTGGAAAAAGGAAGGAAAGTACATTGTTCTACGCTTTGTCTTAGACTATCCTTCTGATACTTCTCATGAAGATATTCCTTCTTGGCTCATAAAAGAAATGTCTGATCCAGGGGACCGTTACGAGTCTGACTATGGAAAAGGCTTTTCTCCTAATTATTCAGATAAAACCTTGATTTCTTATTATCAAAAAGCTGTTGCTGCTATGGGAGAGCGCTGGGCTAAAAGTGGGCAAATTGCCTTTATTCAGCTTGGGGTTCTCGGCCATTGGGGAGAATGGCACGTTAATGATGAGGTGAACATCAGAAAATTACCAGAAGCAGCAATCCGTGAAAAATTTATCACTCCATGGACTCAAGCTTTTCCCAAAGCCAATATTTTAATGCGTCGCCCTTTTGTTGCTGCTAAGAAGCATGGCTTCGGCCTTTATAATGATATGGTCGGAGAGAAAGAAAGCACAAAGGTTTGGCTCGATTGGATAAAATCTGGTGGTGACTATGACCAGGAAGAAGCGAAGGATGGCCTTGTAGCGATGCCTGACGCCTGGCAAACTGCTCCGATTGGTGGTGAGTTTACTAGTGCAGTGAGCATGAAAAACATTCTCAAGAATAATTTAGAACAAACGATTAAAGAAGTTCAACAGTCGCATACAAGCTTCTTGGGACCTAAGATTGCTGAGGTACTTGATGAGAAGGATGATACGGGCTATAACGAAGTCTTGAAAAACATGGGTTATAGATTCTGGGTTCCTTCAGCGTCCTTGAAGTCACAAGGTGATGAAACCAAGCTTACTCTTACTTTAGCAAACAAAGGAGTAGCTCCTTTTTATCGGAATTGGGACACTAAGATTTATGTTCTTGATAAATCAGGGGAGATTGTAGAAACTAAGAAACTTTCTCTTGATTTGACCAAGCTTCTGCCTGATAAAGAGGAAGAGCTTGAAGTCTCACTTTCAACTTCAGATCTGATGAGTAAGGATAAGGGCTATAAGGTTGCTATAGGAATTATCTCTCCTTTAACAAACCAGCCATCTATTCGTTTTGCAAATGAAGGTCAAGAAGACCAGACTGTTCTGACTCTATATGATGCTGCAACTGATGAATAAAAAAAGAAGTGCTCTGCCTATTGCAGCACTTCTTTTTTAGCTAATTTCCGGGAACTATGTGACTAGGGTTGATTAATCAATTACCAAGACGATTTAAAGTAGGATGATTTGACAAAGCTAGTCCTTCTTGGTAGAATAAGAATGTCGTAAAGACAAATAACTTCTTCTTGGTTGCAGGCCATGCCAAACCTGCCACTCGGATGAAGCGTAAAGAAAAGGAGTATATCATGGCAATCTCAAAAGAGAAAAAAAATGAAATCATTGCACAATATGCGCGTCACGAAGGTGATACAGGTTCAGTAGAGGTTCAAGTTGCTGTCCTTACTTGGGAAATCAACCACCTTAACGAACACATCAAACAACACAAAAAAGACCACGCTACTTACCGTGGATTGATGAAGAAAATCGGTCGCCGTCGTAACTTGCTTGCATACTTGCGTAAAAACGACGTTAACCGTTACCGTGAGTTGATCAACTCTCTTGGACTTCGTCGCTAATTCAAGATACAAAGGCCGTCAAAAGCACAAAGCAAAAATAGGAAAATTGACGAAGGAACTTCAGTTTCTAGGAGATTTTATCTTTTTTGCAAAGTGCTTAGGCCGTGTTCAATTGTGCATATCTTGATAATGAAGCTGCTCTAATTGGGTAGCTTTTTTCATGGATTTTAGCCTGAGCTCAAATTAGCTCTCTGACTTCATGGAGCTTTTTCTGTTCCGTCACCTTACCTTGATATACTCAAGTATTATCTTCGGTTACGGTTCCTAGCACTGTAAGGTAAACTAAACCAGATCTTCTCTCTTCGAGGAGATTTTTTATTTTCACTAGGATTTTAGTCCGAGCTCAAATCAGTTTTCTGGGTTTCGGAGCACGATTATTCGCCTTTCCCCTTAATTCGTTTTAAGATCTTCAAATATCGTTTTCTAAGCTAAATTTTCCAATTCTACAGATAAAAAGTCCTTCTATCCCTTAGAAGAACTTTTTCTATCAGCAAATTTACTCTTTCAAGAATTTTTGGATGGCAGGAACGGCAGTGATAGCAAATCTTTCGTCGATGCGATGTTCTCCGCCTTCTACAGTGACTAGCTCTGCATTTGGAATGGTCTGGCTGGCTTGGACCGCATACTGGTAGGGAACGACTGCATCATCAGTACCATGGATAATCAGAGTCGGAGCTGTAATTTTAGCCAGCTCAGATTGGATATCGATACCTAAAGCATCAATTAGATAAATCTTCCCTAGAGTAACATTGTGGTGTGTCAGGTTATCGGGAAGTTGGTCGAATTCAGGACTCCCTAGCTCACGATAGGTCTCCTTGGCATCGTCAAAAAGAACGAAAGCCGGAAAGATGAGCAGGAGTTTGTGTACGCGGTCCGGATAAGTAGCAGCATAGAGACTGGCAACAACCCCACCTTGACTAGCGCCGAATAAGCTCATTTTGCTCTTGTCTACAAAGGTCTCGGAACGAAGCTTTTCCATGACTTGGGTCAAGTCTGCGAGTTCGGTCTTGACCGACATATTCAGCATATCTTGTCCACCGCTTTTCGATTGGCGACTGCCACCGTAGAAATCAAAGCTGTAAACCAGATAACCTTGCTTTGCCAACAGCTGGCTGTACATTTCATATTGCTCAAGTGTGTTATTTAATCCATGTGCGATAACAATAGTAGGCAATTTTTTACTCTTGTAGTTAGAAGGAGCAGTAATCTTTCCGTAAAGCTGCTTGTCGTCGTATGAAACGTTGTACTCTTCGGACACGATGTCTTCTGTTGGAGTCGGTTGCTTGTCACTCTTCTCACTAGAAGCTGTTTGTGTACTTTCGCGCTTAGGAGGAGTATGAATTGGTTTGGTTTGGGACAAGTAGAAGAAAAGTACAAGTCCGGCTAAGCCCAAGGTTGCTAAGAAAGCCCAAATATACTTCATAGTTCTCTCCTTTCAGTATTTGTAGTATTATAGCGGAAATGAAGTTATTTTACAAGGAGAGAGATTTCTTGTTTTTGATTTTTCTGGATTTCATACAAGAAAATCCAATTCACTTATCTAAGCGAGATTCTGAAAATCTTGAATTTTTTAGAAAATCTTGCTAGACTGTAGCTACTAAGATAAAAACACAGTTCTGGTTGGTAGTCCAGACGCAAAAAAACATTTTTTGTCAGTAACCTTCCTCCTTGGTTGTCCATTCTTAGGGATTTTTTAAAGGAGGTGCTGTCATGGATAAGATTTCAATGACGCAAACAGTTTATTTTGAAGAGGGCTTTTGGCACGGTCTTTTCGAGCAGGAACATGCTCAATCTTATAGAGTTTGCCGAGTCCCCTTTGGTGCAGAGCCTAGCACGCAGGAATTGTTGGATTTTCTAAATCGTTATTATCATCGATTGCAGTTTAGTCCTAGCATCAGGGTGAAGGAGAAGACTAAGTCGGTCAGTCCTAAACGCTTGCAGAGACAGGCTAAAAAGGAGCAGATGGCTTCACGGTCTTCAAAGTCTCGGGAAGCGCTGAAGCTGCAGTTTGAAGAGCAAAAGAAAATCGCTCGAGTCAAGCGCAAGCAGCAGAAAGAACTGGATAAGCAAAGGAAATTCGAACTCAAACAGCAAAAACGATTGGAAAAGCACAAGGGGCATTGAACCTGTTTTTTCTTATTTCTATGGAAAGGTCTTCCGATGGGAGGCTTTTTTTGTTTGTCAGTCAATCGGTGAGTAACTTTAAAAGTGAATGAATTTCTCTGAGTCGTTTTATTTGACAGATGTAATTAAGATGATTACAATATAATCATAAAATAAAAATTACAAGAGTAATTTGAAAAAGGAGAAGTTATGATTGAAATTACTTATTTGGATGCTGTCAAGCAAGAGCGGAAGATGACCTTTGAGTCCTATCAAGCATTTGAACAGTCTCAGCAGGCCTGCTTGATTGGGGTTGCGGATTATTATCCGGTTCAGAAACTGACCTATAATGGGCACGATTTGGATTATCATGGGACTTATGGCGATGTATTCTTTTTCCTGATGAAGCAGGATTTGACAAAGTTTGATTAAAAGGAGATAAAAATAATGGTAAAAGCAATTACAGATGCAACATTTGAGCAAGAAACAAAGAATGGCTTAGTTTTAGTTGATTTTTGGGCAACATGGTGTGGACCTTGTCGAATGCAAGGACCAGTCTTAGATAGACTGTCGGAAGAATTTTCAGAAGATAAACTTAAAATTGTCAAAATAGATGTGGATGAAAATCCACTGACAGCTCGTTCCTTTGGAATTATGTCTATTCCAACACTTCTATTTAAAAAAGATGGCCAAGTAGTTAAACAAGTTGCAGGTGTTCATACTGCAGAACAAATCAAGGCTATCGTTGCTAAATTGAGTTAAAATCAATACACTCCCGTAAGTAAAATGGGAGTGTGTTTTAATGTTTAAAGAAAAAGCCCTGTTCCTCAAGATAAGGAGCAAGGCTCTTTTTATTTTCAATTATTCTTCTGTTCCAAGAAGGTTTTTGGCAACTACTGCTGCAAGAAGGCCACCAACAATTGGTGCTAAGATGAAGATCCAAACTTGTTGCAAGGCTACACCACCTACAAGAAGAGCTGGTGCCAAGCTACGAGCTGGGTTAACTGAAAGGCCTGTGATATTGAGACCAACCAAGATCATCACTACCAAAGTCAAGGCAATTACGAGGCCAGCGATTGAGCTGTTGCCCTTGCTTGAAGAAGTCACGGTCATGATAACCAAGACAAACAAGAAGGTTGCAATAACTTCAAATAAGAAGCCACCAAAGATAGTTACACCATTTGCCAAGGCATTTTCACCTAGGCTGGCAGTTGGCATACCTGAGTTAGCCAAGAGGAAGTATACTGTCGCTGAAGCAATAAAAGCCCCAAGAACTTGTGCAAGGATGTAGTTGACAAGATCCTTAGACGACAAACGCTTGTTTGCAAACATAGCAATAGATACTGCAGGATTAAGGTGAGCTCCGGAAATCGTGCCGATAGAGTAAGCAGCAGCAACGATTGACAAACCAAAGGCAAGGGCAATTCCAAGATGACCAAGGCCCTCTACGCCATTACCAAAAACAACTGCGCCTGTTCCTACAAACACAAGCAAAAATGTACCGATTAATTCAGCAAAAAACTTTTTCATTTTTCATCTCCTTTTTCTAAAACTATGCACTAGTCTATCAAAAGAAGCAACCGGATTCAAGAAAAGTGACTTGAAATCTTTTTGAAAATCATAAAACGACCAGCTTATCCTTAGCATTGAAAAGATTGAATAGTTTTTCTTAACTCGTTTTGTAAAATGTTTCTCTGATCAAGTTGAACATAAACTTCCAACAGACAGGATCTGAAGTTGGAAAATTTATAAAAATCTTCAGTTTCTTCTAACGGAAAATCAATAGCTTTTATCCAAGAAACTACTTGTTTTTGCTCTAACTTTCCTTGTAAAATGGGTTCATAAAGCACTCTTGCTAAACGCCAATCCTCATCGTTTGTAAAACGAATTGAAATTCTTTTAAATAGTTGGTCAAGAATGTCAATTCCTTCATGAACTCTGTTTTTAGGAAATTCTGGATGACAAACTACCTCTGTCAAGAGATCAGCACCATGCGCAAAAGCGTGAATCCAACCATATTGACTTGAAAAACCTGTTGTATCCTTTTCTTTTGAAAGATAGTGCAAGCCTTGATTTAAAATGATATTGCGAATTTCTCCTTTTAATTCCTGATAAAAAATCGATTGTTGATTGGCATCTGCAGACAGGAGATTTGCATAAATAAGTGCCCTAAAAGAACGTTCAAGCGTTGGCAACCCTATCTTATCAATCTCTTTCTCTAGTCCTCCATCAGATAAAATTTCCCCAGCAATGAAATGGAATTGTTTCTCTGTAAATAGTTCTTCTTGAATCCCTCTAGCCAAGCTTATAAAAACGAGGTCATCGCGAATTTCTGACGAGGGATCTCCCAAATGCTTCAGTAACCACTGGATTTCTTCTTGGCTATAGCTTGGTCTTTCTTCTGTCACTTTTCTTTGTAATTCTTGATACATCCTTAGCACCTCTACATTTCTAGTAACTTATCAAAAAGCCATCCGTAGATGACTTTATATTATTTAAACATCAAATTTTTTCAGTAGTAACTAAATAGCAAGTTCAGTTCTAACATCACGAACTTCAACGGCCTTCTTGAGAATGGCTATAGATAAGCCAATTTCAAGAATGATTAATAGCCGAAAAGCATTATGATATAGCGAGCCTACTCTTCATCTATTCCCCCAACTCCTCGCTGTAGGCAATAATCTGATCAACTGTGTCAGACAAGAACTGGATGGTATCGCGGAGTGGTTTATCTGTGGAAATATCTGCTCCGATAATCATAGCTGACTCAAGCGGAGTCTTGCTGCCGCCAGATTTGAGCAGTTCAAGCCAGTCACGTGCACCATTTTCGTCATTTTTCAGATGTAGGTAGCCTGCAGTAGAGATGACCAGACCTGCGGAGTAAGTATAGCTGTAGAGTCCCATGTAGTAGTGGGCTTGGCGCATCCAAGTTAAGGCAGCATCGTCGTCGATTTCAACGGCATCGCCCCAGAATTCTGTCAAGACTTCTTTCATGATAGCGTTGAGTTTGCTTGCACCGAAAGTTCCGCCTTCTTCAATCAAAGTATAGACCTTGCGTTGGAAGGCAGCTTCTAGCAAGTGGGTGATGAAGTTGTGGAAGTAGGTATCCGTCAGACGGTGCGCCAGGGCAAAGCGTTTCTGACGAGGATTATCAAACTGGCGTTCTAGATAGTCACTGAGCAAGAGCTCATTAAAGGTAGACGGTGCTTCCACGTAGTAGGTGGACATATGGGCGTTGAAATAGCTTTGGTGATTGTCAGAGAAGATAAACTGACCAGAGTGGCCAATTTCGTGAATCAGAGTATAGACATCACTCATGCGACCAGTCCAGCTCATGAGGACATAAGGGTGAACCCGATAAGGATCAGCAGCATAGCCTCCAGAGTCCTTTCCAGCATTGGCGGCAAAGTCAACCCAGCGTTCTTCCTTGTAGCGGGCAACTTCTTGACAATACTCTTGTCGGAGTGGTTCGACTGACTTCATGACAAGGTCATAGGCATCATCAATACTGACTTCGGGATTGAGCTCGCTGTCTAAGTCTAGCTTCCAGTCGGCAAAAGTCATTTTTTCAAGTCCGTTTACCTTAGCGACATGCCTGAGGTATTTTTGAGCTACTGGGGCAAATTCGCTCATGATCAAGTCAATCTGCCGGTCAAACATAGAGCGATCAACTTCTTGTTCTGCCAGTAAGTAGTCAAAGACAGAGTCATAGCCCTTCATGTCAGCCAGTAGTTTTTCAGACTTGACCTGAGCCAGATAGGCAGCTGCAGCAGCATTTTGGTGCTTACGAAGGCCTTCAGAGAAAGAGCGGAAAGATTTTTCGCGAATTTCTGCGTTTTCATGGTTTTGGTAGAAATTCTCATAGGTGACAAAGCTATTTTTGTAAACTTTGCCATCCACTTCGAAGTCATCCATAGCAAAGTCGCCAGCCCGCATCTTAGTGTAAATATCCTGTGGACTGTGGAAGACTTCGCCCAGATTAGTCAAGGCTTTTTCGACATCCGCTCCCAGATAGTGGGCTTTTTTGATTTTAGCCTGGCGGATAGCTGAAGTCAGATGGGGCTCTTGGCCCAGTTTTTCTAATACAGCTTCATCCGCACCGACTAGGGCGTCGTCAAAGAAGCTGAGTGCGACATTGGCCTCTGTCTCAAACTCCATAGCTGCTTGGGCAATCTGCGCAAAGCTCTCATCACCGAAGTCAGTGGTCTGTGGCATGAAGCCGTAGTTGCCGATATGGCTGATTTGGATATAAATCTGCTCTAACTCAGCAAATGCTCGCTCAAAATCTTCGAAAGTGCTGAGCTTGCCTTGGTAATCACGGACGAATTTTTTGATATCCTCTCTGGCCTTTTCGATGGCCCGCAGGAAGTCCTCTTGGTCTTGGTAAAGGGCTGTTAGGTCCCAGAGTTCATTTTCCGGAAATTCAGAACGATGTTTTTGTTCCATAGTATACTCCTTTTGTCATATATAGAAATAGTATAGCAAAAAATCCCCCAAAATGTCTTTGGAGGAGAAGGATAAGTCAGTATTTTTTAGATGTTTATCAGGTCAAGGATAAAAGTCAATGTTTCTTTGCAGCAATCTTTTTAAAAAGCAGTAGATAAGACAAGAAGACGAAGATAACCAGGCCCAATAAAAGAGTGAAGACGTTTTGAGTTCCTTTTGTCATATTGGGAGCTTGATTAGCGATGACAGCTGTGACTGCAGTACCTATAGCGCCCGCAAAGGTCTGGGCCAGCTGAAAGAGCGCAGTCGTATCTGCAGTTTTTTCTTTATCAACTTGAGTCGTTGCTAGGGCAAGTGTGTTATTAAAGGCCATGTTTCGACCCAAGGTAAAGCAAATATAAATCGCAATAACAGCTGTTAAGGTGAGTTCTTTTGTGAAGATAAGGAGCAAGAATACAGCAAGGAAAAGAAGAGAATTTCCTGTAAAAAGGGTTGGTTTCGGACCATTTCTATCATAGAGTTTGCCAAAGACAGGAGAGAGGAAGGCTCCGAGCATGGTTCCTGGAAGCAGTGCGAAGCCTGCCTGAGCTGTTGAAATGTCTTTTTCTATGACTAGGAAGTTGGGAATCAGAAAATTAGCTGATAGGTTGATAAACTGGAAAATGAAGAAGGGTAAAATAGCCAATAAGACTGTTAGTTGCTTTAAGATACGAATATCTAAGAATGGATGTTCAATCTTCAAGCTCCGAAAGATAAAGCAAGATAATGGCACTACGCAGAGAACAAGATAGAGCCAATCGATATGTCCTTCTTCTAAGCTAGAGATAGCTACAATGCAAAGACGAGTGAGCTTGCTAAGAGGAAAAATGAGAGAAGATCAAAGGCGCGTTTCCTAGACTTCTCTGAATTTCTTAGAAAGAAAAAGCCAAGAATAAAGGAAATGATTGGGACAGGAAGAATAAAGGTATAAATCATATGCCAGTCAAAACGACTAATCATAAAACCACCGTAAGTCGGCCCAATTGCTGGTGCTAGGCTGACCACCATCCCAGACAAGCCCATGTAGGTTCCAATTTTTTGCTTAGGAACACGCTCAACAATTAAGTTAAAGAGCAAAGGGATAGCTAATCCAGTAGCTCCTCCTTGCAGGATTCTCCCTACCATCAAGATGGGAAAGCTTGAAGCCAACATGGCAATCAGAGTTCCCACGCAAAAGTTGGCCAAAGCGGTAAAGAGGATGGTTCTCTCTTTCCAATTGTGGGCTAGGGTCGCTCCTAAAGTAATTGTAATAGCCACTGCTAACAAATACCCTGTCGTAATCCATTGCAGTGTTCCCAATCCTAACCCAAAGACCTTACTTAGATGCGGGAAGGTTACATTCATACTGGTTTCAGATAAGATGCCTGCAAAGCAGACTAAGGCTGTCGCAAGGAGCGAGAAAAAATCTTTCTTTTCAACTGTTTGATGATTTGGCACGATAGTCTCCTTTACATGTTTGAAATGAATCACTGTATTTATTATAAAGCAAGAAGTTCACTTTGAAAAGTGAATAGTGGCTTTACCGCCATCTTGTTTGACAAATCGAAAGGGGAAAAACGAATTCCAATAGCTAACTATAATCAGCTATAGAAAAGAAAAATAGATTTTCAGTGCTTTTATAGTAAAAAAGCCATTTTCAGTCTTTTTCTTTTGCCTGAAATTGTGGTAAAATAAGGTCTATACGTGCTTGATACAAAGATGAGGATATAATAAGCTACTAAGACCATGATATTAAAGTCACAGTGCTAACTGAACACCTCCTATGAGTTGCCTAAGGGTTTAATATCTTGATGAACTGAATACGCCCTAAAACCTGTGTAAAAAAGATAAACTGTCTTGTCTTCATCGAAGACTTCGTCACTTTCCTATTTTTACTTTGCGTTTGACGGTCTTAGTATCTTGATCTTTGTAGCCAAGGCGTATGAAAAAAATTGAGCATGTGCTCGGCAAGGAGTCTTTATGACAAAACAAGTTTTTAAAACCGTTTTTGCAGGCCGTGAGCTGGTAGTTGAAACCGGACAGGTTGCAAAGCAGGCAAATGGCAGCGCCGTTGTTCGATATGGAGAAAGTACCGTTTTAACTGCGGCAACCATGTCCAAAAAGATGGCTACTGGTGACTTTTTCCCGTTGCAGGTCAACTATGAGGAAAAAATGTATGCGGCTGGGAAATATCCTGGTGGTTTTAACAAGCGCGAAGGCCGTCCGTCAACAGATGCGACTTTGACTGCCCGCTTGATTGACCGCCCGATTCGTCCCATGTTTGCAGAAGGTTTCCGCAATGAAGTTCAGGTTATCAATACAGTTCTTTCTTATGACGAAGATGCTTCGCCTCAAATGGCTGCTATGTTCGGTAGCTCTCTGGCTCTTTCTATCTCAGATATTCCTTTTAATGGCCCTATCGCAGGAGTTCAGGTTGGCTATGTAGATGGTGAATTCATCATAAATCCTAGCAAGGAACAAAAGGAAGTTTCACTTTTGGAATTGACGGTGGCTGGTACCAAAGAGGCTATCAATATGGTAGAATCTGGAGCTAAGGAACTGTCTGAAGATATCATGCTGGAAGCTCTTCTCAAAGGGCACCAAGCGGTCAAAGAATTGATTGCCTTCCAAGAAGAAATTGTCGCAGCAGTCGGCAAGGAAAAAGCAGAAGTAGAATTGCTGCACGTTGATGAAGAGTTGCAGGCAGAGATTATCGCAGCCTATAACAGCGACTTGCAAAAGGCTGTTCAGGTAGAAGAAAAGCTGGCGCGTGAAGCAGCGACTCAGGCTGTCAAAGACCAAGTCACAGCAGTTTATGAAGAGAAATACGCAGACCACGAAGAATTCGACCGTATCATGCGTGATGTGGCTGAAATCTTGGAGCAAATGGAGCATGCTGAAGTGCGCCGTTTGATTACCGAAGATAAGGTCCGTCCTGACGGTCGTAAGGTTGATGAAATCCGTCCGCTGGATGCGGAAGTAGATTATCTGCCGCGCGTGCATGGTTCTGGTCTCTTTACTCGTGGGCAAACCCAAGCCTTGTCTGTTCTGACTCTAGCACCAATGGGCGAAACGCAAATCGTTGACGGTTTGGATCCAGAATACAAGAAACGCTTCATGCACCACTATAATTTCCCGCAATATTCTGTCGGAGAGACAGGCCGTTATGGTGCTCCTGGTCGTCGTGAAATCGGACACGGTGCTCTTGGGGAACGTGCCTTGGAGCAAGTCTTGCCTAGCTTGGAAGAGTTTCCTTATGCTATCCGTCTGGTAGCAGAAGTCTTGGAATCAAACGGTTCTTCCTCCCAAGCCTCTATCTGTGCAGGCACTTTGGCTCTGATGGCTGGTGGTGTGCCGATTAAGGCTCCGGTTGCTGGTATTGCTATGGGCTTGATTTCAGATGGCAGCAACTACACGGTTCTGACGGACATTCAAGGTTTGGAAGACCATTTTGGTGATATGGACTTTAAGGTGGCTGGTACTCGTGACGGGATTACCGCTCTCCAAATGGATATCAAGATTGAAGGAATTACAGCGGAAATCCTGACAGAAGCTCTTGCTCAGGCTAAGAAAGCCCGCTTTGAAATTCTGGACTTGATTGAAGCGACAATTCCAGCTCCACGTCCTGAGTTGGCTCCAACTGCTCCGAAAATCGACACTATCAAGATTGATGTGGACAAGATTAAGATTGTCATCGGTAAAGGCGGTGAAACCATTGATAAGATTATCGCTGAGACTGGTGTTAAGATTGACATTGATGAAGAAGGAAATGTATCCATCTACTCCAGCGACCAAGACGCGATCAATCGTGCTAAGGAAATCATTGCTGGCTTGGTCCGCGAAGCAAAAGTGGATGAAGTTTACCATGCCAAGGTTGTTCGGATTGAGAAATTCGGTGCCTTTGTCAATCTCTTTGACAAGACGGATGCACTGGTTCACATCTCAGAGTTAGCTTGGACTCGGACCAACAACGTCGAAGATGTTGTACAAATCGGTGATGAAGTGGATGTTAAGGTTATCAAGATTGATGCCAAAGGTCGGGTAGATGCTTCCATGAAAGCACTTTTGCCACGTCCGCCTAAACCTGAAAAATCAGACAAGCACCATGATAAGCATCATGGTAAGGGGCATCCTCATAAGAAACATGAAGAAGCACCTCTTGCTCAAACAGAAGAATAAAAGACAAACAAGGAGTAGTAGGGCTCAGTTGCGTTGCAATTCTTGGGCCAGCTCCCTTGTTTTTTACATCATGAAAGGAGAAGAAGATGGGGTGGTGGAAAGAAACCATTGATATTGTAAAAGAAAATGATCCAGCAGCTCGAAATTCTCTGGAAGTCCTCTTGACTTATCCAGGGATTAAAGCCTTGGCAGCTCATCGTCTTTCTCATTTTTTGTGGAGGCGTGGGTTCAAGCTATTAGCAAGAATGCACAGTCAATTCTGGCGCTTTTGGACTCAGATAGAGATTCACCCTGGAGCCCAGATTGAATCAGGTGTCTTTATTGACCATGGCAGTGGCCTAGTGATTGGAGAGACAGCTGTTGTGGAGAAGGGGGCTATGCTATACCACGGTGTTACCTTAGGTGGTACAGGAAAAGATACGGGCAAACGTCATCCGACTGTCCGAAAAGGGGCGCTGATTTCGGCCCACGCTCAGGTGATTGGCCCTATTGAAATTGGAGAGAAAGCCAAAGTTGGGGCGGGTGCAGTGGTTGTATCTGATGTGCCTAGTGATGTGACGGTGGTCGGAGTTCCAGCTAAAATTGTCCGTGTCCACGGTGAGAAAGATGAGCCAACCATTCACGAAGTAGAGGAGAAACGGGAATACTATCTAGACAAGTTAGAGCATGCCCGTGAAGCCAGCCACCATTCGTCAAGTCTCTAGGAAAGGGTAGCAAAGTTATCGAAGTGGAGTATGACAGGAGGAACCGACATGTCAGATTTATCAGATGCAATTTTGAACCAGGCAGTCCTTGAGTTACAAGAACACTTGGATGGTCTTGCTAAGGAGCGCTTTATTAAACTGCCACCTAGCCACCAGCAAGAATGGGCTCATTATATCAGTGAAGCCAAAAAAGATGAGACCAAACTGCGCCGTCTAAATAAAATGAAGGCGGATTTGCTGGAGCCTTAAAGAAAGAGAAGTTATGCTATTAGAGGAATTTGAAGATGTAGCAGCGGTTATTGAGCCAACTGAAAAGCCAGTCCATGACAAGGGTGAGGTATGCGAAACCATCATCCTGTCCTTTAATGGCGAAATTCTGAAACGTTTGGTTGAGTCAGAGGAAGTCTATCAGGGAGGCTATTTGAAAAGCATAAACGGCCAGCATCCATGGTATATTTATGGCCAAGGACCTAGCAAGCTAGCAGTTATGTTGTCTCCAATTGGGGCTCCCATGATAGTTGGCCAACTGGAGGAGTTAGCGGCCAGAGGCTTCACGAATTTCATCATTCTAGCTTCCTGTGGCGTTTTGGACCACTCAATTGAGGCGGATAAGATCATCCTGCCAGCTGCTGCTTTGCGAGATGAAGGGACTAGCTATCACTATGCCCCACCGGGTGATGAAGTAGCCTATGACGAGTCTCTGCTGATCGAGCTGGAAGCCATCTTTGACAAGCACAATATCGAGCATATCCGCACCAAGTCTTGGACGACCGATGCCTTTTATCGGGAAACGCCTGATAAGGTCAAGCGTCGCTTGGCTGCTGGAGCCAAAGTGGTGGACATGGAAGCTTCGGCTATCATGGCTTGGAGTCAATTTCGCAAGAGTAAAGTCTATCAGTTCTTCTACACAGCTGACTATGTGGATCATCATAACCGAACCTGGGATGTCCGCCATGAAGAGCGGACAGCTGATGCCATGACTTTTTTCACTATCGCTTTGACAATAGCAAAGGAACTAGAAAGGTAACTACAAGAATGGCAGTATATTTTTACGGCTGTATCACCATGGATGGCTACTTGGCAGACAGCCAGCACAGGATAGACTGGCTGCATCAGCTTGGTTCTGTAGAGGATACAGGCTATGATGACTTTTACAGGCAAATGGATATCACCATCATGGGCAAGCGGACCTTTGATGAAATCCAAGATTTGCAAGATGTAGAAAGTTTTTATCAAGCTACGGAAAACTATGTCTTTACGCATGATAGGCACCTGCCTGTCAGCAATTACCAGCCAGTAGCTGGGGATGTGGTGGACTTTGTTCACCAGATTGACAAAGGCAAAAATATCTTTGTGATTGGTGGTAATTCCTTGGTAGGACCGCTCTTGGATGCGGATCTTTTCGACCACCTCATTATTCAGATAGCGCCCCTTATCCTAGGAAAGGGGGTTCCCCTCTTTACCCAAGAGGAAGGGCAGCGCTTTTACCAACTGGATAGCCTCAGACAATTTGGCCCTTTTGCAGAGCTGGTTTTCAGCCGAAAAAGTCAGAAATAGAGAAGGGAGTGGACCGCATGATTAAAATTTACGACACCATGACCCGCAGCCTACGTGAATTTGTGCCCATTGAAGAGGGCAAGGTTCGCATGTATGTCTGCGGTCCGACGGTTTATAACTATATCCATGTCGGCAATGCCCGCTCAACAGTAGCTTTTGACACAGTTCGTCGCTATTTTGAGTATCGGGGCTACGAAGTTGCCTACATTTCCAACTTTACAGATGTAGATGATAAGATTATCCATCGCGCCAAGGAAGAAGGCATCACACCAAAAGAAGTGGCTGATAAGTATATCGCAGCTTTTCGCGAGGATGTCTCAGCTCTGGGTGTAAAACCTGCGACTCGTCATCCGCGGGTGGTGGAGTTTATGGCTGACATCATCCGTTTTGTTGAGGACTTGGTTGACAAAGGCTACGCCTATGAGTCAGAGGGCGATGTCTACTTCCGCGTGGAAAAGTCTCACAATTATGCCAAACTAGCCAACAAAACTTTGGCAGACTTGGAGTTGGGTGCTTCTGGTCGGACAGATGAGGAGACTGCTCGTAAGGAAAATCCAGTGGACTTTGCTCTCTGGAAGGCAGCTAAGCCAGGTGAGATTTCTTGGGACAGCCCTTGGGGAGCAGGTCGTCCGGGCTGGCACATTGAGTGTTCGGTTATGTCGACGGAGATCTTGGGCGATACTATTGATATCCACGGTGGAGGAGCAGACCTAGAGTTTCCTCACCATACCAATGAAATCGCCCAGTCAGAGGCCAAGACTGGTCAGACTTTTGCCAACTACTGGATGCATAATGGCTTTGTCAACATTGACGATGTTAAGATGTCTAAATCTTTAGGCAATTTTATCACTGTTCATGATGCCCTCAAGACCATTGATGGACAGGTGCTGCGTTTCTTCTTTGCTACCCAGCATTACCGCAAGCCGATTAATTTCACGGAAAAAGCTGTTCATGATGCAGCGACCAATCTCAAGTATTTGAAGAATACCTATGAGCAACCTTTCACGGGTCAGGCAGATTCTGATCAGCTTCAGGCCTTTCTGGATAAATTCACTGCTGCTATGGACGAAGATTTCAATGCAGCCAATGGTATCACAGTTGTCTTCGAGCTAGCCAAGTGGATCAATTCTGGCAATTACACCGCTGAAGTCAAGGCAGCCTTTGCCGAGCTCTTAGAAGTTTTTGGTATCGTCTTTGTAGAGGAAGTCTTGGACGCGGACATTGAGCGCTTGATTGAGGAACGCCAAGAAGCGCGGGCTAATCGAGACTTTGCAACTGCAGACCGTATTCGGGATGAATTGGCCGCTCAGGGAATCAAGCTTTTGGATACTAAGGACGGAGTGAGGTGGACACGTGACTGATGTCAACCTGATTAACGGCATTGCCCTCGCCTTTGAGGGAGATGCTGTCTACTCCATGTATATCCGGCGTCACTTGATTTTTCAAGGTTTGACCAAGCCCAATCAGCTGCATAGGGAAGCGACCAAGTACGTTTCTGCCAAGGCTCAGGCTAATCTCATCTCTCTCATGCTAGAAGAAGGAATTCTGACGGAGAAGGAAGAGGATATCTACAAACGTGGCCGCAATGCCAACAGCCACACCAAGGCTAAGAATGCGGATATTGTTACCTACCGTATGTCTACAGGATTTGAAGCGGTCATGGGCTACCTGCATATGACGGAAGAAATCGAACGCTTGGAAGGATTAATTGACTGGTGCATCAAACGAGTGGAGGAAGCTACTCATGAAATCAAATGAATTGCTGGCTTTGTTTCCAAAGGCTAGTCTACAAGATAAACCCAGTCAAGATAGCCAGAAAGTCTCGCTTCGTCTTGATCGGCAACATTGGCTAGTTTTGGCGACAGAAGATTTAACAGATCGAGAACAGCAACTGCTTGCTCTGCTGACAGAAAAAGAGTCCGTTTTTTCACAAAATCCCTGGCATAGGTATTTAGTGTCTGAGTCCGAAGAGACGCTCCCCCATGAGGTTGAGGCGCTACAGTTCATTCATTGTCACCTTTTCCATTATGAGGCAGAATCTATTTCATCCTGGCTAGACATGATGCGAACTCTTTTGACCAATAAAGTCGCTTATTTTCAGACCAGCCCGCAAGACTATATTTTTGTTCTTGATCAAGGTCAGCAGTTGGCTGTTAAAGATTTGCTGAGGGATGTCTTATCAGCTGTTGAATATGACTTTAACCTGCGTTTGGCTGTTTTGATTGGACAAGTCTGGCCCAGATCGGTGAAAGACGAGTTGCCACAACTCTATCAAGCTGAGAACAGCCTCTTCACTCAATGGTTGAATCGTTATCAGCAGTCTTTGGTTTTACCTTTCTCACAGCTCTTTTTATGGGGCTTAGACGAGGCTAAAGACACTCTTCTTCCTCTGAAGAAGAAACTGCATCAGCTTATAGAAGGACAAGAGCAATTAACCGAGATTATCTTAGCCTTGTGGGAAAATGGAGCAGTTGTGACCAAGGCAGCTCAGCAACTTTATATTCACCGGAATACTCTTCAATATCGCTTGGATAAGTGGGAGGAGTTGACAGGCTTGCAGTTAAAAGAGTTGACGGATTTATCACTCTGTTACCATATCATTTTGAAAGATTTATTTTGATGTTTTGTGCAGGCTGCACAAAACATTTTTTTTATTTTAGGCAGTTTGCCATAGCATTGTAAAACGCTTTCAAATATAATAAGAGTATAAATTTAAAAGGAGCCTATTATGGTAGAATTAAACCTAAAAAATATTTACAAGAAATATCCAAATAGTGAACACTATTCTGTTGAAGATTTCAACTTGGAAATTCAAGACAAAGAATTTATCGTATTTGTAGGACCTTCAGGATGTGGTAAATCTACAACTCTTCGTATGATTGCTGGACTTGAAGACATCACAGAAGGTGAATGTTCAATCGATGGTCGAGTGGTTAACGATGTGGCACCAAAAGACCGTGATATTGCCATGGTTTTCCAAAACTATGCCCTATATCCTCATATGACTGTATACGACAACATGGCCTTTGGTTTGAAATTGCGTAAATACAGCAAAGATGATATCGACAAACGTGTTCAAGAAGCTGCTGAAATTCTTGGATTGAAAGAATTCTTGGACCGTAAACCAGCTGACCTTTCAGGTGGTCAACGTCAACGTGTTGCCATGGGACGTGCTATTGTCCGTGATGCAAAAGTATTCTTGATGGACGAGCCTTTGTCAAACTTGGATGCAAAACTTCGTGTATCCATGCGTGCTGAAATCGCTAAAATCCACCGTCGTATCGGAGCAACAACTATCTACGTAACACACGACCAAACAGAAGCGATGACTTTGGCTGACCGTATCGTTATCATGTCAGCAACTAAGAATCCATCAGGAACTGGTACAATTGGTCGCGTAGAGCAAGTTGGTACACCACAAGAACTTTACAAACACCCTGTCAATAAATTCGTTGCTGGCTTTATCGGAAGCCCAGCTATGAACTTCATCAATGTGAAGCTTGAAGGCAACGAGATTGTTACTGAAGGTGTGAGATTGAAAGTGCCAGAAGGGATCTTGAAAGTTCTGAAAGAAAAAGGCTACGAAGGTAAAGAATTGATTTTTGGTATCCGTCCAGAAGATATCAATACAGAACCTGCTTTCCTTGAAACTTTCCCTGACTCAGTAGTACACGCAACAATCTCTGTATCAGAGTTGCTTGGTTCAGAATCTCACTTGTACTGCCAAGTTGGTAAAAACGAATTTATCGCAAAAGTAGATGCTCGCGATTACTTGCAAACAGGTGCAGGAATCGATCTTGGATTTGACTTGAACAAGGCGCACTTCTTCGATAAAGAAACTGAAAAGACAGTTTATTAATATTTTCTAAAATGAAGAAAATTTAGTTATCAAAAACGAGCTTGGACATCCATGCTCGTTTTTTTCTATTAAGACTTATCAATCCATACTTGATAGGCCCAAAGGAATCATAGTTGAGGAGGCCCTCCCTATATGTGATGGCTGATGAACTTTGGAGAATATGAGCTTGAATTATTCGCTTTTTATCCTTAGGGATAGGATGAGAGAGCCTTTTTCACAACCTTCTAATTGCTACTAGCTCACATCGTTGAACAAGAAGAGGTTACTTAAAAATAGAAAAAATTTCAGAAAACTGTTGACATGTTTTCTGAAAAAGAGTAGAATAGCCCTTATTTTTTAATTGAGGAGGAACTTATGTTTTCCAAGTTAAAAGGATTTTTTATTGGACGTCCATTAAAATCCGGTAAAGAAGGAGAGGATGGTCATTTATTGACAAAACTACAGGCCTTGGCTATGCTCTCTAGTGACGCCTTATCTTCCATCGCTTATGGACCAGAGCAGGTAGTTCTGGTCTTAACTTCTGTGTCTGTCGGAGCGATTTGGTGGTCACTTCCTATAGGAATTGTTGTATTAGTTTTACTAGCAAGTTTAACCATTTCTTATCGTCAGGTTATCCATGCTTACCCTCAAGGAGGAGGAGCTTATATGGTAACGACAGAAAATCTTTCTCCAACAGCAGGCTTAATTGCGGGTGGAAGTTTACTGGTAGACTATATGTTGACTGTAGCTGTTTCAGTTGCTTCTGGAGCGGATGCCATTACCTCAGCTATTCCTGTCTTACATCCTTACAACTTACACATCTCGGTCTTGTTAGTCCTCTTATTGATGCTAATGAATTTACGAGGGCTAAAAGAATCAGCGACTTCCTTAATGATCCCTGTCTATCTTTTTATTTTAAGTACTTTGCTGTTGATTGCTTTTGGATTTGTGCAAATCATGACAGGAAACTTGGAATATCATGCAACTGCTCATATTGGCACTTCTATTACTGGAGTAAGTTTGATCTTGTTGCTCCGAGCATTTACTAGTGGTTCAGCTTCCTTGACTGGAGTGGAAGCCATATCTAATTCAGTTCCCTTTTTCAAGAAGCCAAAGGCTCACAATGCTGCAACAACCCTATCAATCATGGCTTTAATCCTAGGGATCATGTTTGCAGGAATCACTTTCTTAAACTATTGGATTGGAATCGTGCCTGTCAAAGGTGTAACTACCTTGGCACAGATGGCTCAGGCAATTTTGGGAAGTTCTCCACTTGGTCGTATCTTATTCTATATTTTTCAATTGTCAACAGCTTTGATTTTGGCAGTTGCAGCCAACACAGGTTTCTCGGCTTTTCCTGTACTCTCTTATAATATGGCTAAAAATAAATATATGCCACATATGTACATGGAAAAGGGGGACCGCCTAAGCTATTCTAATGGGATTTTTACATTAGCCTTTGGTGCCATTGCTCTCTTGTGGATTTTTAAGGGGAATACAGAGCGTTTGATCCCACTGTATACCATTGGTGTATTTGTGCCCTTCGCCCTCTCTCAAACTGGTATGGTTGTCCATTGGAAGAAAAAGTTTGGAAAAGATTTCTTGAAGCATTCAATTGCGAATATCCTTGGTGCTGTTATTTGTTACGGGATTGTTCTTATTTTACTTTTATTCCGTCTGCGAGATATTTGGCCTTTCTTTCCAATTATCATTGTCCTGACCTGGCTGTTCTTAGCTATTAAACAGCACTACAACAGGGTCGCAAGACAGCTGAGATTAGAAGAACATATCGAGCGTCAGAATTACACAGGCAATACAGTAATTGTACTAGTCGGAAATGTTACCAGAGTTAGTGTTGGAGCAATGAGCTATGCTCGCAGTATTGGCGACGATGTCGTCGCAATGCACGTCTCAACAACTGAAACTGCTAAAAAGGATGCTGAAGTCGCAGAGGAATTTGCTGACTACTTCCCTGATATTCGATTTGAGACTGTTACGACTAGCTACCGCAATATCATTACTCCAACAGTTCAGTACGTGATCAAGGTAGCAAAGCGGGCTAAAAAAGAAGGAAGGACAGTGACAGTCTTGGTTCCTCAGTTTATCCCGAAAAAGAGCTGGCAAAATATCCTTCATAATCAAATGAGTTTAAAACTGAAATATTATCTAAAGTGGTACGAAGATGTTGTAGTCGCAAGCTATTCTTATCACTTAAAAGAATAAACTACTTTCTTAATGTAAAAAAGGAACCAAATTGTTTTGGTTCCTTCTGTATTTTGTGTAGAAAGAGTTAGTTTCTTTTTTCTTGATAATTTCTATAAAAATCAACCTTTAACTCAATAAAGGTCTCCAAGTCCCGCAGGAGCTGAAGGAGCATAGCGCGTGTTTCAAATTCCTGGCGAGTCTTAGGAAGTGGCCGTTTTCGAAAGACAGCCAGATATTCCTCGATTTCATCCAGCAAATCATGGCCTGGATTTTCTTGACTTAACTGTTTGGCTGTTTTTAAAAAGAGTTTAGCCAATATGAAGCTTTCACTAGCCGCTAGGCGACAAGTATTGATATTACCAGCCATATCCAGCAAGATGCGATTCTGTGCTCTTCGCATTTCAAAATAGTGAATATGGTAGTTGGTTTGATGAAAGAGGTGGTTAGAGTGGTCCAGATAGACCAACTGTAAGGCCTGTTCTAGAGTGGTATCAAGCTCTTTTATTAGGGTCGCTTCGTTTCGGCCGTCCCCTGATTTTAAAAAGTATTCAAAACGAAGGAGAATCTTTTTTAGTTGCTCTTCCACTTGTTCGTAATAGTTGTCAATCTCCTCTTGACGCGAGGGCATGTAGAGATTGGCTAAAAGAGCAAAGCCAGTTCCAATGAGAAATAGAGCAAGCTCATTACCAAGAAGTAGCCAAGAGGTGGATTTTTCTAAGAGCAGATGAGAGACCAGGACAGTGCTGGGGGTAATGCCAATTTCCCATCCAAGTTGAAAAGCTAGCGGAACGTAGATTGCGATATAGAGGGCCCATGCTCCGAGATTAAAGCCTAGAAAGCGAAAGGCTAAGCTTCCAATAGCCAGAGCCAATATGGTCGATAAAAAGCGGTCTCTGGCTAGTCTAGCTGTACTCCGGCGTGTATCGCTAACACTCAAAAGAGCAATAATACCAGCAGAGACTGAATAAGCTAATCCTAAAGTTTTTGCTAGCCAAGCCGCTAGGCAAGTGGCGAGCATCAGTTTGATCGTTCGGTGGAGAAGGGACATATGAGTCAACTTTCTTTTTCTAGAGTCGCTTTATTATATCATGACTAGAGTATAAAGTTGGTTAGGATGATTCCTTCAATTCGGATTTCTTGTTTTGTTCAATAAAAGCTGTCGCAATTTAGGAGGCATTTATGTTATACTGAAAACATGGAAAAAAACGATATTGTCTACGGTGTGCATGCGGTGACAGAAGCGCTCGCTGCCAACACTGGAAATAAACTCTACATTCAAGACGATCTGCGTGGTAAAAAGGTCGATAAAATCAAAGATTTAGCTGCAGAAAAAAAGGTTTCGATCTCCTGGACGCCCAAGAAGACCTTGCAGGAAATGACTGACGGAGCCGTTCACCAGGGCTTTGTTCTGCGAGTGGCTGAGTTCGCCTATACTGACTTTGAGGTACTCTTGAAAAAAGCAGAGCAGGAAGACAATCCTCTCTTATTGATTTTGGACGGGCTGACTGACCCGCACAATTTTGGCTCTATCTTGAGGACGGCTGACGCAACCAATGTGGCTGGAGTCATCATTCCCAAGCACCGGGCAGTCGGTGTGACACCAGTTGTGGCTAAGACCTCAACGGGTGCCATTGAGCATATTCCTATTGCTCGTGTGACCAATCTCAGCCAGACTCTGGACAAGCTCAAGGAAGCTGGTTTCTGGATTTTCGGTACAGATATGCAGGGGACGCCTTCCCATAAATGGAATACGGCAGGCAAGCTAGCCCTCATCATTGGCAATGAAGGCAAGGGTATTTCCAGCAACATCAAGAAGCAGGTGGACGAAATGCTGACGATTCCCATGAATGGCCATGTCCAAAGCCTCAATGCCAGCGTCGCAGCAGCTATTCTCATGTATGAAGTCTTTAGAAATCGGGTGGGCTAATGCAAGTGCTTGGAAGTTATGAGTTAGAAAAATATCAAACAGAAAAGTTTGAACCGATTATTTATGATATCTATCATAATAAAGGAGAAGATAATTATTGCTTTTGCTTTGAAATCACTGAGGAAGCAGATCAGTATCCCTTAGAGGATTTATTGACCCAATATTCCTTGAATTGCACGGATTTATACGGTCAAGGAAGTCAGGTAAATGGTGCTTTGAAATACCTAATTGAGGTCGAAACCTTATCCATTGATAAGGCGGATTTCATCAGCATTCTCAATTTTTCTACAATTTTAAATAAAGAGATTGTGAATTATGTAAAAGGAAAATATGAGTACCTTGCTGAAAAGAGGTGTATGAGTTCCTTTTATATGGGAGCTCAAAAAGTTGAAGTTCCTGTGCTTGCTTACCGAAGTGACAACTCTGGGATGGTTTCTTTTCAAAATAAATATCCAGAAGGACAATTAACAAATTTATTTTTAGAAGATAAAAAATATGATGTTGAGTGTTTAGATGGGGAATGGACCTGTATTGAATTGCTTAATGATAGAGCAAACCTGATTTTAAAAGATTCACAAGATGAATATTTTCAATATATTTTTGATTTGAAAGGCTTTCAAGGTGTCAGTCCTGTTTTAGATTGACCGAGCGAAATAACTTTCCTAAAAAGCAAGAATGTTTAATAGTTAGCCCCAATAAGGTGGTCATTCAAAGCACCACTAATAACCCGCTTATGTCCATGGAGAAGCCTCTCTGTGGGAACTAAAAAATGATGGAGAAATAAGATGACCTTTAAAATTTTAACGGATTCTACAACAGACCTGTCTGAAAAATGGGCAGCTGAACACGATGTTACAATCCTAGGCTTGACCATTCAGCTGGATGGAGTGACCTATGAAACAGTAGGGGAAAACAAACTAACCAGTAAAACCTTACTTGAAAAGATGGAGGCAGGAAGTCAACCAACTACCAGCCAAATTAATGTAGGTCAGTTTGAGGATGTCTTTAGAGAATACGCAAAAGCTGGCACGCCGCTGTTGTATGTAGCTTTTGCTTCCTTGCTATCTGGAACCTATCAAAGTGCAGTTATGGCTCGGGACATAGTCTTGGAAGACTATCCTCAAGCTGTGATTGAGATTCTTGAGAGTCGGGCTGCTTCTATGGGGGAAGGGCTTCTGGTAATGAAGGCTGTCGAAGCACGATCAGAAGGTAAATCACTAGCTGAGACCTTGGATATTTTACTAGCTTTGCGACCAAAAGTTCAAACCTATTTCTTAGTGGATGATCTGAATCACTTGGTGCGGGGCGGAAGGATTTCAAAAACAGCTGCCATGATCGGTAGTCTGGCTAGTATCAAGCCAATTATTGCAGTTCAAGCGGATGGGAGCTTGAAACCAATTGCTAAGGTGAGAGGAAAGAAGAAGGCTCAAGCAGAGTGTGTTCGCATGCTTTTAGAAAATATAGCAGATGATCGGGCAGTGATTGCTCATGCAGATGCTGATCAGGATGCTGAGAATCTGAAGGAACAGCTCTTAGCAGATGGTCGAGTGAAAGAAGTCTTGATTGAGCCGCTTGGACCAGTTATTGCAACCCACGTTGGACCAGGAACCTTAGCCTTATTTGGCTTCGCAAAAAACGACCGAGATTAAGAAACAAACTTGAAAACGAAAACAAGCTAAAAAGTGAAATATTTCCGGCAAAGATATTGACTTTTGGCCTAAAAATTTGGTATGATAGTAGGCGGTATTGTTTACCCCATTTGTAAGGCCCCGGAACCTTTCAAATAACTTGCGGACCGGAACATCCGCCCTGTAAACAAAAACGATATTCAAATAGGAGAAATCATGAACAAAACAACATACATGGCTAAGCCAGGTGAAGTTGAACGCAAATGGTACGTAGTTGACGCTACTGATGTACCTCTTGGACGCCTTTCTGCTGTTGTAGCAAGCGTACTTCGTGGAAAAAACAAACCAACATTCACACCACACACTGATACTGGTGACTTCGTAATCGTTATCAACGCTGAAAAAGTTAAATTGACTGGTAAAAAAGCTACTGATAAAGTTTACTACACTCACTCAATGTACCCAGGTGGATTGAAATCTATCACTGCTGGAGAACTTCGCTCTAAGAACGCTGTTCGTTTGATCGAAAAATCAGTTAAAGGTATGCTTCCACACAATACTCTTGGCCGTGCTCAAGGTATGAAATTGAAAGTATTTGTAGGCGCTGAGCACACTCACGCTGCACAACAACCAGAAGTTCTTGATATTTCAGGACTTATCTAAGGAAAGGAACAAATAAGCTATGTCACAAGCACAATATGCAGGTACTGGACGTCGTAAAAACGCTGTTGCACGCGTTCGCCTTGTTCCAGGAACTGGTAAAATCACTGTAAACAAAAAAGATGTTGAAGAGTACATCCCACACGCTGACCTTCGCTTGGTTATCAACCAACCATTCGCAGTTACTTCAACTGCTGGTCAATACGACGTTTTCGTAAACGTTAATGGTGGTGGTTATGGAGGACAAGCAGGAGCTATCCGTCACGGTATCGCTCGTGCCCTTCTTCAAGTAGACCCAGACTTCCGCGATTCTCTTAAACGCGCTGGACTTCTTACTCGTGATGCTCGTATGGTAGAACGTAAGAAACCAGGTCTTAAGAAAGCTCGTAAAGCTTCACAATTTAGTAAACGTTAATTTGAAAGAATTACTATACTTACAAAGAGCACCTTTCTTGGTGTTCTTTTTTATATTTCTATACTAAATTGGTGCAATTGACACAGTTGTTGCGACTTTAGTTGCTTACAAATGTGGCTGCAAACTGACAGAGTCAGTTGCCTCAAAACGTTAATCAATACGATTATATCAACGTTTCGAAACACTTCATGGTTCACACCATGGAGTGTTTTTTTGATGATTTTTAGCAAAATTCACACCATTACTTCTTAAGATTACGAAAGGCAATTTCTCCAACAGCCATTGGGATTACGTTTGAAGTGTTGACATAAGTCTTAGTTGTAATCGTATCACTATGAGTGAGTGCTTCAGAAATTTCCTCAAGCGAAACTACAGTTCAGGGTATCTTCGTCAGACTGGTTCGATACTATAATTTACGTAGTTCCTAATTACCTTGAAATTCTAACTAAATGGTTAAACCATTATGTATAATAAAAGACTCCATTTATCAGATGAAATCTTAATTAATGGAGTCAAATTTTTTGTTATTTTGATGTTACTTATAAGCTTTTAGTTGTGAATTTTAACCACTCAGTTAGGTATTCGTTAATTTCTTTCATTAATACATCTAGATCTTCTGCTAAATCAATTGCACCATATAATTCTAAATGGCCAGAAAAGAGTTTCTCGTACTTTATTTTCTTGGTAAGAAGAATGATTGATTTATAATCAGTAGTGTTAGTGTTCTTTATTCTACCTATTTTAGTATCCACTGTATTTTGGGAGAGAATTATGATAAAATATAAGCTATTATTTGTATCCTTAAATACTTTAATAGCTTTTTTGTTAGGCAATATTTGATATTTTAATGAATATTTTTTACATAAATTGTTGATTTTAATTATCAATTTGATTATTTTTAGACAGAAAATATCTTTTGCCTCTCATTCTGTTGTTTTATAATTATGATAAAATAAATTAAAAATGAAATATCGTATTGTCATAATTGGTCAGAAAATTGTCATAATATAACTACCCATATATAGTTAGAGGGAATAGAGATGCTAAACATTTATGTTTTGGAAGACGAAATACTACAACAGTCTCGCATGGAGACTATTATTTATAAGGTGCTAAAAGATGAAAATTTAAAAATTAATAAGTTTGAGATTTTTGGAAAGCCATCTCAATTATTAGCAGAGATAACTGAGAGAGGGGATCATCAGTTATTTTTTTTAGATATTGAGATCAAGGATGAAGAGAAAAAAGGATTGGAGCTTGCTTATCAAATTAGAAAGCTCGATCCCAATGCAACTATTGTCTTTGTGACTACCCATTCTGAGTTTATGCCATTAACATTTAGATATAAAGTTAGTGCTTTGGATTTTATTGATAAGGCACTTGGTGATCTTCATTTTTATGAAAGAGTAAAATCAGCGATTGAATATACATTGGAAAAAAATGGAAGTACTGTTGCTCATGATTCTTTTAAATTCGAAACATCACTATCTCGTGTCCAAGTTCCATTTAATAAAATTCTTTATTTTGAAACATCGCCTACTGTGCATAAGGTTATTATGCATACGATAGATGAAAGATTAGAATTTTATGCTGGAATTTCTGAGATTGAAAAAACGGATAATAGGTTATACAGATGTCACAAGTCGTTTGTCGTAAATCCTGAAAACATTAGTAAGATTGATAAGGAAAATAAGCTAATTCTATTTGAAAATGGAGAAAGTTGCTTAGTTTCTAAGACTAAATTAAAGAAAGTCAAGGAAAGGTTAGATTTTTAAAAGGTTTTAACTTTGTATATCAATAATTTTTTGCTTGAAGAAATAACGTTTGTTGTTCATATTATTGTAGTCTTAATGCTATATCAACAAATTACAGGGGACAAGGTACGTTTTTATCTTTATTTTCTATTACCAATCATTTTTAGAGTATTATTTTATATTGTTCCACCAATAGGATATTTTTCTTCATTATTATTTTGGTTATTTTACTCATTATATAAAAATAAATTTAGTAATCGGACATTAGCTGTATTCTTTGGTCTGTATCCAGTGGTTGTCGAGAGTTTATTTAGTAGGGTTATTGCATTTGATTTATTACCGATGTTTGGTGTATCAATAAATATTACAAATAAATTTCCGGTATTATCACTATTAATTGAACTATTAATATTTCCAACATTTTATTATTTGACCAAAACTATCCAGATCGACTTTAAAAATTTGCAAATTGGGTTTTCTAAAAATCAATTAAAATATTATTTGTTAACATTTGATATTTCAATGGCATTTTATTTTATATTGCTTCAAATTTTTTCTATTTTTACAGACGTGATTCCAAATGCACTTAAATTAAGAGAGAATTTAGTAGGGATATACGTTATTTACTTTCTGATTATGCTAATTTTTTTGCATTCTAAGATCACTGATGAGATTGATAGAGAGTTGAAAGAGCAGAAAGATAACCAACTTCAGAACTTAGAAAAATATAGTAGTCACATTGAATCTTTATATGAGGAGATACGATTATTTAGACATGACTATATAAACATTATTACAAGTATAAAATCAGGTATTGAGTTAAACGATATAGCATCTATTCAGAATGTATATGATACAGTTTTATCAAAAACCGTAAAAGATTTTTCGGATAGAAAATACGATATTGCTAATCTTTCCAAAATTGAAAACACTGCCCTAAAAAGTGTCTTATCAGCAAAATTACTTGAGGCTTATAATAAGGGGGTTGAAATTGCTATAGAGGTGGATGGTAGGCAAGATTTATATTCATTTGAATTGCTAGATTTTATTACAATTATTTCAATTCTTTTAGATAATGCCATAGAAGCAACATTATTATCAAAAGATCCGGAAATTAACATTGCTATTTTTTCTCATAATGATAGATTTTATTTTATAGTTGAAAATAAGACAAAGGAGGAAAGTGTAAATAGGAATAATATTTTTAAAAATGGTTTTTCAACAAAAGGTGAAGAACGAGGGATAGGGTTATATAAAGTGACACAAATTTTAGATAAGTATCCTAGTGCATCTATTAGAACTCAAAGTTTTTCATATGTGTTTAGACAGACAATAGAAATACAAAAAAAACTACAGATTTAGTTATCTGCAGTTTTTTTATATTTTTTAGTGATTTACAAAGATTTTCCACCAATTCATGAGCTACACCTCTTTTTTATTTGCTGAAAGTATAAAGTCGGTAATAAGGGAGCGATTGGATTGTTTTTGAGGAGCCAAACCCTAATTTCGATGAAGATTACCTAACTGAATATATTATTGAAAGTAATAATACTGTTTCTGATAAAGTAAGGTCCGATTCTGATAATTGATAAAAATTAATGTTGAATAATGTTATCTTATAGTCATCAAAACAAAGGAGATAGTCATGTTTTCATTGCATAATATTAAGAAAAAATTTGGATCAAAGAATGTGCTTAAGGATATCTCGTTTACTATTAAGGAAGGCGATAAGATAGCTTTGCTTGGATGTAACGGGGCAGGAAAATCCACTTTATTTAAAATTATTGCTGGACAAGTAAAGAGCGATAGTGGACTTATAAAAACTCAATTGGATTTTAAGAATGATATTGGAATGATGCCTCAAGATGATCTTTTGATTAAAGATTTGACAGTAAAAGAACTAGTTTTGCTTAAAGCATATATGAATAAACTAAAGGACTTTGAAGTGGAATCAATGCTTTCTAAGGTAGAACTATCAGATAAGAAAAAAGACTTAGTAGGTGATTTATCGGGAGGGCAACAGAGAAGATTGTCCTTATTATTATCATTATTAAATAACCCTAGATTACTTTTTTTAGATGAACCAACAACTGGTATGGATTTGGCTTCTATAGATAATTTTTGGGAATTATTAAAAGATAGTAGTTGTACATCTGTAATTGTAACTCATGATTTCAATCAGATTGACCAGTTTTTTTCAAGGGTGTTGATTTTAAAAAATGGATATATTTTAGCGGATGAATCTGTCGCTGAAATTCATAAGACAGGAAAAACAATTGAACAATATTATCGAGATTTGAGTAATTTGGAGGAAAAACATGATTAGTCTTATTCAATTTAAACAAGTATTGAGAAATAAACGTTTTATTCTTTTTACTTTATTTATTCCAGTTACATGGTATATGATTTTGAATAATCTTCAAGGGGATATGATGCCAAATATCTTATTGAGTATTGCGGTATTTATCGGTGTAATTGGGAACAGTTTGGCGACATTTAGTAAAAGGATTTCTTCGGAAATAGAGTTTTATAAATTAGAATCAAGTTTTTCAAATTATAGCATAGTTAATTATCTTTTGAGTCAAAGTTTAGTTCAGGTCTTGTTGAACGGATTGATTTTTGCGGTAGTAACTTTAGTTGCAACTATATTTTTTAGATTGCCATTTAGCAATTTGTTAATCTATCAGTTTATTTTATTAATGTTTATGGGAATGTACTTTAGTTTTATTGGTTTTGTAATTGGAGTTCGTATTGATTCTAAAGTTATTGATACTATTAGCTTTCCTATTATTGTACTTGCTTCAATTACCATTATTCCTTTCTCTCACCTAGCTGTCGAAAGTGATTTTGTAAACACAGTAAGTACAATTCAAAAGATATTTCCAGGATATTATTATAGTCAGATAGTTAATTCTTTAGTAACGTCAAAAGAAATTCAAATTACGGATGTATTGCTATTTGTACTCACAATTGTTATTAATTTACTGCCATTATATTTATTAATACCAGATAAAAAATCTCTGAAAATGAATAAATAAATTTTAAATAGATGACAATCGTATTTATAGTTGTAGATTGTTAATTTCTGAATTGGTCTTTAAAATTACTTTTGGGAGATCAGTTTCATCATAATGGACAACTAATTTTTGAACAATCTAGTGTATGAGTTTTACAATCAGCTATATTTGCTCAATGTTGTTTGATTGGATGGCAACCACAGCACTCAAAACGTTAAAATTTATTTACGTATATTCCAAGCATCTCCTTATTGGGATGCTTTTCTTATATTCTAAAATCAAATGCCTTAGCAATACTTAAAAACACCCTCATCCATAGTTTTACTAAAACTGTAGGATAAGAGTGTTTTTTATAAGAACGACAGACGATGATTATTTATCGTCTTTTTTGATAATGTTTTTAACGCCTTCGATAGCCCCTTCAACTGCACCTTTAGCATCTTCTGCAACTTCTTTTGCTTTTGAAGCAACTTTTTCAGCAACGCCTTCAGCTTGTGTTTTTGTATCGCCAGTTAATTTACCGACTCCTTCTTTAACAGAACCTTTAGCTTGGTTGAATTTTTCTTCGATTGACATGGGGGATACCTCCGTTAATTTTTTGTATTATCTAAATTACATTAGATATTAATTTAAGTATATACCCTTTTATGCTAAAAAGCAAAAAACTGATACGAAAGGCATCAGTTTATTTTTTTAATAGGTTACAACATTCAATTGACCTTTATCATATTCAGCAATAAAGATATTTGAGACTTCTTCGAAACCTTCTTCTTTCAATTTCTCAGTTAGCCACTCCTCTGATTTACCGATGGTCTCTAAGATTTCTACTTGGACTACACCATCTGTAATGATTGGGTATTTGGGATTTTCATCTCCCATTCGAACGATTATGAGTTGGCCATTTTGTTCGATGACGGCTCTTTTGACTTCTTTCAATTGGAAGACCCCTTGAGAGCGCAACTTAAGAGCGACGTCAGAAGCAGAAAGGCCTTTTGAGCGACAAGCTTCTGGATCTAATTTTCCGTTTTTTATGATAATAGTTGGTTTTCCATCAATCAGATGTTTGATGAAGTAAACATTGGTATTAAGCCATTTGAGTGACAGAATCAAAATCGTCCAGATGATGAGGATGACGACATATTGAAGGATGGTAATCGAGCTATTGTAGATGACCCCGCCGATAATACCCCCGAGAACAAAGTTCTGTATTTGGTCTACTGCAGAACTTGGCGCTAAATTTCCTTTTCCTGTTACGTTAATAACAAAAACAAGAGAAAGAAGCCCCCAGGCCAATTTAATTGCAATTGTAGCAAAAAAGCTTATCATTTTTCAACCTCCACCAGTTCTACATCTGTTTTATATAAGTCCATTTTTTCAAGTAAATAGCTATCTTGGTCAGTCCCGCTAATGGCGCGATAAAAATTGTCGCCAACCTTAATAATAGCTCCATCAGTAGTAGCTGAAGTATTGACATAAATATCTTTTTTATCAACACCTAACTCTTTTGATACAATCTCGATGAAGTGTAAGGAACTACGAAATTGATTATCATTGGATTGGCTGTTTTGAAAATTCGTAATGCTAATCAATACAAAAGCAATTAACGTCAAAATAGAAATGAGCGATAATTCACGGAACTTACTCCCTCTTTTATCTTTGAAAGCCTTAAATGCAAAGAATCCAGTCACAATCACTAAGAATGTCGACACAATAATCATGGTCCAATTCTGTTGACTAATCTGACTGAGAACATAGTCATATGAATAGAATTTCATAAACATCACTCCTAATTTTGAATTCAAACTATTATAAAACAATTTGTTGCTTCTATCAATATATTTATTTGAAAAAGTAACTTGCTTCATCAAGGGATTGTATTACTTTTCGAAATTCATCTTCTGTCCAAAAATCAACATGATTTTTATGATTGAAATATTGGTGTTTTGAATTGTTAATTGTTACGATGTCATAATACCCTCACTCTATCACAAAAATTTTTAAATAAATAATAATCTAGTGGTATAATAAGAGAAATAATTTATTTGAGGTTGCTGGGGGTATTTATGGCTTTTTTAAATTACAATAAAGATGAAAAGTTAGAATTTAATTATAAGAGAGCATGTGGACTATGGTTAATTGTAGTAGCAGTGATTATTTCAGTAGCTACCTTAACAGGAGGAAAACAAATAATAAATATGCCAGTGTTTAGTATTGGGTATGTTATTAGT
The DNA here is from genome assembly GCF_001811085.1 of Streptococcus sp. HMSC062B01. Classification (NCBI taxonomy): domain Bacteria; kingdom Bacillati; phylum Bacillota; class Bacilli; order Lactobacillales; family Streptococcaceae; genus Streptococcus; species Streptococcus sp. HMSC062B01. The sequence goes on from NZ_KZ672780.1 coordinate 167,674, forward strand.
TTTATCTCAATCAATATGAATAAAAAAGTATTGAATAGATTATCCAACGGTTATTCAAATACATTTCAAAATAAAGTATCTTTATATGCTATTTTTTTACTATTTATTTTAATGTTTTTACTAGGTGGTCCTTTTTTTGCGACTGAAAATTGGAGATTAATTTGGTTGGGTGCATTAATGGCAACCGCACTACATTTTTTTCCCTATTATTTTGTACATGGAAAATCAATGATATTTTTAGGTCTTATTTGTGTCATTAATATCTCTGTAGGATATATTTTTACGGATATTCCATTAGAGGTGATCGCATATATTGACTCAGCAATTAAGTTTGTATTTGGAATATATTTACTATTTTTTTCAAAGCCATCAAAACAGAGGTAAGGCATAGTTCATAGTGTACTGTTGCAAAATTATTTGAGATATATGAAGAATTAGCAAAATAATAGGGGTACTATTTTGGGTAAACATCAGAAAATATGGATGTAGATAATGATGGGAGGTGCTTTACATTGATAAGTTTAGAGCTACTTTCTGAAGAAAATAGTATAGATGTCTATTCTTTTGAAAAAGAAAATCGGGAGTATTTTGAGCAGAGTTTGCCTCCTAGACCAGCTAACTATTTTGATTTAGAAGGTTTTAAAGAAATTACAAGGGAATTGTTAACGGAACAAACGAATCGGGATGTCTACATGCATCTTATTAGAGATTCGCAAGGTGCTTTGGTCGGAAGGATCAATTTAAGTGTCTTAGAGAATGATCAAAAAACAGCAGAACTTGGATATAGGATTGGAGAAAATTACACTAATTTAGGCTATGCAAGCGAAGCGGTTAAACTTGTTTTAGACAAGGCATTTCATGCTTATGGTTTAAATAAGATCATTGCGGGAACGGCAACGGATAATCTAGCCTCTAAGAGAGTACTTTTAAAAAATGGTTTTACATTTAGTAAGATTATAGAAAATGACTTACAAATTCATAATGAGTGGATTCATACAGCAGTATTTGAGATAACGATACCGTAATATCATCATTTCCAGTTTACTGACAGAACCAATGGAGTTATCGATCTATACAGACATTCAAGAATTTTCTCTTGGGTGTCTTTTTTAAGTTTTTTCAACTCCCCCATAAAATTCTTCTATTACTTTCATAGAAAATATATATTAGCCAGGTTGGGAGAATCATAGTAGAATAGCTATCAAAATAGAAAAAGGAGTTTGGGGATGAAAATTTTTTCTTTATGGTCAAAGGTTTCTTTGGGGTTGCAACTCTTGATTGCTTTGGTTTTGGGTGTTCTTGTTGCTCTTGTATGGCCGCAATTTTCGGCTTTCTATCAATTTTTGGGACAAGCTTTTATCAGTCTGATTAATATGGTGATTATTCCGCTGGTATTTCCGGTTGTGGTCGTAGCAGTGGCTGGTGTGATTGGTAAGAAATCTTTTGGGAAGCTCTTGACAAAGAGTTTGCTCTATTTCTTTGGGGTCACGACAGTGATTACCTTGATCTTTGTCTTTGCTGCTTATTATCTAGGCTTTGGTCAAGGGGTCAATATCGGTCAGACTGGAGGAAATATTGATGGGATTGCTAAGAGCATCCAGTTAAATGAGTTCTTTCTCAGTTTCATTCCGGCTAATATTGTTAAGTCTCTTTCTGAAGGGGCTTTGCTTCCTATCATCGTCTTTGCGATATTCTTGGGTTATGGTCTTGGAAGTCTTAAGGAAGACAAGTCACAGAAGTTTATTGATTTATTGCAAATTTGGATTGAGGCGATTTACAAAATTGTCAGTGTGATTGTGAAACTGTCTCCGATTGGCATTTTTGGCTTTATTGCTAAAGATGTAGCCACAACAGGAGTTGACAAGTTGGTTGGTTTGGGTCAATTTGTTGCAGGAACTTATCTGGCGTACGCTGCTTTAGCTTTAGTGATTTTTCCTTTGATTGCATTGGTTTTCGGAGTTCCTTATCTGACAAGTATTCGTCAGAATTGGAGTCTCTTGACTTTGGCTTTTGTTTCTGGTAGCTCCAGTGTTGTTCTGCCACCTCTTTTGAAAGATCTAAAGAAGCAGGGGCATGATGAGCATGTCATCGACCTGGTTGTGCCTTTGGGGTATACTTTTAACCTCGAAGGAGCTGCTGTTTATTTCTCAGTAGCTACTATCTTTATCGCCCATGCTTATGGAATTGCATTTTCTATTTCTGGTCTATTCTTTACCATCTTACTATTAACCTTGGTTGGAAAGACTGCTGCAACAGTGCCTTCTGGAGCGATTGTTGTCTTGCTGGCTGCAGCACCTCAATTGGGATTGCCGGTGGAAGGAGTTGCCTTGATTTTTGCGGTTGATTTCTTTGTTAATGCTGGTCGTACTGCCCTCAATGTTCTAGGCCAGGCTTTGGCTGTGAGTGTGATTGAAAAAACAGAAGGTCACGTAGTGGAAGAATCAAAAAGTAGCGAACTGGCTGTTCGGTATTCTTAAAGGAGAGAAGACTTATGAGTCAAGCAAAAGTATACGTTATTCATGAAAATTTGGAGTGGACGCAGCACTTGGTCAAATGGCTAGAGGAAAAAGATGTGTCCTATGAGCTGTGGGATTTGTCAAGTGGGATCTTAGATCTGCAGAGTCCACCTCCAACAGGAATTTTCTATAATCGGATGTCAGCCTCTTCTCATACTCGGGGACACCGCTACGCACCAGAATTTACAGAGCAGGTTCTGGCTTGGCTGGAAGCTCATGGCCGTAAGGTCGTCAATGGTACTGGAGCTATCAATCTAGAAATTAGCAAAATTAAGCAATATTTGAAGCTTTCTGAAGCTGGGATTGCTTCTCCAGAGACTGTAGCTGTTTTGGGGCAGGACAATATTCTGGAAGCAGCTAGAAAACTCAATATTTATCCTCTGATTACCAAGCATAATCGCGCTGGGAAAGGTTTGGGAGTGCAACTCTTTAACAGTGAGGCAGAGTTAGAAGCTTATGTAAACAGTCCTGCTTTTGAGCCTTCTGTGGATGGGATTACCCTGCTTCAGGCTTATATCAAGCCAGCGGATGGTCGTATTCGTCGTTCGGAGTTTATCAACCAGAAGTTTCTTTATACAGTGTCGATTGATTCATCAGAAGGTTTTCAGCTTTGTCCGGCAGATGGGTGTCAGATTGGACAACGGCCTGCTCAGTTGGAAACATCGGATAAGTTTCAGATCACAGATCCGCTACCTGCTAGTCAAAGACAGGCTTACGAGACATTTCTAGCTCAGGCTGGTATTGATGTGGCGGCTATTGAGTGGGTAGAGTCGGAGGCGGGTCAGATCTATGTCTATGATGTGAACACCAATACCAACTATAATCCGACAGCCGAAGAAAAAGCAGGAATTTTTGCTCATCAGCACTTGGCAGAATATCTAAAGAACGAGCTGGTAGCATCCTATTCAGAATAAATTTAAAACAAACAAAAGCTTTCCGTTTTGGAGGCTTTTTGTTTTTTCTTCATTTCTAAAATATGACATCTGTCATTTTGTTTTTGTGACAAACGTTAGGTGAAGCGCTTACAAAGATTTGTTATATTTAGATTATTGAGATTGCTTCTTTTTTATAAAGGAGTTAGGTGCTAAACAAGGTGTTCATTTTGAACAAGAAAAGGCGAAAGGAGTGCGTTATGTAGCAGTAATTTGGTTGTGAGGAGTCTGACTTTATTTTTAGAATATTGAGGTGCGTCATGAAAAATCATCAGGAAAAAGTGTGTAAAAATTGGTTTATGAGAAAAAGCGGTAAGCGTTGGGTTTTTGGGTGTGCCCTGCTGGCTTTTGGAGCTTTCTTATTAGATGGCGGTGGAGTGGTTTATGCAGATGAGGGTAAGGCTAATCCAGCCCCTGCTCAGGTCTTGCAGGCTGATTCATCAGCTGTCTCGGAGCCTGAAAGCGGGCAAACAGCTACTCCTACAAGTAATGCCGATAAGACAGAAAACTCTGTTGCTGGAGAGACTGATGCGACGGAAGCGAGTGGTCAGGATGCAGCAGTAGAGTCAGCCAATCAAAAGACTGATAAGGAAAATCAAGCCACAGCAAATGCTAAAGAGACCAAACAGGAAGAAGACGAACAGCCAGCAGCGAAGGAAGTTGCTTCGGAAAAACTCCCTGCCTTAGAGACTGTAGATAAGCAGCCAGGCTTCAATACTAATTTGGCAGAAGCCAAGGGAGACAAAAATGGAGTTTGGGAAGTCCGGGAGCAAGGACTTTATAGTGATGCCAGAGGCAAAGGTGATAGTTTCCTTTACTCTCAAAGTCAGGGCAAGGATTTTGTTTACTCAACGGATGTAACCTTCCTCAGTAAGGAAGGGGCGGCAGCCCTCATTTTCCGCAGTAATAATAATTCGGATGACAAGAGCAGCTATGCGGTTAATATTGATGGTGGCAGCAACAATGTGAAGTTTTGGCGTTGGCAAGGCGGTCGGGACTATCAGTTTATCAATGAAAAACATATCGAGCCAACGGATGATAATAAATATCGGCTCAAGGTTGTTTCTATCGGCTCTTGGGTATCCTACTATGTCAATGATATCCTAGTGGCCAGCTCAGGAGATTACACGCTTCAGAGGGATGATAAGGGGCAGAATACTTATCTGTCAGAAGGCTATTTTGGCTTACTTAACTGGAACAGTGAGCTGCTTTTTCAAAATACCTTTTATAAAGAAATCACTCCTCAGTCTAATCCCGAGTTGGAGGATATAAGGGTGACTTCTTCGGTTGGGAAAGTGGAACAGAAAGGTCAGTTTACTGCTCCTATTACCATCCAGTATGTCAAACATGATGCTGAGACTGTAGACTTGACTGTCGTAGCGAAAAATCCTGCTGCTAAGGTAAGCGTGACGGATGCTGCAGGTAGGGTTTATAGTGATTTGAAGAATATTCCGCTGGCAGTGGGGGCAAACTATCTGACTGTAACCAGCACTGTGACGGATGCGGATGGGCAGGAGGTCAGCCTGACTTACCGGCTCAATGTCCATCGTCGGCAGGCAGATGAGGTATACTACAATGAGCTCTATCGCGGTCAGTACCACTATTCGGTCAAGGACGGTTGGGCCAATGATCCCAACGGGCTGGTTTATTATAAGGGAGTCTATCATTTCTTCTATCAGTTTTACGACGATACCAAGTGGGGACCTATGCACTGGGGTCATGCGACCAGCAAGGATTTGATTCATTGGGAAGAACAGCCGATTGCCTTTTATCCGGATGCTAATGGGGCTATGTTCTCAGGCTCTATCGTAGCAGATACTACCAATTCCTCTGGTTTATTTGACAATGACCAGGGCGGTTTAGTCGCACTGATTACTGCCGACGGAAACGGTCAGCGCATCAAGTTGGCCTATAGTAAAGATGAGGGCCGGACTTGGACGAAGCTTGATCAAATTGCAGCTGACTGGACGGATGATCCATTGCAGTCTCAGGATTTTCGTGATCCCAAGGTCTTCCGTTGGGAGGGCAAATGGTTTATGGTCGTTGCAGGCGGACCGCTGAGAATTTATTCGTCTGATAATCTGCGTAATTGGAAGGTCGAGTCAACTTATGCGGATCTCCATACGGAGTGCCCAGATCTCTATCCTCTACTGGCAGATGATGGTAGTCTAAAATGGGTCCTGTCTCGTGGCGGGCGCTCCTATAAGGTCGGTGATTTTAGACAGATGGAGGGCAAGTGGACCTTTGTCCCAGATGCTGAGTTTGCTCAGGCTGATCAGGTCATGAACTTTGGTAAAGATTCTTATGCGGCCATGACTTACTACGTTCAGGACTTTGGTAGTAAGGCTAATCCAACCCTACCCGACATTATCGAGTCTAACTGGATGAATACCTGGGAAGATTACTGTAATCTGGTAGCTGATACCGTCGGTCAGAAGTTCAACGGGACCTTCAATCTTAACCTCAAACTAGGCCTTATCAAGCAAGACGGCAGCTATCGGCTGACTCAGACGCCAATTACAGCTTATCAGTCTCTGCGTCAGGAAGACAAGGCTGTGTTGTATAAAGACGTGGAAGTTAGTGAGAAGAATGGGCTGTTGAAAGATTTTTCCGGTGATCAGTATGAAATTGTCTCTACTTTCCGTCCGAGTGAAACGACCAAGAAAGTCGGTTTTAACCTGCGGGTTGGAGATGGAGAAGTGACTAGAGTTACCTATGATTTAGAAAAGGAAACACTCTCTATTGACCGCAGTCAGTCCGGCATTCTTCTCAGTAATAAATTTGCTCAGGTGGATAGTCAGTCTGTCAAGCGCAATGCGGATGGCAGCATAGATCTGCATCTCTATGTGGATCGTTCCAGTCTAGAAGTCTTTGCCAAAGGGTATACTGTAGCGGGTGCCAATCAGATTTTCCCTGCACCAAATAGCCTTGCGGCTAGTGTTTTTGTAGAAGGTGGTGCTGCTAAGGCTGACATTGCTCTTTATCCGCTGAAGGGAGTCTGGAAAGACAAGCAGGCAGTGACCAAACCACTGGAACTAGTGCAGGCTTCTCCTGTAACAAATAATATTTATGTCGGTGATAGTTTAGATTTGAAAGCATATGTCATGCCAGCAAGTGTCTCTCAAGCGGTCAGTTGGAGTGTGGATCAGCCAGACCTAGTCTCTGTCACGGAAGATGGCAACAAGCTACGAGTGACTGCTCTGCAAAGGGGTGTGGTCAAGGTAACGGCAACCTCTAAGGAAAATCCAAGCCTTTCCAAGGTCTTCACCATCAATATTAGCCGTAATGACTTTAAGACCAATGTTCCAGATCTAAAGGCTGTTTCCGGTAAGTGGTATGTCGACGGTGAAAGTCTCTATAATCAGAATACCAGCGCCAATGATTATTATATGGGAGGTCAGAAGATTCCTTTCCCTGAGTATAACTTGGATGTGGACCTCAAGTATCAAAAAGGCTTGATTAATATTTTCTATGCGTCTGAAAATGTTGACCCTCGCAATGCCTATTCTATTCAATTTGGCGATAATGATAAGATTAGACTTTACCGCTTTATGGGGGAGACGATTGCAGAAAATAGCATGAATGGCAAGCATCTTAATGAAGGCCAGTTCCACCATGTTAAGCTAGTGAAAACTAAAAATGGTGTCAGTGTATCTGTGGACGGTGTAGAATACCTGAACCACCAATTTGATGCGGTTGAGCCTTATTATAATGATGCCTACGTCGGTCTGGGACTCTGGGATGGGGATTTGGAAGCTCGCAATTTCTTTGTGACCAATCTTCATGCCCCAGCAGTTAATAAGGCTTCTCTGCAGAAAGTGGTAGACAGTACGGCTAGTCTAGATCCAAGCCTCTACACAGATGAGACAGTTCAGGCTTACCAGTCAGCCTTGGCTCGAGCCCAGTCTCTCTTGGCAGATGAAAAAGCGGAGCAGGCAGATTTAGATAGAGCAGAACAGGATCTGAAGACAGCTCTTGCTACTCTGGCTGTGAAACCAAGTCATCAGGTCACTCCAGAAGAAGGGATAAAGGATCTAGTGGAAGAAAAGCCTTTCTTAGAAATCGTAATGGAAGAGATTGCATATCAGACCCGAGAACAGGAAAATCCAGAACTGGAACAAGGGCAGCGGCGGATACTTGTAGCCGGCCAAAAGGGTCAAAAGCGAGTCTTTGTAGAAGTCTTGAAGGGTCAGAGAACCATCCTCGGTCAGGAAGTGCTCTCTCTAGCAGTTGACGAACTAGTAGAAGTTGGCAGCAAGGTGGTGGTGGCTGAAAGTACTAAACAGCCTTTGACAAGGACCCAGCCTCAAGCTCTGAAGCAAGGTGAGGAAGGAAAAGTTATTCCGACGTCGAGATTGCAGTCAGCTCCCGACTCAGCTCTGCCTAAGACTGGCACTCAAGAAGATAAGTTTCTGCCTCTGGCTGGTTTAGCTTTTCTGGGAATGGGTCTTCTAGCTGGAAGGAAGAAACAAGGAGACTAAGGTGCTAAGCAATGGTTATTTGCACATAAAAAGGATGGGTGTTTTCCCGTCCTTTTTTGATATAATTACGGCTTGTGAAGTGATTCGTTTTTGGCTGAGCATGCTCCAGTATCTGGCAAGAAATTCCGCTACATCCATCTGCTTGCTTTTTAATTCTCTATCCGAACTTGCATCCGGATGAACATATCGCGGTGCTGCTCCTGGAGTTGTGGCTGTTCATGAATGACCTCGCAGATATAATCGCCCACAGGAGTATGTCCAGCTTGGGTCAGAGCCTGGTAAAAATGCGGCAGAACTTTAAGTTCATCTGCAAAGGAAGAGCAGTAAGCAACAGCATAATTTCCTGCCGGTAGCAACATTCGATTTAAGTGAGGGAGTTCATTGGGAGTATGATGGAAGAGACAGAGTTGCTTGGAAATCCATCTTTCTTTTTGGAAATCTTCTTGTTTCATAATGGAACCAACACGGCTGAAATGAGTGAAAAAAGGACTGTAACGCAGGATTTCTTGCTTGAAGCAGCGGAGAGCAAGTTCGTATTCTTCACTTTTCATTTGATAAATATTTTGAGCAATTTCAAAAATAAGCAGCTGCCGTTCAGGAAAAGTTTGGATTTCCAGTTCTTGCTCGCTCTGTTTTTCGCCATAGATACGGGCACCAGACCGAAAGATTTCGATTTCTTGGATTTGTTTTTCTAAATTCTCTTTTTCCTCTAGAAGGCGCTGATAGCGCTCTTCGATAAGCTGATGCAGTTGAAAATGGTCCTTGTCAGATAGAATTTCTTTGATGTCTTCTAGAGAAAAATTCAGTTGACGCAGGTACTGGATGGAGTCAACCAGAGAAGATTGATTGATGTGGTAGTAGCGATAGTTGGTTTCTGGATCGACTTTATAGGGTTTTAAAAGACCGATTTGGTCATAGAATCGTAGAGTTTGGATGGAAATCTGATTTATTTGGGAAAATTCTCCGATACGCAAAATTTTTTTCATTTTTTAAAACCCTCTATTGACTCTCTAGTTACTAGAGATATTATACTATAATTGTGAAAATAATAACAATTAATGGAGGGTTTGCCATGAGAAATACAAAAATTCGTGCTGTCCAGTATGGCTGCGGCAAGATGTCTAAAGTGATTTTCAAGTACCTACTGGATCACGGTGTAGAAATTGTCGGAGCTATTGATAACAATCCTGCTGTAGTAGGACAGGATGTTGGTGATTTTGCAGAGCTAGGCTATAAGACTGGTGTCCTGATTTCTGATAATGCTGAACGTGTCTTTGAAGAGTGTGACGCAGACATTGCCATTGTCACCATTGCTTCCTATATGCCGGAAATGTATGATTTTTTTGAAACAGCCATCAAGCATGGAGTTAATATCATCACGACCTGTGAGGAAGCGATCTATCCTTGGACGACGTCGCCATCCGAAACAAACCGCTTGGACAAGCTGGCTAAAAAATATGGTGTCACTGTAATGGGTTCAGGTATGCAGGATATTTACTGGATTAATATGCCTTGCTTGGCTATGTCTGGCCTTAATCACATTCAAAAGGTGAAAGGGATTGTCAGTTATAATGTGGAAGATTATGGTCTGGCTTTGGCAGAAGCGCATGGTGCTGGTTACGATTCAGAGCGATTTGAAAAGGAAATTGCCAGTGCTGAGAGTCTGCCGTCCTATATGTGGAATGCTGCTGAAGCTATTTGCTCTAAGATGAACTGGACCATTCAGGATATTTCACAAAAGAGTGTTCCTTACATTTTGGACGAAGATGTTTATTCTGAAACGCTGGGACGTACAGTTCCGGCGGGGCAAGTAACGGGTATGTCAGCTGTGACAACCATTCATACCCATCAGGGAATTGAGTTAGAAGTAGAGTGTATTGGCAAGGTCTATCGTGAAAATGACGGAGATATGTGTGATTGGGAAATTACTGGTGAGCCAAATCTAGTCTTCTCAGTCAGCAAGCCTGATACTGTAGCCTTGACCTGTGCCACTATCGTCAATCGAATCCCTTCTGTGTTAGATGCACCGGCAGGTTATGTGACTTCAGAGTTGGCGCGTGAGTTGGCCTATCCGACATATCCGCTTCATACCTATGTGGAAAAATAACAAAGCTTATAACTAAAAATACACCTCCCGCATCAATTTGGAGGTGTGTTTTTAAGTATTAGTCTTCCTTTTTCTTCAAAAGGAAGAGTCCAGCAGAGCAAGCGATTAAAATACTTGCTAGCTTGAAGCCTTCAGTCATTTCCTGTGTTCCAGTTTTTGGAAGAGAGTCTCTGCTATAGGTCAAAGGAATCTCTTGAACAGGCTCAACTTTAGTTGCGGGTTTAAAATCAAGTCTTGTTTGATTTGGAGCTTGATAAGTCTTGCTTGGAGCCTGGTAAGTAGGAGGTGTTAATGGCTGAGGTTTAGGAATTGGATTTGGAGTTGGACTTGGCAAAATATAATCTGTCAAGTTTGCCAACTGACTACCAAAAACAGCATTGGATATCCAACGGTAGAAGTGAATTGTATGCAAGCGGTTGGTAGGATTTCCAGCATATACAAATAATGGATTTTCATTGTATTTCCCAGAGATAGCTACAATTTTGTTAGCCAGTTTTTCGTTGCCTGGCCACCATCCAGCTATATAGTAATCACTGCCAGCGATTGTTGCCAAAGTTTTGAAGTTAGCTGGAGCCTTGGCAATCCAGTTTCCTGAGTTAGAATAGAAGAGGTCGTTCTTATTATAGCCACTAGTCAGCGGGTCTTGATCATCTATAATTGCTTTCATGAGGCCTTCAAAATCACTGCCACCAGAGAATTTTTCAGCGTTAAATCCGTCGATAAGACCCAGTTTTTCTAATCTTTGCATAGCAGAACCACCAACGACGATGGTTGGCTTGAGACCGACCAGAGATTTGTCAAAATTATTGCTTTCTAAAACAACAACATCAGCTTCCTCTGGGGTATCGACAAGATCAAAGCCTAGATTTTTTAGTGCAAGAGCTGTATGTGTAGGCGAATCAACACCTGCCCAATAAAATTGATGAGGAGGTGAATAGACTTTCAGGGCTTTCAGGCTTGGGCCGTTAGGAACCTTATAGAGTGCATCCCCGTAGATGGCATAATCTCCCAGCAGGTTTTCGAATGTCGGCGTATCAACGATATAGCCATCGTCTGTTAGATAGACTTTCTTTCCTTGGCGAATAGCTTGGTTAACAGCTTTTACGGCACTGTCGGATGTATTTGCGATCACGTAGTAAGGAGCCGAGTGGTTAATTTCGCTTGTACGAGTAGCACGAAGAGCTGTTACGTCTCCTAATTTTCCGTCAAAGAGTTTATCTTTGAAGACCGCTTCCGCTTTAAAGCCACGCATGTCTGGGAAATTCACTAAAAGTTCGGCATACATAGCTGACCAAGCGGATTCATTAGAACCTTTATAAAGGATATGGTTGGCATAGCCTCGTTTAGCTTGGGCCATATCAACAACCAGGTCCCCTTTCTTATAGTTGCCTACATCTTCCTTCAATTCTTTAAGAGTGACACCATTTCTCTTGAAGTATTCAATCATATTGAAGGCTTGTTGGGAATCGTTGTTTTTATCAAGTCCCATCGGAATGACATAATAGTCAGGGAAGAATTTCTTTTGGCCATTCTTGATCCGTCCAACGACCTTACCATCAGGTCCTACTAATTCATTCTCTGCTTTAGGGTCTTCTACCTTATTGATACCTCTGAGATAGAAGTTGAGGCGCATTTCCATTAATTTATCAGGGTTTTGAGATAAGTAAGAAATACCGCCCAATACTGCGTGGTATCCAGCTTTATAGGACTCTTGATTTCCTTCAGGTATTTCGATTGTATGTCCTAAGATACCATGGTACATAGCGTAAACTCCAGTATAGCCTGAGAAGGAATCGTCCCAGCCATCACCCCAGTCTAGTTTAGGGATAATATAGCTGTCATACTTAGAGTTAGCAACGCCGGCACGTCCCATGTGGTGGGCGTTTTCCAGCATATTTTCTGACAAGAGGTCATATTCGAAGTTGGGATCATGAGGTGGTGTTGCTGGTTCGATCAAGAATTCTTTAATGAATCCATGGATGTCATAAAGAGCAATAGGATTCCATTTATTGATGAGACCAGCGACAGTTCGAGTTTCAGGGTTGGCCTGATAACTTGTGTCCCGGTTTGGGTCAATTCCATTAGCGAGTGCACGAGTATTGGCAACATCTCCGTCCGGATTTTCTGTGAAGTCAAATAAGAAAATAAATTTCTTGAGGAGTTCCTTGACACTAAGAGTAACATTTTTGGCAAGGCCATTGGCATCAGTTGTCTGGAAAGAAATGGTATCTTTAGTGGCAAAAGTATTGAAAAGTCCGGTGATGATGTCGATGGCGGGCTGTTCATCAGCATGGGTATTGTTGATCAGGACTGGGAGCTTATAATCCAGTGTACCGTTCTTTAAGGCAGCCAGCATTTCGGCAGGTTTTGTGAGGGCTTTTGGATTGGTTGTATTGAGGTAGTCATCGATGCTCTTTTGATCGGAGCTAATGATGCCCAGTTTGACATCTCGTCCTTGCGCGCTCTTGCCAATCGTTTCGATTTGGACCAAACGATCATCTTTAGCTTCTTGCCGACTTTTTTCGATAGAGGCCAGCATTTCGTCGTGGGTATGGAAGTCTTCATATGGTCTTAGGACAATGTTTTTGCGAATAGTAAGTCCTAAATCTTCACTGACCCCGACTAATTCATGATTTCCCATAAAATTGCGGTAGGTTCTGCGAATATTGTTGGGTGTTCGTAAACTCAGATCTTGGCCAAATAGTTCGTTAAATTTCAGAGATAGCTTGAGGTCGTTTCCTTCGGCTTTTTCTTCTATGGTAACAAAAGGATCTCCGGAGAAGGTACCGTCTTCCATTTTCCATGTTTTCCACTCGCTAATTGGCTTATTATCAAGTGTCCAGTTAATTTTGTTGGCTTTGGCACCTTGTTCTTGAACGGTTTCCTCAATGCTTGCTTTTTCAGACATATAAACCTTACTGTCCGCAAGCTGAACTTTTGAGTCTTCGCTACTTGCTGCACGTGTTTCAGACTTATCAGGTGCAGTAGTGTTTTCAGAGCTAGTTTCCTTTTTGTTTTCTGCTCCTGTGGCTGGGCTAGTAGCCGTTTCGCTTGTAGTCTTATCCGATTCGGCTACAGGCTGAGTTTCCTTATTAGCAGTATCTGCCTGAGGTTGATCAGAATGATCTTCTGTTTTCTCGGCACTGACCGGAGTAGGATTTTCGACAAGACTACTTACAGGACTTGCTTCTTGTGGCGCTTCAGTCGGATTTAGCGTATCGGCAGCTACGTTTCCTTGGGCTAGAACAGCTAGAAGGGTTGCGGCTGACAGGCTAAGAACCTGAGTATATAAGCGTTTCTTATAGGTGTCTTTCATAAGAGACCTCCTTTGTAATGTGTTCTTTAATCTTACTATATCAATTTTTGTAATCGTTTTCAAGAAAAAGCATAGATAAAAAATATGCTTTCAATAGACAAATCTGAGAATCTTGTCTTGCAATTCCATCTATGAGCCTTGTCGAACAAGAAATGACGGGCTTATTTTATATGGATGAATTATGGATTCCTGCCTAAAATAGAAGAGTGAGAAGAAAGCATGTATAAGCTCGTCTGAGGAATTTCTACAATTCCATGCAAAATCACATCTTTTATGCTACAATAATACAAACAAAAAATGGATTGGAGTCGACAATGAAAGCAATTATTACGGTTGTTGGGAAAGATAGATCAGGGATTGTTGCGGGAGTCTCAACTAAGATTGCAGAGTTGGGATTGAATATAGATGATATTTCACAGACAGTTTTGGATGAATTTTTTACGATGATGGCTGTTGTTTCAAGTGAAGAAAAACAAGATTTTGCAGCTCTTCGTAGTGAATTTGAAAGCTTTGGTCAGACTCTTAACGTCAAAATCAATATTCAAAGTGCAGCTATTTTTGATGCCATGTACAATATCTAAGGAGTGAAGGATGGATATTAGACAAGTTACAGAAACCATTGCCATGATTGAGGAGCAGAATTTCGACATTCGGACTATCACCATGGGTATTTCACTCTTGGACTGCATCGATACAGACATTGATCTGGCTGCTGAGAAGATTTACCAAAAAATCACGACCAAGGCTAAAAATTTGGTGGCAGTTGGGGACGAAATTGCTGCAGAGCTCGGGATTCCTATCGTCAACAAGCGGGTCTCAGTGACTCCGATTTCTCTGATCGGAGCGGCTACGGATGCTACAGATTATATTCCTTTGGCTAAGGCTCTGGATCGAGCGGCTAAGGAAATCGGAGTAGACTTTATCGGTGGTTTCTCTGCCTTGGTCCAAAAGGGCTATCAAAAAGGCGATGAAATTCTCATTAATTCTATTCCACGAGCTTTAGCGGAGACGGACAAGGTCTGTTCTTCTGTCAATATCGGTTCAACAAAAACTGGTATTAATATGACGGCAGTTGCAGATATGGGACGGATTATTAAGGAAACAGCCCAACTGTCTGACATGGGTGCAGCTAAATTGGTCGTCTTTGCCAATGCGGTAGAGGACAATCCTTTCATGGCGGGTGCCTTTCATGGTGTCGGTGAAGCAGATGTGGTCATCAACGTCGGTGTTTCAGGACCTGGTGTTGTCAAGCGGGCTTTGGAAAAGGTTCGTGGTGAGAGCTTTGATGTGGTGGCTGAAACAGTCAAGAAAACGGCCTTCAAGATTACGCGTATCGGTCAGTTGGTTGGTCAGATGGCTAGCGAGCGTCTGGGCGTTAAGTTTGGGATTGTTGACTTGAGTTTGGCTCCAACGCCAGCAGTCGGAGACTCAGTGGCCCGTGTTTTGGAAGAAATGGGCTTAGAAACAGTAGGTACCCATGGCACAACAGCAGCGCTTGCCCTGCTCAATGACCAAGTCAAAAAAGGTGGTGTTATGGCCTGCAATCAGGTTGGCGGACTATCTGGTGCTTTCATCCCTGTGTCAGAAGACGAGGGCATGATTGCGGCTGTACAAAATGGCTCGCTCAATCTAGAAAAGTTAGAAGCTATGACAGCCATCTGCTCAGTAGGTTTGGATATGATTGCCATCCCTGAGGCGACACCGGCTGAAACTATCGCAGCCATGATTGCCGATGAAGCAGCGATTGGTGTCATCAATCAGAAGACAACAGCTGTGCGGATTATTCCAAAAGGCAAGGAAGGCGATATGATCGAATTTGGCGGGCTCTTGGGAACAGCTCCGGTTATGAAGGTCAACCAAGCTTCGTCAGCTGCCTTTATTGCGCGTGGTGGACAGATTCCAGCGCCCATTCACAGTTTTAAAAATTAATAAGAAAATCAGGTCTGTGCAGACAGGCCTTTTCGATTGAACAAGGAGAAGAGATGACAAAAACGAGATTATTTATCATTCGGCATGGGAAGACAATGTTTAATACCATTGGTAGAGCTCAAGGTTGGTCCGATACTCCTCTGACAGCTGAAGGGGAACGTGGTATTCGAGCGTTGGGGATTGGATTAAGAAAATCAGGCCTTTCTTTTGTAAAAGCTTACTCAAGTGACTCGGGTCGAACCATTCAGACTATGGGGATTGTGTTGGAGGAACTTGGCTTAACTGGGCAAATCCCTTATACCTTTGATAAAAGAATCCGAGAGTGGTGTTTTGGCAGTTTTGATGGTGCTTATGGTGGAGAACTTTTCCACGGTGTCATTCCTCGTGTTTTGAAGACAGATAACTACAAGGAACTTAGCCTACCGGACTTAGCGAATGGCTTGGTTGAAGTAGATACTGCAGGTTGGGCGGAACCATGGGATAAACTCAGTGGTCGAATTTTAGAAGGTTTTGAAGCTATTGCAAAAGATGTTGAGGCTTCAGGTGGTGGTAACGCTTTGGTAGTCAGTCATAGTATGACAATCGGTACACTTGCTTATTTAATTGACGAAGAGATTAAGAAAAATCCTGGTGTTGAAAATGGAAGTGTGACGGTTGTCGAATGTGCTAATGGAAAGCTATCCATTGAAAGTTTGGGAGATGTGTCCTATCGTCAAACTGGTGCAGAGGTTTTAAATAGTCGCTGACAGGAATGGTCTTGATTTTTTCCTAAAAGTGGTATAATAAAGGAAGAATAAGGGAGGCAAGTAAATGTCAAAAACAAGATTGTATATCGTCCGTCACGGTAAAACCATGTTTAATACAATTGGTCGAGCTCAAGGTTGGTCGGATACCCCTCTGACAGATGAAGGTGAACGAGGAATTCGAGAGCTAGGATTGGGACTAAAAGATGCTGGTATAGACTTTAAGCGGGCTTATTCAAGCGATAGTGGTCGGACTATTCAAACTATGGGAATCATTTTAGAAGAGCTGGGTTTGAGAGATAAGATCCCTTACCGTACAGACAAACGCATTCGTGAATGGTGCTTTGGTAGCTTTGATGGGGCCTATGACGGTGAACTCTTTATGGGTGTTATGCCCCGTGTCTTTCATGTCGAACATGTTCATCAACTTAGCTATCCGGAATTAGCAGAAGGATTGGTAGAAGTGGACACAGCGGGCTGGGCAGAATCTTGGCCTAAACTCAGTGGCCGTATTTTAGATGGTTTTGAGAGTATTGCTAAAGAAGTTGAGGCGCTAGGAGGAGGAAATGCTCTGATTGTCAGTCATGGTATGACGATTGGAACCTTCGCTTGGTTGATTGACCACGCAACGCCTCGAGGTTTAGGCCTGCACAACGGCAGTGTAACTGTAGTAGACTACGAAGATGGTAAGTTTACGATTGACCGGATTGGTGATATGTCTTATCGTGAAGTGGGCGCCAAAGTAATGGAGTAATAAGTTGAAACACGCTAAACATCTAAGAGTAAAAAGGAAATCCAAGGCTAAGAAGGTTGGCTTGACTATCTTACTATTACTTATCTCGACCTTAGTCATAGGTGGAACGGTTATTTATTTCCGCCCCTCCTTACTGAAGAATCTTCTCAGCTATGTTCAGGTTTCGAGTCAAGGGAGTAGTGCTACTAAGCTAAGTAGCTCTAAATCTTCAGAGTTAACAAGTTCGGATTCTGATTTACCCAAGGTATCCTCGGCGGATTGGAATTTAGTCTTGGTTAACCGTGATAACCTACAGGAGGAAAAGATGCCATCTTTGACTCGGGTTGGAGAAATTCGGGTGGATAGTCGTATTGCTGAAAATACTCGGCAGTTTCTTGCTGCAGCTCAGACCGTAGCTCCAGGAGAAATATTAATTTCTGGTTATCGGAGTCGTGCAGAGCAAGAAGAGCTCTTTAATGAGAATGTTGCAGCAGAAGAGTCTAAGGGCCTGTCACATGAAGAGGCTGTCAGTGCTGTCCAGAAACAGATTCAGATTCCAGGAGCTAGTGAACATCAAACAGGTTTGGCTATTGATATGAGTGTTCCTGAAGGGCTGGAGGATGAACTAGCAGCTAAGATAGCTCAACTAGCACCTCAATATGGCTTTGTCCTTCGCTATCCCGAAGGCAAGAGTAATATTACTGGGGTTGATTTTGAACACTGGCATTACCGCTATGTCGGCGTAGAGAACGCCCAGTATATGCAAAAGCACAATCTAGTTCTGGAAGAGTACATCGCACTGCTAAAGGCAACAGAAAAATAAATCAAGTAAGTCAGGTGTTCCTGGCTTTTTTTATCGAGAAATTTGCATTATGATGACTAATGTGATATATTTATAACATAAGATGTGATATATTTATAACACAGAAGGAGGATCTATCATGAAAATAAGTCAAAAGTTAGCCTTGTTACTACCTTTGTGGATTCTGGTCTTATGGGGAGATTGGGCGGTTTTATCTGGGGCTGTTCGATTTAGCTTGCTGGAAAAGTTGATATTAATTGGTGGGACAGGAATTGGTCTATTTTTTGCTACTTGGGGTGCTTTAAAAAGCAAACAAAATGAAGTTAGGGAGAGGAAGATTTTCTCTATTAAAGAAAAATTAAATGGTATCCTCGTTTTATCTGCTTCGTCTATCTATACACTAGGCATTTGGCTCAGTACACCACCTGCTGGTCTTTTAAAAGAAATCGTGATGGCAGTAGGTCTCCTAGTGCAGCTGGTTTTTCTTGGTTACTTTATCTTAAGAAAAGCAGATGAAGAAGCAGATGAGCGTTTTTATGCAAATCTATCTAAGGCTGCCATGACAGCATTTGCTAGCAGCATAGTTGTTCTGTTAACCTTAGCCTTGCTGTTAACGATCGTGAAGGGGCTGTATATTCCAGGAGGTATCTTTTTTATAGTGGCAGGGGTGCTGGTCTTACTTTTCAATTTTGTATTCATGTATTTGGAAAGTAGAGGGGCATGATGGGTAAAGCAAGCAACCTTATTACAAGTTTGAAGTCAACTCGAGAATCTCGTGGCATGACCCAGCAAGAGTTGGCAGAGCGTATCGGTGTCAGGCGAGAGACCATTTTGCATTTAGAAAATAATCGTTACAATCCTTCTCTCGAAATGGCTCTAAAAATTGCACGAGTCTTTGATTTGAAAATAGAGGATCTATTTGAGCTAAAAGAATAATTTAAGCAAGATTCCTATATAAACTCTTGACAACTATATCGGACTACGATATAATGAATATATCAAGATTCGATATATCGAAGTAAAAGGGAGAAGCAAAGATGAGTGGATTGACAGAAAAACTCAGGCGAGTCTATGTACCGATGACAGAGACAGGATTCTATATTCTCTTTTGTCTCCAGAAAGAAAGGCATGGCTACAGTATTACTCAAAAAGTCAAGGAATTGACAGATGGGCAACTATCTATCAGTCCCGGAACCATGTATGGAACCTTGTCCAAAATGGAAAAGGATGGTCTGATTGCCTTTGTTCGCGAGGAAGAAAAGAGGAAACTCTACCAGATTACAGATCTTGGGCAGAAGATTTTGAACTTGGAAATTCAGCGGATTGAGCGCCTTTACCGGAATAGTAAGGAGGATGTTTGATGGGAAAGAAAGTCGTCTACAGGATCTTTACCATTGCAGACTACGATAGAGAAGCGTCCTATTTTAAAAAGATGCATGGCCAGGGCTGGAAGTTGAAAAAAGTAAACTATTCCCCTTTTATAATTGCAGTTCGTTATACTTTTGAAAAAACTTCACCTCAGGAAATGGCTTATCAATTAGATTTTCGTCCTATAAAGATGGCGGAGCGAGACTCCTATTATCAACTATTCAAAGATTGTGGTTGGGAGCATATTACAAATTTTAATCAATTTTCCTATTTCCGCAAGCCAGCTTCTCAGCTTGATGCGGAAAGTGACCTTGAGATCTATAATGATGCCTGGTCTAAGCTAGAAATGGTTAAGCGTTTGCTTATATGGCGGTTTTTGCCAGCCCTTGTAGCTTTGTTTTTTGCTACTTATTTAGTTTTAAGTTTAGCTCAAAAAGGTTCAGATGTAGATTGGCTAGTAAAATGTATCTTGCTAATAGATACGGTATTGTTATTTATTTTATTTGGTCAACTGGTTCATATCGGCTTGAGTTTCTGGAGAAAGAAGCAGGAGCTCAAAGACTGATAAGCTTTTTATCGATTGTTTTTATGAAAGCGAGGATAATGATGAAAAAAATGATTATTGAAGTTCAAGGCTTAAAAAAGAAGTTCAAAGAACAAGAAGCCTTGGCAGGAATTGATTTTTCCATTCAAGAAGGAGAAATTTTTGGCTTCCTAGGACCATCTGGATCAGGAAAAACAACGACCATTAATATCTTGACTGGGCAGCTTAAGGCAGATGCTGGAACAGCTCATGTGCTGTCTGAAACGGTTGAGGATTTAAAGGTAGAAGTCCTGGAGCAGATAGGGATTGTCAGTGATACGAGTGGCTTTTATGAGAAGATGTCACTCTATAACAATCTCAAGGCCTATGCTATGATCTTTGGTGTTGATATGAAGAAAGTTGATGAGCTTCTTCAAAAAGTGGGGCTCTATGATAGTCGCAACAAGGTGGCTGAAAAACTATCTACAGGTATGAAGCAACGGATGCTATTGGTCCGTGCCTTGATTAATCAGCCTAAATTGCTCTTTTTGGATGAGCCGACCAGTGGTTTGGACCCGTCAACTTCCCGAACAATCCATGACTTGCTACTGGAACTAAAAGCTCAGGGAACAACTATTTTTCTGACAACTCATGATATGCAGGAAGCTACACTTTTGTGCGATCGTTTGGCTTTATTGCATAAGGGTAAGTTGGTCGAAGTAGGCAGTCCGCATGAGATTATCCAAAAGTACAATACAGATAAGAAAGTTCGTTTAGAATATGTAGATTTGACAACGAAGACGGTGGCCTTTGAGGAATTGCAAGGAGGCATGGATCTGTCAACTGTTATCAGTATTCATTCTTGCGAACCAACTTTAGAAGATGTTTTCATCACTTTGACAGGAGGTACCTTAAATGTCTAATAAATTAAAAGGGATGATTTGGCTGAGAGGTCAAGTGACATTAGCAAATAAAAGTATTCTATTACAAGTTCTCATGCCAGTTTTCTTCGTTTTTCTTTATAAATTTATTTTTTCACTGAATGGAGCGGGTCAAGAACTGGGAGCAGACAGACTAGCTACCTTGTTAATGAATATTTCTTTGCCCTTCTCTTTAGCCATGTCTGTTGGGACACCCATTATTATCATCTTAGCTGAGGAAAGGGAAAAACATAATTTGCAAAGTTTGCGCTTGGCTGGTGTGACAGCGGGTCAATACATTCTTTCCGCTTTAATCTGGCCGGCGATTATTGGGATTTTTTATATCGTCGTTACCCCGATTTTGATAGGAGCCAAGCTTTCTAATCAGGTATTCAGCTATGGTTTGGTTCTCTTGTTAACCTTGCTAGTCTTAATTTTCTTCTTCTTAATGGTTGGTCTGTTTTGTAAAAATCAGGTTATGGCCCAATCCCTTAGTGTTCCGGCTATGCTCTTGGTAGCTTTTATTCCTATGTTTTCAAATATGAATGAGGATTTATTTAAGGTTCTGCGTTATAGCTTTTTGGGCCTCTTTACTATTTTTATGAAAGATTGGTCTAACTTCCAATTTTGGAGTGGAGAACTTTTGGCTCTCGTTCTCTGGCTACTTCTTTTTGCAGGACTTTCCTTCTACTTAATGAGTCACATGAAATCCTTGGATGATTAAACTAGGTCTTTAGACTGATTTTTAGCACTCTTGTAAAAAGAGTGCTAATTTTTTGAGTTTTTATCTTGACATTGTTTCGGAAGAGTGTATAATAGAATCATGAGTTAGCACTCAAAGTGATCGAGTGCTAATAAAGAAGGAAATCTTGAATGGAGGTGGTGTCGTGGTAACGGAGCGTCAAAATGAGATTTTAAATTTGATTATTGATATCTTTACCAAGACTCACGAGCCAGTAGGATCTAAAGCTTTACAGGATTCTATCAATTCGAGTAGTGCTACTATCCGAAATGATATGGCTGCTCTGGAAAAACAGGGACTTCTGGAAAAGGCTCATACATCTAGTGGCCGTAAACCCAGTGTTGCTGGTTTTCAGTACTTCGTCAAGCATTCGCTATCGTTTGATCGTCTCGCTGAGAATGAACTCTATGAGGTTATCAAGGCCTTTGACCATGAGTTTTTCAACTTGGAGGACATTCTTCAACAGGCAGCGGACCTTCTAGCTAAGCTGAGTGGTTGCACAGTTGTTACCTTGGATGTCGAACCCAGTCGGCAGCGTTTGACAGCATTTGATATCGTAGTACTCAGTCAGCATACGGCTCTAGCAGTCTTCACTCTAGATGAGTCCAATACTATCACCAGTCAGTTTATGATTCCGCGTAACTTCCTAAAAGAAGACTTGGATAGGCTTAAAGCCTTGGTGCAGGAGCGTTTTTTGGGACAGACAGTCTTGGATATTCACTACAAGATTCGGACGGAAATTCCCCAGATTATCCAGCGCTATTTCACTACGACTGATAATGTCATTCATCTTTTTGAGCATATCTTCGGTGATATTTTTAAAGAGAATGTTATTGTGTCCGGCAAGGTTGGTTTGTTGAATTTTTCAGATTTGAAGGCCTATCAATTCTTGGATGATTCACAGAAGGTGGCCTTTGAGATTAGAGATAGTCTAGCCGAGGATCAGATGCAAAGTGTGCGCGTGGCAGATAGCCGAGAAAGTTGCTTGGCTGACTTGACCATTATTTCTAGCAAATTCCTGATTCCTTACCGAGGATTTGGAGTTCTAGCAGTTATTGGGCCAGTCAATCTCGACTATCAGCGAGTGGTTAGTCAGGTTAATGTGATTAATCGTGTCTTGACTATGAAACTGACGGACTTCTATCGCTACCTCAGTAGTAATCACTATGAAGTCCACTAATTACAGTATAATCATTCCTAAAAAGGAGGTGCCTTGTGGCAAAACATAAACATAAAGAACATCCAGAAGATGTAGAAGTAAAAGAGGAAGCAGTAGAAACATCTGAGCAAGCTGAATCTGCAAGCCCCGAAAAATCAGAATTAGAACTAGCAAATGAGCGGGCAGATGATTTTGAAAACAAATATCTTCGTGCC
Organism: Streptococcus sp. HMSC062B01; assembly: GCF_001811085.1. Lineage (NCBI taxonomy): Bacteria > Bacillati > Bacillota > Bacilli > Lactobacillales > Streptococcaceae > Streptococcus > Streptococcus sp. HMSC062B01. The sequence goes on from NZ_KZ672780.1 coordinate 190,160, forward strand.
CATGCAGAAATGCAGAACATTCAACGCCGTGCCAATGAAGAACGTCAGCTCTTGCAACGCTATCGTAGTCAAGATCTAGCAAAAGCGATTCTACCTTCTTTGGACAACCTTGAGCGTGCTCTTGCCGTTGAAGGATTGACAGATGATGTCAAAAAAGGATTGGAAATGGTGCAAGAAAGCTTGGTTCATGCTCTCAAAGAAGAGGGCATCGAAGAAATTCCGGCCGATGGAGAATTTGACCATAACTATCACATGGCTATTCAAACAGTTCCAGCTGATGACGAACATCCAGCGGATACCATCGCACAAGTCTTCCAAAAAGGCTACAAACTCCATGACCGCATCCTAAGACCGGCTATGGTGGTAGTATATAACTAGGCTAGAGAACTTAAAAACTTGTCCGAAATGACAATAAACTATGAAGAAAGATAAGAAGAAATTGTTCAGCTTTGTAATAGTGAGCGAAGCGAACAAAAGACGATACTCTTCGCCGTGGTGTTATTTGCGCAAACTTTGAGACCTTAGGCTCAAAGTTTAGTCAAAGAGATTGACGAAGTCAAGCTCTGACGGCGTCGCCACCTAAGAAGAGTATCAAAAAGAAAGAATGTAAAATTTAAGGAGAAAAACACATGTCTAAAATTATCGGTATTGACTTAGGTACAACAAACTCAGCAGTTGCAGTTCTTGAAGGAACTGAAAGTAAAATCATCGCAAACCCAGAAGGAAATCGTACGACTCCATCTGTAGTATCATTTAAAAACGGCGAAATCATCGTTGGTGATGCTGCAAAACGTCAAGCAGTAACAAACCCAGATACTGTTATCTCTATCAAATCTAAGATGGGTACTTCTGAAAAAGTTTCTGCCAACGGTAAAGAATACACTCCACAAGAAATCTCAGCTATGATTCTTCAATACTTGAAAGGCTACGCTGAAGAATATCTTGGTGAAAAAGTAACTAAGGCTGTTATCACAGTTCCAGCTTACTTTAACGATGCGCAACGTCAAGCGACTAAAGACGCTGGTAAAATCGCTGGTCTTGAGGTAGAACGTATCGTTAACGAACCAACTGCAGCAGCTCTTGCTTATGGTTTAGACAAGACTGACAAAGAAGAAAAAATCTTGGTATTTGACCTTGGTGGTGGTACATTTGACGTATCTATTCTTGAATTGGGTGACGGTGTCTTCGATGTATTGGCAACTGCAGGAGACAACAAACTTGGTGGTGACGACTTTGACCAAAAGATTATCGACCACATGGTTGCAGAATTTAAGAAGGAAAATGGCATCGACTTGTCAACTGACAAGATGGCTCTTCAACGTTTGAAAGATGCAGCTGAAAAAGCTAAGAAAGACCTTTCAGGTGTGACTTCAACTCAAATCAGCTTGCCGTTCATCACAGCAGGAGCTGCAGGTCCTCTTCACTTGGAAATGACTCTGACTCGTGCGAAATTTGATGATTTGACTCGTGATCTTGTAGAACGTACAAAAACTCCAGTTCGTCAAGCACTTTCTGATGCAGGCTTGAGCTTGTCAGAAATCGACGAAGTCATCCTTGTTGGTGGATCAACTCGTATCCCAGCTGTTGTAGAAGCTGTTAAGGCTGAAACTGGTAAAGAACCAAATAAATCAGTAAACCCTGATGAAGTGGTTGCCATGGGTGCAGCCATCCAAGGTGGTGTGATCACTGGTGATGTCAAAGACGTTGTCCTTCTTGACGTAACGCCATTGTCACTTGGTATCGAAACAATGGGTGGCGTCTTCACAAAACTCATCGACCGTAACACTACTATTCCAACATCTAAATCACAAGTCTTCTCAACTGCAGCAGACAACCAACCAGCCGTTGATATCCATGTTCTTCAAGGTGAACGCCCAATGGCAGCAGATAACAAGACTCTTGGACGTTTCCAATTGACAGATATCCCAGCTGCACCTCGTGGAATTCCTCAAATCGAAGTAACATTTGATATTGACAAGAACGGTATCGTGTCTGTTAAGGCCAAAGACCTTGGAACTCAAAAAGAACAAACAATTGTTATCCAATCAAACTCAGGTTTGACTGATGAAGAAATTGATCGCATGATGAAAGATGCAGAAGCTAACGCTGAAGCAGATAAGAAACGTAAAGAAGAAGTAGACCTTCGTAACGAAGTTGACCAAGCAATCTTTGCGACTGAAAAGACAATCAAGGAAACTGAAGGTAAAGGCTTCGATGCAGAACGTGATGCTGCCCAAGCTGCCCTTGATGACCTTAAGAAAGCGCAAGAAGACAACAACTTGGACGAAATGAAAGCAAAACTTGAAGCATTGAACGAAAAAGCTCAAGGACTTGCTGTTAAACTCTACGAACAAGCCGCAGCAGCCCAACAAGCTCAAGCAGGAGCAGAAGGCGCACAAGCAACAGGAAACGCAGGCGATGACGTCGTAGACGGAGAGTTTACGGAGAAGTAGGCGGTAAGACAGAACTAAAAATTGAAAGTTTTTAGTTCGTAGTCGAACCCCCGCGAGGATGATTAGGATTTTTGGGAGTCTGAAAGACGAACCCAAAATCCAATCAGCTACCGCGTTAAAAGTGTTTTGAAAATTAGATGAGGCGGAGGCCGAAACGCTTATGCTTTATCCTCGTTCTATTATTGAAAATGAAAGATGAGGACCTACCAAAACTGATGGCTACTAAGGAAGAACGTGAATATCTTTCGCGATATGTTGATATTTCCAATTCGCGTTTAAATGATAATGATGTAAGTTTGTTGTTAGAATTTGAGGGTTGCGTTGGAAATAGTTCCATGAAGGAATGTAGTGATGATAAGTGGTGTTCTGACGGTAAATATACTAGAAAAGAAATTAATGAGTATATTGTTGAGGATGACCATACAATCACTCATAATTATAGTTACTGCGATGATGATGGAACAAGTGGCTCTTATTCTAAGAGGTATTCGAGAGCTAGAGATATTATCAATATACTTAGAGAGGTTCCAGAATTACTTAAGTAGTAAATATATGAAATCCAGAGGTTGCAACCCAGCCTCTGTTTTTCGGTAAAAAGGGGCTAAACCTGATTTATTGGGTTTTGTCTCATCAATATAAAAGAAAGGAACTGAACCCGACCTAAATCGAGGCTTGGTTTCGAAAACATTATAGAAAGGAACAAGAGTGTTCGCAACTGAACACGGGCTACGGGCTGTGCCAAAAAGATAGTTTTTCCTAGGACACTGGTGTCCGTTGTCAAAACTCCTATTTTGGCTGTGCCCGCTAACGCCCTTTGTATCTTAGATCATGAACAATACAGAATATTATGACCGTCTAGGTGTCTCAAAGAATGCTTCACAGGATGAAATAAAGAGAGCCTATCGGAAATTATCAAAAAAATATCACCCAGATATTAATAAAGATCCTGGGGCAGAAGATAAGTACAAAGAGGTCCAAGAGGCTTATGAGACTTTAAGTGACGAGCAGAAAAGAGCGGCCTATGATCAGTATGGTGCTGCTGGAGCCAATGGTGGTTTTGGCGGTGGCGCAGGTGGCTTTGGAGGCTTTGATGGAGCTGGCTTTGGTGGTTTCGAAGATATCTTCTCAAGTTTCTTTGGTGGCGGTGCTTCGCGAAATCCAAATGCTCCTCGTCAAGGTGATGATCTCCAATATCGCGTAAATCTCAAGTTTGAAGAGGCTATTTTTGGTACTGAAAAGGAAATTAAGTACAATCGGGAAGCGTCTTGTCGTACATGTAGCGGATCAGGTGCTAAGCCAGGGACAAGTCCAGTGACTTGTGGACGCTGTCATGGCTCAGGTGTCATCAATGTAGATACGCAAACTCCTCTGGGCATGATGCGTCGTCAAGTGACCTGTGATGTCTGTCATGGACGCGGAAAAGAAATTAAGGAACCTTGTACGACCTGTCATGGAACAGGACATGAAAAACAAGCCCACAGTGTCCATGTTAAAATTCCAGCAGGTGTGGAAACTGGCCAGCAAGTTCGCTTAGCAGGTCAAGGAGAAGCAGGTTTCAATGGTGGCCCTTATGGAGACTTATATGTAGTCGTCAATGTCGAACCAAGTGATAAGTTTGAGCGAGATGGATCTACTATTTACTACAAGCTCAATCTAAACTTTGTTCAGGCTGCTCTTGGAGATAGTGTGGAGGTTCCAACCGTTCACGGTGATGTTGAGCTCAATATCCCAGAAGGAACTCAGACTGGCAAACGATTCCGCTTGCGTGGCAAGGGAGCTCCTAGTCTTCGTGGTGGAGGTATGGGCGACCAGTATGTTACTGTTAATGTTGTGACCCCAACGGGACTGAATGATAAGCAAAAAGCAGCGCTCAAGGACTTTGCGGCTGCAGGGAATATCAGTGTAAATCCTAAGAAAAAAGGCTTCTTTGACCATATTAAAGATGCTTTTGATGGGGAATAAAAGAAAGGCAGAGAGTGGACTGAAGTTATAGTTCACTCTCTCTTTTTTTGGATTTGAGATTTTTTGAAATCTTGCTTTAAAATATAGGTATCTGAATTAAATCTCTTTATCATTAAATTATAGAATCTTGCTGAAGGCTCATTGCAGAAAAGGAGGTAATAGCCTATAATGAAGAAAAAGAAACCGTTTACATAATCGGTTTTTCTATTTATAAAAAAGGAGATTTTATGATGGTCTTTCATAGAGAACAGCGTTTTTCTATTCGTAAATTTTCAGTTGGAGCGGCTTCTGTTCTAATTGGAATCACTATGGCTGGACAGGTTGTTTCGGCAGAAGAGCTTCCAACTACGCAGTCAAATGTTGTCGCTCCAGCAGATTCTACTGAACCCAAAGCTACAGAAGAAGTGGCAACCTCTAGTCCCGCACAAGATAAGTCTACAGCTGAGGAAGCGTCCGGAGCAAATCCTGTAAACAATAGTGAAGCAACTCCATCAACTTCTGCTCCAGCAGAATCTAATACAGATACTCCTAAGCAAGACAAGGCCCCTGAAAAAGATGCTACTGGAGAAGCAGAAAAAAGAAATGATTCTGAGGAGAAAGCAGGCCTACCTACTGATGCACCTAAGGGTCAAGAGTCAGACCGTGTTGATGAAAAGCTTGCCATGCGCAAAATGATTTCAGTTGATGCAGGTCGTAAATATTTTAGCCCAGAACAATTGAAAGAAATTGTAGACAAGGCTAAGCGTTATGGTTTTACAGACATGCATTTACTGTTAGGAAATGATGGATTGCGTTTCCAATTGGATGACATGTCATTGACTGTAGGCGGTAAGACCTATTCTAGTGAAGATGTAAAAAAAGCCATTGAAAAAGGGACCAACGATTATTATAATGATCCAAATGGCAATCACTTAACACAAGCTGAAATGACGGACTTGATCGATTATGCTAAACGACAAGGAATCGGTCTTGTTCCGACAATCAATAGCCCAGGGCATATGGATGCGATCCTGAATGCCATGAAGGAGCTGGGAATTGAAAAACCTAATTTTGACTACTTTGGCAAGGAATCTGCTCGAACAGTTGATTTAAATAATCAGCATGCTGTTGATTTCACAAAAGCCTTGATTGAGAAATATGCTGCATATTTTGCTGGTAAGACGGATATTTTCAATATTGGTTTAGATGAATATGCTAATGATGCGACCAATGCTAAGGGCTGGCAGGTTCTACAAGCAGACAAGTATTATCCAGGAGAAGGTTACCCAGAAAAGGGCTATGAAAAATTCATCGCTTATGCTAATGATCTAGCTAAAATTGTTAAGCGAAATGGCCTGAAACCAATGGCCTTCAATGATGGTATTTACTATAATTCTGATCAGAGTTTTGGTGAATTTGATAAGGACATTATTGTGTCTTATTGGACTGGTGGCTGGGGAGGCTATGATGTTGCTTCTTCTAAACTTTTGTCTGAAAAAGGGCATAAGATTCTAAATACCAATGATGCTTGGTATTATGTTCTAGGTCGGAATGCAGACGGCCAAGGTTGGTATAATCTGGACCAAGGATTGAAGGGAATTGCTTCTACACCGATCACAAGTGTTCCTAAGTCTGAGGGAGCAGATATTCCAATTATTGGTGGTATGGTGGCTGCATGGGCTGATGAGCCTTCAGCGCGTTTTTCCCCATCTCGTCTTTATAAGTTGATGCGTCGCTTTGCTGATCAAAATGCTGAGTATTTTGCTGCTAATTATCAAGATGCAGAAAAAGAATTGGCAGCAGTCCCAAGTGACTTAGCTTCTAAATATACACCAGAAAGTATCGCTCGTCTTAAGGAAGCAGAAAATGCTGTTAAAGAATTAGACAGCCATCTTAGCCGGAGCAAGCAAGAAGAGATTGATCTTGCGGTTGCTCGCTTAAAAGAAGCTCGTGAGCATCTCCAGCCAACCCCTGATTATCAAAAGGTACTAGATGCTCAAGCTGAACGAGAAAAATTAGCTAAGAGCAAGGTGATTTCTATTGACGCTGGTCGGAAATATTTCTCATTGGATCAGCTAAAGAGAATCATTGACAAGGCTAGTGAATTGGGATATTCAGATTTGCATCTGCTAGTTGGAAATGACGGTGTGCGCTTCATGTTGGATGACATGACCGTTGAAGCCAATGGTAAAACCTACACAAGTGATGAAGTGAAAGAAGCAATCTTGGCTGGTACCAAGGCTTACTACGATGATCCAAATGGAAATGCCCTCAGCCAAAAAGAGATGGATGAGCTGATTGCTTATGCCAAAGGAAAGGGTATAGGCCTTATTCCGGCACTCAATAGCCCAGGCCATATGGATGCTCTTTTGTTCGCTATGGAAAAACTAGGTATTCAAAATCCTCAGGCTTATTTTGATACACTATCCAAAACAACCCTTGATTTGGAAAATGAAGAAGCCAAGTCCTTTACCAAAGCTTTGATTGGCAAGTATATGGATTACTTTGCAGGTAAAACCAAAATTTTCAACTATGGAACGGATGAATATGCCAACGATGCTACCAATGCTCAGGGTTGGTATTATCTGAAATACTACAACCTCTATGGTAAGTTCGCAGAATATGCCAACTCTCTAGCTGCTATGGCAAAAGAGAGAGGTTTGAAGCCAATGGCCTTCAACGATGGCTTCTACTACGAAGACAAAGACGACGTTGAGTTTGATAAGGATGTCTTAATCTCCTATTGGTCTAAAGGATGGTGGGGCTATAACCTGGCATCGCCACAGTATCTGGCAAGCAAGGGTTACAAATTCCTCAATACCAATGGGGATTGGTATTACATTTTGGGGCAAAAACCAGAAGATGGCGGTGGTTTCTTACAGAAAGCACTTGATAATACTGAAAAGACACCATTTAATCAACTAGCTTCTACCAAGTACCCAGAAGTAGATCTTCCAACAGTCGGTAGCATGATTGCCATCTGGGCTGATAGACCGCAAGCTGAATACAAGGAAGAAGAGATTTTCCGATTAATGACTGCTTTTGCTGATCATAATAAAGACTATTTCAAGGCTAATTATGGCCCTATTCGGGAAGAAATTGCTAAAATCCCAACCGATTTAACCATCTATACACCAGAATCTGTTGCAGCTCTAAAAGCAGCTCAAGATGAGATTGATTGGGAATTAAGCCGGATGAAGCAAGAAGAGGTAGACAAACTAGCAGCTAAACTAAAAGTTGCTCGCGAAAATCTCAAGCCAATCACCTACAATGGCAGTGCTGATGATGAAGAAGTTCGCGCTCTTGTGGAATATAAACCATATCTTGATATTCAAACAGAAGAGATTGCCTTTGAGACAAAAGAAGTAGCAAATCCAAACCTTGAAAAAGGGCAACGCAAGATTTTGCAAGTGGGAATCAAAGGTGAAAAAACGAATTTGGTTGAAATATCTGCCCAGGACGGTAGTAGCAAGCTTGTGGAAAGTTTCGTTTCTAAGGATGCTGTAGCTGAAATTGTGGAAATTGGGACAAAAGAAGCAGGTTCACCAAAAATGGGTGGAAGGCAGGTTCAACCAGCCCTGTTGGTTACTCCTTCTGTTAAGGGATCATCAGCGCTTAGCCAAGTAAGTAAGCAAGAAGAGGGTCTAAGACCGACTCAAACTAAGCAGCCAATAGCTGAACAAAAATTATCTCAACCATCTGCCCAAGCAGTGGCTAAGGACAATAAACTTCCGCAAACTGGAACAACTTCAGCTTGGCCTATAACCCTTCTTGGGACAGCTTTAGCTATGATTGGTTTGGGTGGACGCAAGAAAAGGAAAGGATGATTTATTATCGTTCTAAAAATCGAGTGTAAACCTAGGCTTAAATAATTATTTGGACAAGAATAAAGACGAGGTCAAAGAAAATAGCTTGGCCTCGTCTTTTTGTTTATGACATTATGGGGAATAGGTCCATAAGGGAATGCTAGCTTAGGTTCTTTTTCTTTACTCGCTTGATTTTCCAGTTATGATGTGTTGAATTCCTTGATGAATATGAGGGAGCAGTTCAGGTAGAAAATTAGGATAGGCTGTTTGGTGTTGGAGTTCTTCCAAAGGGATCCATTCGACAGTTTCATTTTCTGAAAGACTAGGGAATTGTTGCCCTTTTGGTTTCATCAAGTAATAAAAGCAAATTTCGTGACAGTCTAGTCCTGCCAATCGTCCTGTTTCCTGCTGGAAGAAGTTTTCATGGATAAATACTAACCGATCAATCTCGTATTCTTGACCAGTTTCTTCCTGGATTTCCCTTTTGACGGCTTCCTGGGAGGATTCTCCCAACTGAACAGCACCTCCAAGCGGATAGAAGTAGCTTTCGTCAGGGTTGGTCATGAAAGCCACGGCTCCTTCTTCTATGATAAGTGCTGCGGCTTTGTATCTGAAACGTCTATGTTCTTCTTGAAAGCTGATATCTGCTAACATTCTTCCCTCCTTTTTAGAATTAGTATATCATTTTTTAAGTAATATTGTCATAACGAGAATTATCTTGCTACTCCTGTCTTTTCCTGCTACAATAGGTCTATGACAAGATATAAAGCGATTATTTCCTATGATGGACATGACTTTGCTGGTTTCCAAAGACAGCCTCATGCTAGAAGTGTCCAAGAAGAGATTGAAAAAACCTTGACTCGAATTAACAAAGGCCAGCCTGTGGTCATTCATGGTGCAGGTCGAACAGACAGTGGTGTTCACGCTCTGGGACAAGTTCTACATTTTGATTTACCAGAAGAGCGGGATGAAGAGAAATTGCGTTTTGCCTTGGATACACAGACGCCAGAAGATATTGATTTCATCAGTGTGGAGCGGGTGTCGGATGATTTTCACGCTCGCTACAATAAGCACAGCAAGACCTATGAATTTTTGGTGGACATCGGCAGACCCAAGAATCCTATGATGCGCTATTATGCCACACATTATCCTTATCCTCTGGAGCTGAGCCTGATAGAAGAAGCGATTACTCAGCTAGAGGGGACGCATGATTTTACAGGCTTTACTGCTTCGGGGACCAGTGTGGAAGACAAGGTTCGGACCATTACTGAGGCCAAGGTCCGCTATGATGCAGAGCGTAATTTTCTGGTCTTTACTTTTTCGGGCAATGGCTTTCTGTATAAGCAGATTCGAAATATGGTTGGCACACTTCTCAAAATCGGCAACAAGCGCATGCCAATAGAGCAGATCCAGAGGATTTTAGCGGAGAAAGACCGTCATCTAGCAGGGCCAACTGCCGGTCCCAATGGCCTTTATTTGAAAGAAATTAGATATGAAGAAAGAAGCTGAGATAATGGTATCTTGGCTTTATTTGATTGTGAGTAGCTTTCTAGAAAAGAGACTAAAAGATTCTTCTCTGATACATTTTTATTTCTATCTGGGAAGTCTCTTTAAAATGCCATATGGAATAGGTGGGAAGTGACTATTTGGAGCGATTTTTAGCGTTCCTACAAAAAAAGCTGAATATTTCTCCATTTTTTAGTAGTTTTTGAAGAAATAAATAGTTTTTTCAGGAAAAATCTATTGTAAAAAACATCTAAAAGAATTATGATAATACTATGTGTATAAATGCTGTCTTTTAAAGGCTAATTGGGAGTTAGCTAGTGAAGACTTAGGGAGAAAATTTATACATCCAAACAAATAATGGGAGTTATGAAGTGAAGGATTTTAGAAAAGTACAGGAGAAAATTCAGAAATTTTCGATTAGAAAATTATCTGTTGGTGTAGGCTCCGTTGCAATTGCTGCCTTGATCTTTGGGAGTTTTTTGACTAGCCCAGCTGTTGCTGCTGATGAAGTTGGAAAGACTGGTCAGGCTCATTACACTTATGTTGAAGAGCAAGAGTTAACTGAGCAGGAGAAGGAACTGATTAAGCATGAGCTTCCTTCCGATTTGCAATCAGGTGAGAATTATTACCTGATTTATCGTAAGCAGGGGAAACCAACAGTTTTGCCTCAAACAGGAAATAATGGCCAACCGCTTCTTGGCATAATAGCTGGGACGGCTATTTTGGCTGTCTTGGTGTTTTCTCGTAAGAAGGCTGGCAAGTTGGTGGGAGTGCTTTTGATTGGAGCGTTCGGACAGAGCCTTTTGCTTTCGCCTCAAGTTTTTGCACTAGAAAATAAAGAGTTGGCTTCTTATAACCGTCAAGTTCTAATTTCTTCAGGTGTTTCTGAGGCTGATTTAGCCATTGAAGGATACGACTATATCGGTTACTTTACTGCTTCTGATTTGCGGGCTTTGACAGGAACCTCGCCTGCCTCTCTGACTGAAGAAATTAGTCTTAAAGATCAACTAGCAGTACCAGAAAATTCAAAATCTGGACGGGATGCTAGGGGTCAAGAAAAGCAAACAGAGCTTATGGAAGAGGAAAAACCAGATCAAGATATTTCAAGTCAGGTTGGAAGTATCTCTGATTCCACTCCTAACCCATCTTCTCAAGGATTAGCTCCAAATAAGGAAACATCAAAAGAAGAAAATAAAACGAATCCGAATCAATCTGAAAAAAACAGCAGTAGTAAGGGAGAACCAGAAGTTCAACCAGAGAAACCAACCTATACAGAGCCGGTTGGTACAGCGGGAGATACAGCCCCAGTCGAGCCTGCACTTCCAGCATACACAGGGTCAGTGAATGGTGAACCAGAAGTTCAACCGGAGAAACCAGCCTATACCGGACCGGTTGGTACAGCGGGAGAAACAGCCCCAGTCGAGCCTGCGCTTCCAGCATACACAGGGTCAGTAAATGGCGAACCAGAAGTTCAACCGGAGAAACCAGCCTATACTGGACCGGTTGGTACAGCAGGAGAAACAGCCCCAGTTGAGCCCGCTCTTCCAGCATACACAGGATCTGTGAATGGAGAACCAGAAGTTCAACCAGAGAAACCAGCTTATACCGGACCGGTTGGTACAGCGGGAGAAACAG